>JANWIW010000017.1 GCA_025449695.1 Minisyncoccota bacterium | reverse complement strand
GAGCGCGAGCGCGGCATCACCATCACCTCCGCGGCGACCACGGCCTTCTGGATCCCCACCCACAGGAAGGGGGACAAGGCCTTCGAGCATCAGATCAACCTGATCGATACGCCCGGCCACATCGACTTCACCGTGGAGGTGAAGCGCTCCTTGCGTGTCCTCGACGGCGCGGTGGTCGTCTTCGACGGCGTGGCGGGCGTGGAGCCCCAATCGGAGACGAACTGGCATTACGCGGACGACTACAAGGTACCGCGGGTATGCTTCATCAACAAGCTGGACCGCACGGGCGCCTCCTTCGAGCGGAGCTACGCGTCCATACTGGACAGGCTCACCACGAACGCCATCCGCATGCAGCTGCCGATCGGCCTCGAGGCCGACTTCAAGGGAGTGATCGATCTTTTGGAAAAGAAGGCTTACGGTTCTGAGGGCGAGCACGGCGAGCGCATAATCGAGCTGGAGATCCCCGAATCCATGAAAGAGGAGGTAGAGACCCGCCGCCACGAGCTCATCGAGAAGATCGTGGAGGCGGACGACGCGGCGATGGAGAAGTACCTCGCCGGCCAAGAGATCTCCCTCGAGGAATTGAAGCGCGCGCTGCGCAAAGGGGTCATCGCGAACAGCATCGTGCCGGTCCTTTGCGGCTCGGCCCTTAAGAACAAGGGCGTGCAGTTCATGTTGGACGCCGTGGTGGATTACTTGCCTTCCCCGCTCGACCTGCCGCCGGTTAAAGGCACCGACCCGAAGACGGGCGAGGAGCTCTCCCGCGAAGCGGGCAAGGACGACATGCCGTTCGCCGGCCTAGCCTTCAAGATCGCAACCGACCCTTACGTGGGATCTCTGGCGTACTTCCGGAACTACTCCGGCGTATTGAAGAAGGGCTCGTACGTCTACAACGCGACTAAGGGCGAGACCGAGCGCATTTCCCGCATCGTCCGCATGCACGCGAACGACCGTGAAGAGGTGGACGAGGTCTACGCGGGGGACATCGCGGCGCTCGTGGGCCTCAAGAACACGACGACCGGCGATACGCTCTGCGATCCGGAGAAGCCCGTCATCCTCGAATCTATCTCCTTCCCGGAGCCCGTTATTTCCATGCGCATCGAGCCGAAGACCAAGGCCGACCAGGAGAAGATGGGCGGCGCCTTGCGGCGTTTGGCGGACGAGGACCCCACCTTCCGGGTGTCCGGCGACATAGAGACCGGTGAGACCATCATCGCGGGCGTGGGCGAGCTGCAGCTCGAGGTGCTGGTGGACCGCATGAAGCGCGAATTTAACGTGGAAGCCAACACCGGCCGGCCGCAGGTGGCCTACAAGGAAGCGATCACTATGGAGGCGCGGGCGGAAGGGAAGTACATCAAGCAGTCCGGCGGCCGCGGCCAGTACGGCCACTGCTGGCTGGTTCTGAAGCCCCGCGAAAGGGGCACCGGCTTCGAGTTCGTGGACGCTACCAAAGGCGGCGCCATTCCCAAAGAGTTCATCAATCCGATCGAGAAAGGCGCGAAGGAGGCGATGGGGCGCGGCATTGTGGCCGGTTACCCGATGGTGGATATCGAGGTTACCGTGGACGACGGTTCCTACCACGACGTGGACTCCTCCGAAGCCGCTTTCAAGATCGCCGCTTCTATGGCCTTCCAGGCGGCAGCCAAGATGGCCAAGCCCGTGATCCTGGAGCCCATCATGCGGGTGCAGGTGCTCGTGCCCGCCGATTTCATCGGCGAGGTGACGGGCGACTTGAACTCCCGTCGCGGCCGCATCGAGGCGATGGGCGAGCGCGGCAATCTGCGCGTCATCGACGTCAAAGTGCCCCTTTCCGAGATGTTCGCATACGCGACCCAGATCCGGTCCATGACCCAGGGCCGCGGCTCTTTCAGCATGGAGTTCGCCGCTTACGAGCCCGCGCCGAAGAACGTGGAGGCCGCGATCGTGGAGGGTAAAAAATAGCGGTACCGCCCTACGGCGCTTGACGATTTCGCGCCTTTTCGATTACAATCTGTAGGCACTTGAAAGGCCCTGCCGGGCCTTTAACCAGGTAAAAAACAAAAACAAAAACAAACACCACCTGGCCGAAAAAGAGAAATTTACCCGTGGCAAGCCGCACGTAAACGTCGGCACCATCGGGCACGTCGACCACGGCAAGACCACCTTGACCGCGGCGATCACCCACGTCCTCCACATGAAGGGCTGGGCGAAGAAAGAAGAGGCGGTCGACCAGATCGACAACGCCCCCGAGGAAAAGGCGCGCGGCATCACCATCGCTCTCCATCACTCGGAATACGAGTCCGAGAAGCGCCACTATGCGCACGTGGACGCGCCGGGCCACGCCGACTACATCAAGAACATGATTACCGGTGCCGCCCAGATGGACGGCGCGGTCCTCGTGGTCGCGGCGACGGACGGTCCGATGCCCCAGACCCGCGAGCACATCCTCCTGGCCTACCAGGTAGGCGTGCCGAAGGTCGTGGTATTCCTGAATAAGGTGGATATGGTAGACGACCCCGAGCTCATTGATCTCGTTGAATCCGAGGTCCGCGAGCTCCTCAAGAAGTACAACTACGACGGCGACAATACGCCGATCATCCGGGGCTCTGCGCTCAAGGCTTTGAATTCCGCCTCGCCGGACTCCGATGAGGCCAAGCCGATCATGGAGCTCATTACCGCGCTCGACACGTTCATCCCGGACCCCGTCCGCGAGCTGGACAAGCCGTTCCTCATGCCGATCGAGGACATCTTCTCGATTGAAGGCCGCGGCACCGTAGTCACCGGCCGCGTGGAGCGCGGCATCGTGAAGGTCAACGAAGAGATCGAGATCATCGGCCTCAAGCCGACCCAGAAGACCGTGGTGACCGGCATCGAGATGTTCAACAAGCTCCTCGATGAGGGCCAGGCTGGCGACAACGTCGGCATCCTGCTCCGCGGCTTGAAGAAGGAGGACGTGGAGCGCGGCCAGGTGCTTGCGAAGCCCGGTTCCGTGACCCCGCACACCGAGTTCGATGCCGAGGTGTACGTGCTTTCCAAGGAGGAAGGCGGCCGCCATACCCCGTTCTTCAAGGGCTATAAGCCGCAATTCTACATCCGCACGACCGACGTGACCGGCGAGGTCACTCTGCCCGAAGGCACGGAGATGGTCATGCCGGGCGAGACCGTGAAAGTGGGCGTGAAGCTCATCGCCCCGGTCGCGCTCGAGGAGAAGCAGCGCTTCGCCATCCGCGAAGGCGGCAAAACGGTCGGAGCCGGAGTGGTCACGAAGATAAATAAATAGCTAGCAAAAAGGTTATAGGTGACAGGTTACAGGTTGAAACTTCATTCCTGTAACCTGTAACCTGTAACCTGTAACCTATGGCCAAGAAAGCCGACGCTCCCCAAAAGCTCCGCCTGCGCGTACGCGCATACGACCACAAGCTGATCGACAACTCCGTGCGCCAGATCATCGAGATCGCGGAGAAGAACGATGCCGAGGTCATCGGCCCGATCCCGCTCCCGACGGAGATGAAGAAGTACACCGTGAACCGGTCCACCTTCATAGACAAGAACTCGCGCGAGCAGTTCGAGCTCAGGGTACACAAGCGACTCTTGGACATCCTGAACCCCAGCCAGAAGATCGTGGAGTCTCTCGGGAACATGAATCTCCCGGCGGGCGTGGACGTGGAGATCAAAATCATTTAGGAGAGAATCTGGAAACTGGAATCTGAATCAAAAAGCGCCCTTGAGGGCGCTTTTTGATTATCCCATCTGAACCGATAATCCGGGGATTCCCGGCTCGGATGGGGGGAGGGGGTTGGCTCTCCCTGGGATTTGCCTTACGCCGCACGACGGATCTTGCGGATGACCATGTCCGCCGCGAATCCGATTGCCAGAATGAGGATGCCGATCGGCAGCGATCCTGCATATTTGGCGCTCACGGCAAGGCCGAGAAACAGAAGAATGTGGGGGGTGTTTTCACTGATGCCTCCTGGTTTGGAACATAAAATAATATTGTATTAAAGTCAAGTAAGCGCTGCTTGCAAACAGATGTCCAACTTTACTTGATATTGACATTGCACCAGACCCATGATTTAACACAGGCAGGAGGCCGCCATGATTCTGATCGATTCGATAAGGACCCTGGGGGACCTTGAGAGATATATCCACGAGATGGAGCTCACTGCGGAGGAGTTCGACTTCGAGCCGAGCTATGCGCTCGAGGTCAAGCGGCGCTGGGCCGGGATCGAAACAGCGTTTTTCGAGGACACTCAGGTCTCTCTCAGATCCGCGTTGAGGCGCTTGATTGTCACGGAGATCCGGGAGCTGCAGCGGGAGAACCACGACTACAAACTGTTCGGCTTCAGCCTTTTCAGACCTTTCAAGCCGGGAACTCCGAGCAGTACCGAGCTACGGGCCCAGGAATTGGGGAAAAGGACGGTAACAGTCCTTCTCGCGTTTCGCCGCTGGGCCGATCAGGTGATACGCGCAGAGCTGTCTGTGGGATCCGCCCGCCCGTAAAGACATGTGCTGGCCGACCCTTTCCGGGCGGCCAGCAACTGTTTAAAACCGCATGTTGACACTTTTTTTATAATGCCTTAATATATCCCAGTCTCTTTAATGGACGTTCAACCAATCAAAAGGTAGGGCGTTTCCACAAGGACGTTGCCGCTCAAAGGCATACGGCCCTTGCGCGGTTTTTATTTAGTGAAGAGACAATCATTGTCATTCTGAGCCCGGCGAAGAACCTTCTGTTCTTCAAGAGGCAGAAGGTCCGGAGTTTATCCCGTGTATGTGCACGGGAGAGAGTACTCCTACAGAGACTTCCTCTGGTCGCCCAGGATGACAAAAAAGAACATGCCATTTATTTTGGGCAAAAAAGGCAAAATGACGCAGGTCTGGAAGGACGGCAAGATCGTGCCCGTGACCGTGGTTTCGGCCGCCCCGAACCAGATTTCCCAGGTGAAGACCAAAGATAAGGACGGTTACGAGGCAATACAGGTCAAGTTCGGCCGTACCAAAGTAGAGTTCAAGGGTGAGTCCGCGGAAAAAGATGCGGAGCTCACCGTTTCTAATTTTAAAGAGGGAGATAAAGTCCGGGTGTCCGGCACGATGAAGGGCCGCGGTTTCCAGGGTGTGGTGAAGCGCCACGGTTTCCACGGCGGCCCGAAGACCCACGGCCAGAAGAACCGCCTCCGCGCGCCGGGCTCTATCGGCTCCACCGCGCCCCAGCGCGTATGGAAGGGCCGTCGCATGGCGGGCCACATGGGCACCACGCGGGTAACCGTGCGCAACCTGCGCGTGATGGAGGTGGACGCCGACAAGAACATTTTGATGATCAAAGGCGCGCTGCCGGGCAACACGGGCTCCATCGTGGAGATACAGACCATTAGATAAAACAAAAGGGTATCGGGTCTAGGGTATGAAACCCGAAACCCGAAACCCGAAACCCCTATGAAAACTGACTTGTATAACACCGAGAACATAAAAGTGGGTAGCATCGACCTTCCGGATGCTCTTTTCGGCGTGCCCTGGCGGAAGGCGCTGGTCCAACAGGTGCTCCTCGCCCAGCAGGCGAACGCCCGCCGTCCCTGGGCCCACGCCAAGGGCCGCGGCGAGGTGTCCGGCGGCGGCAAGAAACCCTGGCGCCAGAAGGGGACCGGCCGCGCCCGCCACGGCTCCATCCGTTCGCCGATCTGGCGGCACGGCGGCAAGGCCCACGGGCCGACCAAAGAGCGCGACTACTCCCAGAAGGTGAACAAGAAGATGAAGCAGGCCGCCCTCGCCTCAGTCCTCTCGAGGAAGCTGAAGGATGACCAGGTGAAGATCTTCGACACTTTTATGGTCGCCGAGCCGAAGACCAAGCTCGTCTCCGCGAGACTTCGCAAGATAACCGGTATCGGCCCCCGCATGAAGCGGTTCGACGTGCTGATCGTGCGCGACCCGGACAACAAGAACATCACCCGCGCCGCGCGGAACCTGGTGAAGACCAAGGTCCTCGATCCCGGATCGCTGAACGTCTATGACCTCATGAATCACAAATACGTCTTTTTCGAGCAAAAGGCCGTCGAGAGCATGATCAAGTAATCGCGTCCCTTTTTACGTCCTACTACTCACTACGTACTACCTACTACTCACTAGAAAATGGCCGACCTCATCAAAAAAGTGCTCGTGACCGAGAAGTCCTCCATGCAGCAGGGCGCAAACCAGTACACCCTGCTTGTGGATCCTTCCGCCACGAAGAACGAGATCAAGAAGGCAGTGAAAGAGATGTATAAGGTGGATGCCCTCCGCGTCCGCACCATCCGCCAGCAGCCTGTCCGCCGCCGTTACCGCGGCCGGCTCGTCCTCAAGCAATCTCCCAAGAAAGCCATCGTGACCGTTAAGGAAGGACAGAAAATAGAAACAGTTTGAAGCTTCAAGTAACCTGTCACCTTCAACCTGCAACCTATTATGAAGAAATACTCTCCAACTTCGCCCTCGCGGCGCCATATGACCGGGGTGGATTACTCCTCCCTGACCACGAACGAGCCGTACAAGCCGCTCACGAAGCGCATCAAGTCGCACGCCGGCCGCAACTCGGCTGGCCGCATCACCATGCGCCATCAGGGCGGCGGGCAAAAGAAGCTCTACCGCATGGTGGACTTCAAGCAGAACCGGTTGAACGATCCCGCCAAGGTATTGACCATCGAGTACGATCCCTATCGTACCGCCTTCATCGCCCTCGTCGAGTATTCCAAGGCCAATGTAAAGTCTTATATATTGGCCCCGCACGGCCTCAAGGTGGGAGACAGCCTTCTTACCGCCGATGTCACCCCGTTCACTATGGGAAATCGTATGAAGCTGAAGAACATCCCCGTGGGCATGCAGGTCTATAACGTGGAGCTTCAGTCCGGCCAGGGCGGCATCCTCGCCCGGAGCGCCGGCGCCTACGCCGAGGTGCTCGCGAACGCCGATGGCTACACCGACCTCAAGCTTGGCTCCTCCGAGGTGCGGCGCGTGTCCTGGGAGTGCCTGGCCTCCATCGGGCAGGTTTCCAATCCCGACTGGAGCCTGGTCACCATCGGCAAGGCCGGCCGTTCCCGCTGGCTCGGCATCCGCCCGACCGTCCGCGGCAAGGCTATGAACCCGGTGGACCACCCCTACGGCGGCGGCGAAGGCAGCCAGCCCCGCGGTACCCGCAAGCCGAAGGACGTATGGGGTAACGTGACCGGCGGCCATAAGACTCGCAACAAGCGCAAAGCGTCGAGCAAATTGATCGTGAAACGCCGCAACAAAAAATAGTTACAACCGTTCTAGTCTAGCGTTCTAAGCGTTGTAACCGCATAGAACGCTAGAACGTATAGAACGACTACTACAAAAAACTATGTCTCGTTCCAGCAAAAAAGGCCCCTTCGTGGACCCCAAACTTCTCCAAAAGATCGCGAAGCAGAGCGCCGACGGCCCCGCCATCAAGACCTGGTCCCGCGCCTCCGAGATCGCCCCGGAAATGGTGGGCTATATGTTCGCGGTCCATAACGGCAAGAATTTCATCGAGGTCCGCGTCCGGGAGGACATGGTCGGCCATCGCCTCGGCGAGTTCGCGCCCACGCGCAAGTTCGTCCGCCACGGCGGCAAGATGCAGAAGGAGCTCGAGGCCGCTGCGAGCGCTCCCGCCCCAGCCAAAAAGTAACTTTCAGCTTACAGAATATACAAATGCAAAATTTCTCCCTGCAACCTTTAACCTATAACCTGTAACCTCTCTGATGCCCCAACACACCGCCAAACTGAATCATCTGCGGATGGCCCCGCGCAAGGTCCGTCTTGTCGCAGACATGCTCCGCGGCCTGCCCTTGAACGAGGCCGAAGCTCGGCTCTCCCTGGATCGCCATCGCGCCGCGCGGCCGCTTTTGAAGCTCCTGCGCTCCGCGGCGAACGGCGCCGCCAAAAAAGAGATGAACCTTGAGACCCTCTATGTAAGCACGATCCGCGTGGACAACGGTCCCATGCTGAAGCGCTACATGCCCCGCGCTCAGGGCAGGGGAGCCATGATCCAGAAAAAATCCAGCCACATCATCCTGGGACTGGACGTGAACCCGAGCCAGAAGCCGGCACGCTTCGTGATGCCGGAACGCCCCAAGAAGACCGCCGCCGACCGCGAAGCCAAGCGTGCTTCGCGTGCTAAGAAGGCGGGAAAGCCCGCCCCGGAAGGAGCCGCGCCAGAAAAGAGGCCGGAGAAACCGGGCTTCTTCAAAAAGACCTTCGGACGCAGGTCCGGCGAAGCTTAGGAAAAGTTTTCAGGTTTCAGCTTACAGATGCGAAACCCTTCTCAAACCTCAATTTCTCTGATAAAATGTGCCGGATTGACCACAGCCTTCAACCCTCAATCTCTAACCTCCAACCTGTAACCTATACCCCATGGGACAGAAGATAAATCCACAATCGCTCCGCCTCGGCATCGTCAAGGACTGGTCCTCCCGGTGGTTCTTCACGTCTCTTTCCGAAGGTCTTGGCAAACCGGTCCTTTCCCGCAAGAGATTGACCGCGCGCCTGCTTCAGGAAGATGAGGCGATCCGCAAGACGGTCGCGGAGAAGATCTCCGCCGCGGGTATTGCCGAGGTCGTGATCGAGCGCACGCCGAACGACGTGAGGATTATCATCAAGGCCGCGCGTCCCGGTCTCGTCATCGGTCGCGGAGGCAAGGGTATCGAAGAGCTCTCCGAAGCGCTCATGAAATCCCTGCGCAAGCTGCGCGGGCAGAAATTCAAGACCCGTTTGCTTGTGAATGTAGAGGAACTGAAGCGCTCTGAGATTTCGGCGGTGCACGTGGCCCAGCAGATCGCCTGGGACATCGAGAAGCGCCTGCCGCACCGCCGGGCACTCCGCAAGCAGATCGACCAGATCTCCCAGAACCGCGAGGCCAAGGGAGCGAAGATTCTCGTGTCCGGCCGCCTGGGCGGCGCGGAGATCGCCCGCCGGGAAGTCCAGCGCTGGGGTGCCCTGCCTTTGCAGACCCTGCGCGCCGATATCGACTACGGTACCGCCACTGCGCACACCACCTACGGCACCATCGGGGTGAAGGTGTGGATCTACCGCGGCGAAAAGCTCGCCCGCCTGAACGCCAAGAAAGCCCAGCCCGCGGCGGAGGAGTCCCCATTCACGCGCCCCAAGCAATCCAACCGCGAATAATATGCTGCTGCCCAAGAAGACCAAACATCGCAAGTGGCACAAGGGACGTTCGCGCAAGCGCATGGTAGAGACCCGCGGCACGAGCCTGGCCTTCGGCCAGGTGGGGTTGAAAGCGACCGGTTCGGCATGGCTGAACTCCCGCCAGATCGAGGCCGCCCGCCGCACCATCACGAACTATCTGAAGCGTGAAGGGCGCCTCTGGATCCGCGTGTTTCCGGACAAGCCGGTAACCGCCCGCCCGCCCGAGCTCACTATGGGCGGCGGCAAGGGCAGCGTGGACCACTACGTGATGGTCGTCCGGCCCGGCCGGATCATTTTCGAAATAGACGGCGCCGATCCGACCAAGATGAAGGAGGCGCTCTCCCGCGCCGGCCACAAGCTGCCGTTCAAGACCAGCGTAATATCGAAATGAAGTTCTAAATGTTCAAACTGTTCAAAACGCCCTAAACGGTTACGCTTACAACGCTTAGAACGACTAGAACGATTATCACCATGAAAAGAAAAGACATCGCACAACTCGCGACCGCGACGGTGAACGAACTCGAGGCCCGGCTGAAAGAGTCCCGCACGAAGTTGCACGATCTCCGGCTGGGACAGGCCGTCGGCAAGCTGAAGAATCCTCATGAGATCACCATGCTCCGCAGGGACATCGCCCGCACGCTCACGTTCATGAATCAAAAGAAGAATTCCTAACATGGCCTCTCCCATAAAACCCAAGATCAAGCGCCGCCTCACCGGCACCGTCGTCTCTGACAAGATGATGAAGACCCGCGTGGTTGCCGTGGAAAGCCTGAAGAAGCATCCCAAGTATCTCAAGTACTTCAAGGTGACCAAGCGCTTCAAAGCCCATGATCCCGAGAACGCCTACAAGGCGGGGGATAAGGTTGTCATCGAGGAGGCCCGGCCGCTGTCCCGGGAAAAGCGCTGGGTGATCACAAGCAAGCTTATAGTTTAAAACTCTCAGCTCAAACCTAACACCTGTAACCTATCCCAATGATCCAGGAAAGATCCATCCTCAAAGTCGCAGATAACTCGGGCGCCAAGATCGTGCGGTGTTTCCGCATCCTCGGCGGCACCCGCCACCGCTACGCGAATATCGGCGACGTTATCGTGGCTTCCGTGCAGAGTGCGGAGCCTCGCAAGGGCGTGAAGAAGAAGGACATCGTCCGCACGGTGGTGGTGCGCACCAAGAACGCCATGCGCCGCCGGGACGGTTCCTACGTGCGCTTCGACGAGAATGCCGTGGTAGTGATCAACGCCAAAAACGAGCCCGTGGCAACGCGCGTCTTCGGACCCTTGCCCCGCGAGCTGAAGGAGAAAGGTTACGAGAAAATAATGACCATGGCCGAAGAGATAGTCTAGAACAGTTTGTAGTGGGTAGTGCGTAGTGAGTAGAATGCGCATGACCACTGCAACCCTACTCACTACCCACTAGAAAATGAACATCAAGAAAGGCGACAACGTGATGGTGATCACTGGAAAGGACAAGGGCAAGACCGGCACGGTCCAGCGTGTTATGCTCGACCGCGACCGCGTCCTCGTGAAGGATATTAATACCGTGCAGAAGCGGACCCGTCCCGCCCGCCAGGGCCAGAAGGGGCAGACCGTGACCGTAGCCCGTTCCATGCACGCTTCGAATGTGATGCTGCTTTGCAAGAACTGCAAAAAGCCCGTCCGCGTGGGTTACCGCAAAGACGGCGATCAAAAGGTCCGCTACTGCAAGCAATGCGAAGCGACCAACTAACATGGCCACCTCCAAAACACAATCCAACCCGCGCGCCCGCGAGATCCGCGACACCGTGGAAAAGATCGTGGTGAACGCCGGCGTCGGCCGGGCGTCCCAGCTCCCGCATTTCAATGACAAAGTGCTCGCCGATATCAAGCGCGACCTGGCGGCCATCTCCGGCCAGACGGCGGAGACGCGCCCGGCCAAGAAATCCATCGCCGGCTTCAAGATCCGGGAAGGGCAGATCGTGGGCCTGCGCGCGACGCTCCGCGACCGCAAAATGGTTGATTTTTTCGAGCGTCTGATTACAATTGTCATGCCTCGCGTACATGACTTCCGGGGCATTGCGCTTTCTTCCATAGACAATGGCGGCACGCTCAACATCGGTTTCCGCGAGCAGATGGTGTTCCCCGAGATAAATCCGGAGGAATCCACGTTTTCTTTCCCTCTCGGAGTGAACATCGTCCCGCGGGCCAAAGACCGCGCGCGGGCCCTCGTCGCGTACCGCAAGCTGGGAGTGCCCCTCAAAACCGATGCGGGTACTGAAGCAACTGGCAAGAAAGGCCGCAGGAAAAAGACTAAGCGTGACCAATAAAGTTGCCAGTTCTTAGTTCTCAGCTTTTAGAAACTAAGGATGCGTACTAAAAACTTTCCCTTAACTATCCCATGGCCAAAACTTCCGTAATCGCGCGCAGCAAAAAGACCCCCAAGTACTCGACCCGCATCGTGCGGCGTTGTTTCCGTTGCGGCCGGCGTCACGGGTTCATGCGCGATTTCGGGATCTGCCGCATCTGCTTCCGCGAGATGGCGACCGCCGGACACATTCCCGGCGTGAAAAAGTCATCGTGGTAAATGTTCAAACCGTTCTATGCGTTCTAAACGAAATTCCAAAATATCAGATTCTTATTCCGATTCGAACGGCTCGAACGGTTACTACGCCTAGAACACTCCCATGATCTATCACGATTTTCTCATTCGCATAAAGAACGCGGCTCGCGCCGGCAAAGAGACCGTTCTTGCCCCATACTCGGCCATGAATCTGGCCATCGCCAAGATCCTTGTCGCCGAGGGTTACCTGAAATCCGCGGACAAGCGGGTAATCGGCCACAAGAATTATGTCGAGGCAACCGTTGCGTATAAGGGCAAGAACCCGGTGCTGACCGATTTCAAGTTCATCTCCAAGCCCTCGCGCCATCTTTACAGCGGCTACCGCGACCTGAAGCCGGTACGCCAGTATTTCGGCACCGCGATCCTTTCCACTCCGAAGGGAGTGTTGACCGCAAAAGACGCCCGTAAGGAGAAGGTCGGCGGCGAGTATTTATTTGAAGTATGGTGAACTAATCCAAACGGGTATAGGGTATTGGGTCTAGGGTATCGAAAACCCGAAACCCGAAACCCGAAACCCGAAACCCTATGTCTAGACTTGCCCGACAACCCATAGCCAGAGCCGCCGATATCTCCGTCACTCCGGGGAGCGAAAGCGTTGCCGTGAAAGGCCCCAAGGGAGAGCTCACCGTGGCTTTGCTCGAGAACACCGCAGTGGAAGTGGGAACGGACGGCGTGTGGGTGAAGCCCGTCGAAGGCAAGGATGCCGGGGCGAATCTGGGCACGATGTGGGCCAACGTCAAGAACGCTATCCAAGGAGTAACCGAGGGCTTTTCAAAAGTGCTCGAGATCGAAGGAGTGGGCTACAAGGCGGTCCTCGAAGGAAAGACAGTGGTCCTCTCGCTCGGTTTCAGCCATCCGGTCCGCCACGAGCTGCCGGAAGGAGTAAGCGCTGCGATCGAGAAGAACGCGATCATCATCACGGGCATCGACAAGCAGCAAGTGGGCCAGGTAGCCGCCGAGATCCGCTCTTACCGCAAGCCCGAGCCCTACAAGGGTAAGGGCATCCGCTATCGCGGCGAGGTGGTCCGCCGCAAGGTCGGCAAGAAAGCAGCGACAGCATAAACGCTCTCATGAACCTCCGAAAGACCATCCATCAACGCATCGCCCGCCGCTCGGCCCGTACCCGCGCCGCCCTCTCTTACGCCGCGCCGCGCCTCAGCGTACACCGGACCAACCGCTTCATCTACGCCCAGATCATAGACGACCGCTCCATGAAAACCATCGCCTTCGTATCTTCCAAGGAACTTGAGAAAGGCAAGCGCACGAAGACCGAGGAAGCGGCCGCAGTGGGGGAGAAGCTCGGCAAGCTGGCGATCGAGAAAGGCGTGGAGAAGGCCATCTTCGATCGCGGCGCGTACCGCTACCATGGCCGGGTGAAAGCGCTTGCGGAGGCCGCCCGCAAAGCAGGGCTCAAGTTCTAATCATGACCATGGAAAACACTCCCTCTCAACCCCAACCGAATCCACAGCCTAAGGTGCCTCCGAGCGGCATGAACCTGCCCCGTCAGAGCGGCTTCTCCGGCCGCGGCCCGGGCGGCTTCGGCCGCGGTCCAGGAGGTCCCGGTGGTGGCGGCGGCCGTTTCGGCCGCGGCGGCGGTCCGGGCAGGGGCGGGCGCCCCGGCCAGGGTCGTCCCGGTGACCGCGGACGTCCAGGCGAGGTCCGCGATGAGTTCAAGGAACGTGTTTTGGACATGCGCCGCGTGACCCGCGTGGTCAAAGGCGGCAAGCGCTTCAGTTTTCGCGCCACGCTCGTGATCGGCGACGGCAAGGGCCGGGTGGGCGTGGGTATCGGCAAAGGCGCCGATGTGCAGACGTCCGTGGCGAAAGCCAAAGTGGACGCGAAGAAACATCTTATCTCCCTTGATCTCCGCGACGGGCGTACCCTGGCCCATGAGGCGATCGCCAAGTACAGCGCGGCGAAGGTGCTCCTGCGTCCGGCGCCGGAGGGCCACGGCATCAAGGCCGGCGGCTCCGTGCGCGCCGTGCTGGCCATGGCCGGCGTGAAGGACGCGACCGCCAAGATCCTGTCTCGCACCCCCAACAAGCTGACCAACGCTCTCGCGGCCATGGAGGCTCTGAGAGCTTTGAAGCCCGTGAAGCAGTCGAAGAAAAAGGAGTCGAAAGCGTTGTAACTGAACAAACGATTGCAACGACGCAACTACTACACTCCAACACTTACAACAATTACAAAATGTCTCACCATCTTCCATCCATCCGTAAGAAGAAGAAACGCGTCGGCCGCGGCGGCAAGCGCGGCACGACCGCCGGCCGCGGCACCAAGGGGCAGAAATCCCGTTCCGGCCATGTGATCCGGCCGGCCGAACGCGATGTCATCCTGAAGCTGCCGAAGCGGCGCGGCTTCCGTAACAAAGGAAACGCGGTGCACCCTGTAGAGTTCAATCTGGAAGTTTTGGCCGAACGCCTCCATTCCCGGAGCGCCCAGGGGCCCATCATGCTGAACTCGGTGACGCTCAAGGAAGCGGGTCTCCTCAGATCCAAGTATCGCGGCAAGATAAAAGTGCTCGGCACCGGCGAGATATCCTTCCCGATCATCGTGGGAAAGGACGTAAGCGTTTCCCGCTCCGCGGCGGAGAAGATAAAGGCCGTCGGCGGTAAATTGCAGAATCGAGAATCGAAAAGATAAGAAATAACTACTCGATTCCCGATTCTAAATTCTCGATACTCATCACATGGACCGTTTTCTCCAGCTGTTCAAGGTCAAGGAGGTCAGGACGAAGATACTTGTCGTCTTGGGCCTGCTTGTCGCGTACCGCATCCTCGCGGCTATCCCGATCCCGGGAGTAGACGCATCCAGGCTCGCGGCCTTTTTCACCCAGAACCAGTTTTTCGGTTTCCTGAACCTGTTCTCCGGCGGCGGACTGGCGACTCTTTCCGTGGCCATGCTCGGCGTGGGTCCTTACATCACGGCCACCATCATCATGCAGCTCCTCACCATCATCTTCCCGCGGATGAAGGAGCTCTATTATGAATCGGGCGCGCAGGGCCAGGCCAAGTTCAACCAGTATTCCCGCATCATCACCGTGCCGCTCGCCATCCTGCAAGCGTACGGCTTTTTGAACCTACTCATCTCCCAGGGCGTCATAGACCGGCCGGACATGTTCGGCCTTTTGACGAGCGTCATCGCCATCACCGCCGGCTCCATGATCGCCCTCTGGCTTGGCGAACTGATCAGCGAGCAGAAGGTGGGGAACGGCATTTCTCTCATCATCCTGGCAGGCATCCTTTCCGGACTGCCGAGTACCTTGGCACAGGTCTACGCGGCTTATACCCCCGCGCAGTTGCCCGTATATCTCGGTTTCCTCGTCATCGCCCTCCTCCTTATCATTGGCATCGTGTACCTGAACGAGGGCGAGCGAAAGATCCAGGTTTCCTACGCCCGGCGGGTACGCGGCAACCGCCTCTATGGCGGGGTGTCCAGCTACCTGCCCCTCAAGGTGAACCAGGCCGGCATGATCCCGCTCATCTTCGCAATCTCGGTCCTGCTCTTTCCCCAGTTCATCGCCCAGGCCCTCGCCGTCGTTTCGCCGGAGTGGAGCCTGCGCATCTCGGACTGGGTGACTCGCTTCAGCAACAACCAGCTTGCCTACGGCGTCGTCTACTTCGGGCTGGTCTTCGCGTTCACCTTCTTCTATACGGCCATCACCTTCAACCCGGAGGAGGTTTCCAAGAACCTCCAACGCTCCGGGGGATTCCTGGCCGGCATCCGGCCCGGAGAAGGCACTACGGAATTCTTCAAGCGGATCATCAACCGGGTCACCCTATGGGGAGCCATCTTCCTCGGTCTCATCGCCGTCCTGCCGATCATCGTGCAGAGGGTGACCGGCTTGGCCGTGCTGAATATCTCCGGCACCGCGCTCCTCATTGTAGTCGCAGTGGTCCTCGAGACCATGCGCCAGATCGACTCCCAGCTCACGGTACGGGGGTACGAGGGGATAGAGTAGTTGCCGTAAGTGATATGTAAACGAGAACAGCGCGACCGTGAGGTCGCGCTGTTTTTTATTTTTCGTCCGGGGCGGATCGTTAGTGACGGTAGCCGTAACCGCTGCCGTGACCGGTGAAACTGCTACCGCCATAGTCCTCCACGCTGCGGTGGTCATAAGAGGAGGCCCTGGGCGTCATGGCGGGCCGGAAATACTCCGCCAGGATTGCTTCCGGCGAAGGGATCGGGGCCGGGTCCTGTCCCGTGAACCGCGTCTTGCGGGCCGCTTCCTCGAGCTCGGCGCGTTTGGCCCGCATGATAGTGCGCGTGCTTACGACAGTCGGCGACGGCGGCAGGTACACCCGCGCGCGTTCCGGCTGCGGGGCCGGGGCAGAGAACACCGGCGGCAGCCTCAGGCGAAGCTCTTCCAAGCTTCCCGGCGGGGGCTGCGGAGGCGAAGCTGCCGGGGCCGCGAGCACGGCTGCGGTCTCAGGACGCAGGACTTTCAGCCTGACCTGTTCCCAGAGACCTCGGGCCTGGATGAAGTTGATCTCATCCGCGATCCACCAGCTCCCATCGTCCGGCGTGGGTACGACGAGTGACAGGCCGGGATCGGGAAAGCCGGTCACGTTCTTGCCCATGTAGTCGTAAACCGCGCGCAGGCCGGTGACGTTGCCCTGGGAGCGTTTCCGTGTGAATTGGACACGAAAGCCATAACGAAGTGCTGTCCGCATGGTTGTTTCACCTCTCTTTTCATTGTGTCAGCTAAACAATTTATAATTTAAAAACTGCTTTCTGTCAAATCTATACACTGCCGCTTTGCCAGGATGTCCTGAAAAAGATAAAATTGTGTCCAATATGCCTTCATATGACGCGATATTCATGCTTGGGCCGCAAGGTTCCGGCAAGGGCACTCAGGCCAAGGTCCTCGCCGAGAAGCTCAGTTTTTTCATGTGGGATACCGGCAAGGTGCTTCGCGAGAATAGGCATGCGATGACCGTGAGCGGCAGGACCGTAGGGGAAATCATAGACCAGGGCCAGCTCCTGACTGACCCGGAGCTCTTGGGCGTCGTCGCCCCGCTCATCGCCGCCATTCCACTCGACAAGGGCGTGGTCTTCGACGGCATTCCGCGCCGTCTCGGCCAGGCCGAGTTCCTGCTGAATTTCTTGAAAGAGAAGGGACGGAGCAAATTCGCCACCATTATCCTCGAGGTGCCCGAAGAGGAGTCGATAGCAAGACTCCTTCTCCGCGCCCAGAAAGAAGGGCGCGCCGACGATACCAGGGAGGCCATCGAATACCGCCTCGCCCAATATCGTACCGAGACGGTGCCCATGCTCGATTTCCTAAAGAAAGAAGGGGATTTCGTCGCGATCGATGGCACTCCTGCCATACGGGAAGTGGCCGCCGCCATCGCTAAAGCCCTTCATCTCGACTGATGCCCCGCACCGTTTCGCAACGGCCGTTCAATCTCATACTGCTCGGTGACCCGGGCGCGGGCAAGGCCACGCAGGGCGCCTACCTCCTGAGGAGATATCCCTTCCTCCGCCAGTTCGATTTCGGGCAGTGGCTGCGCGACCTCTCGTTAGCCGAGCGGAAGAGATACCGGTTCGATACCACCGCCGCAAAGGGTATCCTTACCCCCACTCAGCTCGCGAAGAAGAAGTTCAGCGAGATCATCCTTACCACCCCGCCCGGCCAGGGGGTCTTCTTCAACGGTAATCCGCGCATGGTGGGGGAGGCGAGAGTGATCGCGAGCGCTTTCCGCAAGGCCAAGCGGGACAACGTCATCGTCCTTTATATCTTCGTGCCCCAACAGGAAATGCTCACCCGTCTCAAGAAACGCCAGGCCCACGAGGCCCGTTCCGACGACAAAGAAGAATACCTGAGAAACCGGATGAAGTATTACCGGCGGCACGTACAGCCGACAGTGGAGTTTCTGCAATCGAAGTATCCCTTTCGGCGCATTAACGGTCTCGGCAGCCGTGAACAAGTCTTTGCCCGCGTGGCCGCCGCGCTGGAACGGATGCGTTGATATGGCTCTCATCAAGAACGAAAAAGAAATCGCGCTCATGGCTGAGGCTGGCCGCAAGCTGGCCCGCGTCTTGGCCGCGCTCCGCAAGGAAGTGAAAGCGGGGGTAACCACTGCCGCGCTGGACGCACGGGCGCGGGAGCTCCTGAAGGAAGTGGACGCTGTATCCGCCTTCTTGGGATACAAGCCTCACGGGGCCGCGAAGCCCTATCCGGCCGTGCTTTGCGTCTCCGTAAACGACACCGTCGTGCACGGGGTGCCGGGCGAATATGTGATCCGGGACGGCGACCTGGTGAAGATAGACATGGGTCTGGTGCACGAGCGCTATTACTCAGACTCCGCTATCACGATCGGAGTAGGCAAGGTGGCGGCTTCGGCGCGAAAGCTCATCCAAGCCACGGAGGAAGCTCTCAGGGCCGGTATCAAGGCCGCCCGTGCCGGCAATACCCTCGGTGACATCGGTTTCGCCGTATCCGAACAGGTTCACCGAGGGGGCTTCTCGGTCATCCAGCAGCTGACCGGCCACGGCATTGGCACCGCCCTGCACGAGGACCCTTACGTCTTCAACGTCGGCCGGCAGGGTGAGGGTGACGTATTAAAGGCAGGCATGGTGATCGCAATCGAGCCGATGGTGGCGATGGGCAAGCCGCAGGTCAAGCAGCTCCGGGACGACAGCTTCGCCACCAAGGATGGTTCGCTGAGCGCACATTTCGAACATACGGTGGCGATCACTTCGTCAGGACCGAGGATCTTAACGGAATCTGGTATCTAGAATCTGGAATCTGGAAGGTGAAAGCGCAATATCTTGCTATAATATCTCTGTCAGTTCCAGATTCCAGTTTCCAGATTCCATCCCATGTCCCAGCCCTTCCTTTCAGTCGTCATCCCTGCCTACAACGAGGCGGAACGCTTACCGCGCACCCTGCTCGACATAGACCGGTATTTGAGCCAGGCAAACTATACCTACGAGATCATTGTGGCGGACGATGGCTCGAAGGATGGTACTCCAAACATCGTGACCAGCATGGCCAAGACCGTGAAACACCTGAAGCTCCTGCATTTCGAGCAGAACCGGGGCAAGGGCGCGGTGGTCCGGGACGGGATGATGGCCGCGGAAGGGAAGTACAGGCTGTTCACCGATGCAGACAACTCGACTTCCATCCAGCATTTCGAGCTGATGATGCCGTATTTCTCGGAAGGATATCAGGTGGTGATCGGTTCCCGGGCCATTGCAGGTGCCCGCCTCGATCCGCCGGAGCCCTGGTACCGCCAGATTCCGGGCAAGGTGGGCAATCTGCTCTGGATACAGCTCTGGGTCCTGCCGGGATTATGGGATACTCAGTGCGGCTTCAAGGCTTTCACCGCCGAGGCCGCGGAGGAGATATTCCGCTTGACCAAAATCACCGGTTGGGGTTTCGACATCGAAATCCTGGCCCTCGCCAAAAAATTGAGCTACAGGATCAAGGAGATCCCGGTGCATTGGGTAAATGATACGAACTCACGGGTAAAAGCCTCCGCATACTTGCAGGTCTTGATGGAAACTGTTAAAATACGCATGTGGTTGTGGACCGGACGTTACGGACGATCCACAACGGTTTCCGACCCTGTGTAGAGCTTGGACGAGATGAAGCTCTCATAGTCTGGCCGGATTTTTTAATCGTTCTAGACGTTGTAATGTTGTAACTGTTCTAAACGTAAGGAACGATTACAACAGCTAGAACGATGAGAACACTATAACAACATCATGGACACCCCTTATCTCTCGCAGGAACGCTACGATGAGCTGAAGCGCGAGCTGGACCAGTTGCGCAGCGTCAGCCGGTTGGAAGTGGCGGAACAGTTGAAGCGCGCCAAAGAGTACGGCGACCTCTCCGAGAATGCGGAGTACGCCGAGGCGCGCGAGGAACAGAGCCGCATCGAGACCCGCATCGCTGAGCTTGATGATATCCTTAAGTCCGCGGTCATCATTCACAAGGGCGCGGGCGGTGATGTCGTTGCTATCGGCTCGACGGTTACGGTCAAGAAAGACAACACGGACACTACGTACCTGATCGTCGGTTCGAACGAGTCGAACCCCGCCGAGCGCAAGATCTCGAACGAATCACCGCTCGGCCGCGCCTTCCTGGGCAAGCGGAGCGGCGACAAGGTGAGCGTGAGCACCCCTTCCGGCACCGTGGAGTACGCCATCCTCAAAGTGAACTAATTGGGTAGATGGCAGGTTTCAGATGACAGGTTGCAGGGCAGTTAGAGTTGTTTTGATTTGATACTGTAACCTGTAACCTGTAAGCTGTAAGCTATGCTCGACGACATAATCCGGGAGCGTAAGAAAAAGCTCGCCCGCCTGAAGGAAGCGGGCATTGATCCCTATCCCGCCCGCGCGAAGAGGACATCGACCCTTGCCGAGGCGCGCGCCAAGTTCGCCGCCCTGGCCAGGTCCCGCCGCAAGGTATTCGTAGCCGGGCGCATTATGGGCCTGCGTGACCAGGGAGGGCTTATCTTCCTGGATCTCATGGATGAGAGCGGCAACCTGCAAGTGCTTTTGAAGAAGGCAACTCTCAAGGAATTCTCTTTGTTCAAGCAGACCCTTGACATCGGCGACTTCATTTCTGTTGGCGGAACTCTCTTTAAGACCAAAAAAGGGGAGCAGAGCGTGGAGGCAAAAGAGGTAACCATGCTCGCGAAGAGCGTGAGACCTGTCCCTTCCGGCCACTATAGCGTGGAAGATATAGAGATCCTCCTCCGTCAGCGCTATCTGGACCTGACCTTGAACCGGGATATAAGAGAGATGTTCCGCCGCAAGAGTATTTTCTGGCAAACGACCCGCCAGTTCATGCTCGACAACGGTTTTATGGAGGTGGAGACGCCCATATTGGAGGCTATTCCCGGAGGCGCCGAAGCGGAGCCGTTCGTGACCCATCACAACGCCTTGGACACCGATTTCTACCTGCGTATCTCGCCCGAACTGAACCTGAAGCGCCTCATGGTGGGCGGTTTCGAAAAGGTATTCGAGCTGGGCCGGATATTCCGGAACGAGGGCATCGACGCGGAGCACCTCCAGGACTATACGCAGATGGAGATGTATTGGGCCTACCAGGATTATAATGGCCTGATGAAATTCGTGGAGAAGCTTGTGAAGTCAGTGATAAAGAAGACTTTCGGTACGCTGACCATCACGCGTCAGGGCCAACAGGTGAACTGGGGCGGCAGGTGGGAGCGCTATGATTACTACAAGCTTTTCAAGCAGCATGCCGGCCTGAGCCTTCAGGATGCGAGCCGGGAGGACCTGTTGAAGAAGGCCCGCAGCTTGGGGCTGGATGCCGGGACGAACGCGGGCCGCGGCCGCCTCATCGACCTCATTTTCAAAAAGACGGTGCGTCCGCTGCTCGTGAAGCCCGGCTTCCTCACTGATCCGCCCGTCGATATCGAGCCTCTGGCGAAGCGCATGCCGGAGGACAACGCACGGGTGGAGCGTTTTCAGATCGTGGCCTATGGCACCGAGCTTGGCAAGGGGTTCTCGGAGCTGAACGATCCCGAAGATCAGCGCAAGCGTTTTGAGGACCAGATGAGGCTGCGGGGAGCGGGGGACAAGGAGGCGCAGATGATGGACGAGGACTACGTGATCGCGATGGAATACGGCATGCCCCCGACGGCCGGCTTCGCCTATTCCGACCGGCTCTTCTCCGTCCTCACAGGCAAGCCCATCCGGGAGACGGTCTTCTTCCCGTTGATGAAATCTAAACATTAGATTTCATCAACATCCGGCTTGCTTTTTCCCTGCCACCAAGCTATATAAGAGGAGTGACGGCATGAGCAACCGCCACAGGGTCAAACGGAGGGGGCCGGAGGGGAGTACTGCTCCGATCCGCAGGATCTCTTGCATCCGGTCCCCATTTATGAAGCGCCAATCTTGATGATCGGCGCTTCTCCATTTCTTTACTTTTGATCTCGACTCGTCTATAACCAACAGACCGGAGGCCAAGCGAGAAGCGGATGCTTTCACTTTGGGGAGAGGAATGCGTCACCTTTTCAACGACACCCTCCGGTGCATGGCCGGCGTTATGGTTCGCCCTGACGCCGGCGCTTTCTTTTTTAACTTTCCAGGACTTGCGCCCGCTCGCAAATGAGTTTCGTTTCCGCGTCGCGTAGGGATATCTTGCCTTCGAGAACCACGACGTTCCCGTCCTGCCAGACCAAAGCCGTTTTTTCGAGCGTCCGCGCGAAGACAACCACCTCCATCGGCCGGGGGGAGAAATCCTCGATCTGAACGAAGAGCATGGACTGGCCGTTCTTGGTCACGATCTTCTTGACCTGGGACACCAGGCCGGCGGTGCGGTAAATCAGGCTCTCGTTGGTCATCCTGCGGAGATCTTCCAGTGGCCGGGCCTTGATCTGCTGGAAGCGCTCCTTGTAGGGCCGCAGGGGATGATCCTGCAGGTAGAACCCCAAGAGCTCCTTTTCCCAAGCGAGCTTTTGCTTCGCGGTCGCAGGCGGGGCGTCTTTCAATTTCAGGGTCATGGTCACTGCCGGCGCGGCGGCACCGAAGAGGGAGTTGGACTGGGTGCCGCCGCGCCGAATGGCCGTGGCGAACTTCACGATGTCGTCCAGGTTCTCGAGTATCTGGTTCCGCTCCACGCCCAGGGAGTCGAACACGCCGCTCTTTCCGAGGCTCTCCAGTGATTTCTTGTTCAGGTCCTTGTGCTGGACGCGCTGGATGACGTCCGCGAAGTTCTTATAGGGGCCGCGCCGCAGCCGCTCTTCGATGAGCGCGCGAGTCACCTCCGCGCCCACGTTCTTCACGGCGAGGAGCCCGAAACGGATGCGCTTCGGGCCGTCCGGCACGAAGCTCGTGTAGCTCGCGTTCACGTCCGGGGCAAGGACCTGGATACCGTTCTGACGGGACTCCGTGACCAGGGAGGATATCTTCTCCATATCGCCGGCCTCGCCGTTCATGAGGCTGGCCATGAACTCCTCGGGATAGTGGGCCTTCAGGTAGGCGGTCTGGTAGGCGATCATCGCATAACAGGCGGCATGGCTCTTGTTGAAGCCGTAGCGGGCGAAGGGCGGGAAGAGCTCCCAGATGGCCTGGGCGGTCTTCGGCTCGATGCCGTTTTTGACCATTCCTTTGACCAGCCTTTCCTCCTGCTCGTCGAGCAAGGCCTTGATCTTCTTGCCGATGGCCTTGCGAAGGGTGTCCGCTTCGGGGAGGGTGAAGCCGGCCAGGTCGCGCGCGATCTGCATCATCTGCTCCTGGTACACGCCGATGCCGTAGGTCATGTCGAGGATGGGTTTCAGCTTCGGGTGGAGATAGGTGATGCGCTCCTCGCCGTGCTTGCGCTTGATGAAGGATGGGATCAGGTCCATGGGGCCCGGCCGGTATAGGGAAACCATGGCGATCAGGTCCTCGAAGACGTTTGGCTTCAGGTCTTTCAGGTAGCGGCGCATGCCCGCGGACTCGAACTGGAATACGCCGGTAGTGTCGCCCTGCTGGAGGAGGCGGAACGGTTCCTTGTCGTCGAGAGGTATCGTGGAGAGGTCAACGCTCTCGTTCCGGAGCTCCTTCACGAGCCGGATCGTATCCTGGATGGTGGTGAGGTTGCGGAGGCCGAGAAAGTCCATCTTGAGGAGCCCCAGGTCCTCAATGGCGTGCATCTCGAACTGGGTGATGATGTTCTCGCGATCCTGGGGCGCGGTCTGGAGCGGCACATGCTGGATCAGCGGGTCCTTGGCAATCACCGTGCCGCACGCATGGACGGAGGCGTGGCGGGCCACGCCTTCCAGGTGCTCCGCCGCGTCAATGAGCTTCTTCACGTCCGGGTTCTCGCGCATAAGCGCCTTCAGCTCCGGCACTTCCTCCAGGGCCTCGGCCAGGTCCTTCATGGGCGGGATGAGCTTCGCCACCTGGTCGCAGAGGCCGTAAGAGAGGCCCATCGCCCGGCCTGCGTCGCGGATGGCCGCGCGGGCAGCCATGGTCCCGAAGGTGATGATCTGCGCCACGTGGTCCTCCCCGTACTTCTCCTTTGCGTATGCCAGGACCTCGTCCCGGCGGGTATCCGCGAAGTCCATGTCGATGTCAGGCATCTGGATGCGTTCCGGGTTCAGGAAGCGCTCGAAGAGGAGCCCGTAGGCCAGGGGATCGATGTCCGTGATGCCGAGCACGTAAGAGATGATGCTGCCTGCCGCCGAGCCGCGCCCCGGCCCCACGGCGATACCCTGGCCCTTGGCCCAGGTGATCAGGTCCTGGACGATGAGGAAGTAATCCGCGAAGCCGGTCTCCTCGATGACGCCGAGCTCGTACTCCAGGCGCTTTTTCACTTCGGGGGTGAAATTGTCGCCGGGATAACGGTTGGAGGTCCTTTCGTCGATCAGCTCTTTAAGGTATTGGTTCGCGGTCTTGCCGTCCGGTTTCGCGAAGTTCGGCAGGAGAACTTTGCCTTTGCCGTAGGGCGGAATCAGCTCCAATTCCAGGTTGCAGCGCTCGGCGATCTTCACGGTGTTCGCGACCGCCTCTGGCGCCTCCTTGAACCTTTCGGTCATGGTCTCCGGCGAGCAGATCGAGAAGTCGTCCGCCTTGAGGGAAAGCCGGTCGTCGTCGCTCAGCTTGTTGCCGGTCTGCACGGCGAGGAGAATGTCGTGATACTCCGCGTCCTCCGGACGGGCGTAGTGGCTGTCCTGGCTCGCGACAAGGGGAATGCCGGTCTCCTTGGAGAGCCGGATGGTGTCCGCCCAGACGCGCTCGCATTCCGCGATGTTCGGGTGCTTCTGGAGCTCGATGAAGTAGTTTTCCGGACCGAAGATGTCGCGGTATTCGAGGACGACCCGCTTCGCGTCCTCGAACTTGCCTTGCATGAGGTATTGTCCCACCTCGCCGCCAAGGCAAGCGGAGGTGGCGATCAGTCCCTCGTGATGCTCCCGGAGGATGTCCTTGTCCATGCGGGGCTTGTAGTAGTAGCCCTCCAGGTGGGATTTGGTGACTAGGGTGATGAGATTCTTCCACCCGGTCTGGTTCATGGCGAGGAGGATCAAATGGTAGTAGCGCTCGTTCGGCTCCTTACTGAAACGGTCCCGTGGCGCCACATAGGCCTCCACGCCGAGGAGGGGCTTCACGCCGCCCTTCCGCGCCTTTTGATAGAACTCTACGGCCCCGTAGAGCACACCGTGGTCGGTGAGCGCGATGGTGTCCATGCCGAGCTCCTTGGTCCGTTCCACCAGGGCGTCTATCTGGGTAAGGCCGTCCAGCAGGGAATAGTGGCTATGCGTATGAAGATGGACGAACTTGGAGGCCATTGTGCTCCCATTCTAGCCGATTTGCGGGGCTTCGGGAACTTGGCATACAAGCACCTTTTCCTTACAATTTGGAGGCGTTTTCGCCGCCTTAGCTCAGTTGGTACCCGCCCGACCGGACGACCCGGTCGTTCGGGCGGGGAGCAATTCCATGTATACGGTCTATGTGCTAAGAGACAACAAGGGTAAGCTATATAAAGGCTTAAGCAATGACCTGGCGCGTCGTCTTAAAGAACATAAGCTTGGTAAAACAAGAACGACTGCCAAAATGGAGGAGCTGAAAGTCGTTTACAAAGAGGAGTATGAAGAGCTTGTCATTGCTCGTAAGCGCGAACTGTACTTTAAATCTGCAGCTGGTAGAAGGTTTCTAAAGAAGATATTGCCACCTTAGCTCAGCTGGTAGAGCGACACTTTTGTAAAGTGTGGGTCCCCGGTTCGAATCCGGGAGGTGGCTCAGCTGAACGTCGCGACCCTTCCAAGTGGGAAGGGTCGTTTAGAATAGGACAGTCTTGGAGGGGTGGAGATGGAGGTAGATGTCCCGGCTCCAGGATGCCGTCCGCATAATAAGAAAGGAGTATTCCGCTTCTGCGGAATGCGCGAAGTCCGGCGGGTACCAGCCGGCGCTCCGCAGCCACTCGTCGAAGGTCATTTCGACCACGCCGTCTACGGTTTCTACCGGTCGCCTGCCTAAGTCTTCGTGCATAGGATCCTCACTATATTAGTTATAGCCCTTCCCGCCTGTGTCCAACAATACGTTTGATTTCTAACCCCCCTTTGCTTACAATAGGTGGGCATTTGCCGTTGTAGCTCAGTGGTAGAGCAACTCCATGGTAAGGAGTAGGTCGGCGGTTCAAATCCGCCCAACGGCTCACTTAGGAAATCTTAGATCGCGTACTCGCGGCTTAGATTTCCTTAGTGCCACGCGCAGCCTTGCTGTGCCCTGCGTAGTTTGAACGAAGCAGGGGCGAACGATGACAATCCTTGCCAAATCTCACCGGTTTTGTTACACTTAGCCCGTTTTACACTCCCATGGCTAAGGTTAAATACGCCGACAATCTCATAGGACTCCGCTGCGACGTATGCAAACGCCGCAACTATTACACGCACAAGAATAAGAAGAAGGTGGAGCGGAAGGTTCTCTTGAGCAAGTACTGCCCCTGGGACCGCAAGTCCACTGTTCATAAGGAGGTCAAGATCTCCGGTAAGTAACAAAACTCCCCGCTAGCGGGGAGTTTTGTTATCCCGATAAACATCGGGATCCAGTTACAATCATCCCGACAGGCGCTTTTCTGTTCGTGGCAAATCGGCTAAACTATTCGCGTCTGCCCGCCGCCGCTCCCGCCGTCGCTAAAGCTATGGCGGGCAGGAAAGCTATGGCGGGCAAAGGGGGCATCGTTCAGTGGCAGGACGGCGGTCTCCAAAACCGCTAACG
>JANWIW010000016.1 GCA_025449695.1 Minisyncoccota bacterium | reverse complement strand
GTGAGTAGTGAGTAGTGAGTAGTGAGTAGTGAGTAGTGAGTAGTGAGTAGTGAGTAGTACTCCCTTCCTAGTCTGTCATCCTGAGCCAGCAGGCGAAGGACCTTCTGCGCTTATCACCATGAGTGCCGTCATTTTATCCCCAGTTTGACCGACGTCCCTTCATGGATAAGATAAGAACATGCCGCGAATGACATTAAATAGGATTGCTTTCACAGTAGAAGAGCTTGCTATGGCCATGCAGCGGTCTTTTGAGGAGCTGAGGACTGAATCCAATGGTCAGTTCATCAGGGTCCGGGAACAGATCGTCAATATGACGGAAGGCCAGCGCATCCTTCGGCAGGATATGGAGGCCGGTTTCGAAAGACTGGAGCGCAAGTTCGATTTCTTGACCGAAGACCATGTTGTCCTTAAGGAACAAGTCTCCGGTCACGAATCACGCATCCGGAGCCTGGAGAGCGGGTGAACCTGCTATACTTTACGTATGAACGCTGTCGTCGGCATCATCATGCTGATCATCGTTTTCACCGGCGTGTTTTACATGAACAAGGCGGGGTTTTTCGAGCCCATTACCGGCGTTTTGGACAATATTACGACCGGCTTCCAGCAAAGTTACAGCGGGGCGGTGAGTTCCAGTTCGCCTTATTTCCATCAGGTCAGGATCGGCTTCGTCATGCTGGGCGCCGGCTCGAGCACGTTGTCCGAGGTGGACCTTTCCGCTAAGCCCAAGAGGGGCGGGTTCAGCATCACCGGCTGGAGCCTGAAGACGGATAAGGGCGTGTTCACTATTCCACCCGTGAAGAACCGCTACTCGGCCTCGACGCCGAACGCCGCCCCGGAAGATATCTTCGTCCGCGAAGGCGACCGCATCTCTATTTATTCCTATCACGATAAGCTTCCCTCGAATGCTCGGGACGAGCGTACCACCCAGAGCGAGTACCATCTCTGGTTCAAGGACATGCTTTCCGCGCCGCACGACACGATCATCCTCCGGGATGAGGATAAAAACGAGGTGGATCGGTACATATACTAGGTGCGTAGGCTTGCCCCGGTCTTCGTACCGGGATCGTAGGTGATAGGTGATAGGTGATAGGTGATAGGTGATAGGTGATAGGTGATAGAACTCCCTTACCGGGCCTCTCTTTTTTCTGTCATCCTGAGGCCGCCAGAGCGGCCGAAGGACCTTCTCTAGAGCCCTGGTCTGTCATCCCGAGCAGCGGCGAGGGACCTCTCTGCTACCCCGAGCTTCGGATCGGGAACCCGTTATCGGCGTTATCAGACTCTGTAAGCCGGCTTGGACACTAAACACATTCGACACATTCCGAAGTAAAGAACCTGCCGTTACCGGGAGGTCCCTCGCCGGACTCGGGATGACAGAGTGCTCGCAGTGCAAGCATTGTCATCCCCGCTGTACCTTCTGTAGCCTTGAGCAGAGAAGGGAGCCCGCAGCAGCGGCCAAAGGAAGCCTCCTACAACTCCTCCTCTGTCATCCTGAGCGACCGAAGGAAGTCCCTTTAGGGGGCCCGGCGAAGGACCTTCTGTGTGCTGGCTTAAATGTTGTCATTCCCGCGCCGCGCCCATCCACAGCTTTAGCGACGGAGGGAAGGCGGGAATCAGGATTGACGGTACATTGAGGAGATCCCGGCTCTCGCGTTCATCCGGATCCCTCGGCCTGCTGGCCTCGGGATGACGGCGCCTGCGCGCCGTCACTTCCTCTCCGCGAGTTTCACCTTGATGGTGAGTTTCTTGATCTTTCTCAGTACCGCAAGTTCGATCGTGTCGCCCACGGCCAGGTTCTCCAATGCGTCCTGGATAGTATGGTCGCGCGTTATCTTCTGGCCATCTATGGTGAGGACGATGTCCCGCTCGGCGACGCCCGCCTCATAAGCGGGGGAGCCGGGGATCACGCCTTTGTCGTGCAGGGTCTCGCCCATGACGAGCGCGCCGTAGTCCACCGGCAGGTTCGTCTTCTCCTGCAGGCGCTCGTCAATGATGACGTAGCGGAGGCCGAGCAGGGGACGGCGGATATGCCCGAACTGGCGGAGGTCGTGCAGGTCGCGCTTGACCGTATTGATGGGGATGGCGAAGCCGATGGAATGCGCCCCGGAGACGATGGCAGCGTTGATGCCGATGACGAAGCCCTGCGAGTCGACCAGGGGTCCGCCCGAGTTGCCCGGGTTGATCGCGGCATCCGTCTGGATGAGGCCCCGCATCTCCTGGGCGGGAGCGTTGGGGTCGGATTGGGCGGTGATGGACCGGGAGAGGCCGGAGACGATACCGCGGGAGACCGTATTCTTGAAGATACCAAGGGCGTTCCCGATGGCGATCACGTCCTCGCCGAGCTCCAGGGTGGTCGCGTCGCCCAGGATGAGGCAGGGCAGGTTCTTGGCGTCGATCTTCAGGATGGCAACGTCGTTTAGGGGATCGCGCGTCAATATCTCCGCTTGGAACTTGCGCCCGTCGTCGGTCAGGACCGTGTATTCCGCGCCCTCGGACACGACATGCTTGTTGGTCACGACCACGCCGTTTGGTTCCACCACGAAGCCCGAGCCGCCGCCCACCTGGACCATGCCGCGGGAATCGATGAGCTCGTCGGGAATGGCGAGCGTCTTGCCGTCCTTGCGCTTCGGCAGTTCGGCCATCATCTCCGGGGTAAGGCTTTTCTCGAAATCGGCCAGTTTCTCCGTGACCACAATAGTCACCACGGCGGGCATGACCCGCTTCACCACCTTGACCGTGCGCCGTTCCCCGAACATGCCCTTAAGTATACATGACTCGGGCAGGCGAGTCTCGCGGAGGTCAGTGGTTGAATTGCTCCGCGCTGAAGAGATGGCTCTCCTCCGGCTTGGAATCGGGCGCGAGAAGAAGCAGCTCGCAGTTCCCGAAGTGGAACATGGTCAGCACCTCCTTCCAATCCAGGTCGTAATAAGCGGCGTAGAGCATTTTGCCCGTGTCGCCGTGGGTCACGAGGAGCACTGAGCCGCCGGGATGCGCCGCGCTGAGCTGCCGGATCACGCTCCGGCCGCGCGCCATCATTTCCGGTAAGGTCTCGCCTCCCTGCGGCGAAAGAAAGTACACGATCGGGTCGCCTTTCAGGATGTCCGGCGCGCACAATCGCTCGATATCCTTCACCGGCTTGCCGGTCATGATCCCGTAATCCCTTTCCCTTAGGTCATCCATGACGAGGGGTGCGGGGGCGCCGAGCGCGCGGGCGATCATCTCCGCGGTCACGCGCGTCCGCGCGAGAGGGGATGTGTAAATGGCGTCGAAAACGAGCCCGGCTTCCCGGATGTTTCCCGCGAGCTTCTCGGCCTGCCGGACGCCGAGATCGGTGAGCGGCGTGTCCCGGAGGCCGTTCAGGATGCCCTCGGAATTGTCCTTGTCCTGGCCGTGGCGGGCCATGTAGATGCGGAGCATGCTATCTGGGTTGATTTTGTGCCATCTCGCCCTTCTTTGTTCTCAGGAACTACGAAAGAGCCCAGAGAATCCCAAAGCGGAGGAGGTGAGATTCGAACTCACGAGACCCTTTCGGGCCTACCGCATTTCGAGTGCGGCCCATTCGACCACTCTGGCACTCCTCCGCTTTGGGATCTAAATTATACGACCATTCCGCTCCGTTTCACTGCAGGGATTGGGATTTGTAAAGACCGTCGGTTCTAATAATTCCTGGCGCCAACTCATCCCACTATCCAAGCGTCACCATTATAGCCAAATCGGAGGAATTATAAAGGCTGCATTTTGGGACCCGCTCTTGGTGTCCCCGCTCGGTCAGGCAGCGTACTTGACGAAGTAGTATGGGTATGATTGAATAGTATCCAGTTTGAACGAAGGAGGTTCGCGTGGAGCTTTTCAAATATAAAGTTCGCTTTAAGGAAAAAACCCGGCTGGATGATGGGGAAGATGACGAGCCGGATTGGGAAACCAGAGAGGGCTGGTCTGAAACCATCGAAGCTTCGAACATTCGCGCCGTTCTCGATGAAGGAGCAAGAAGGTGTGCAAAGTACGAGAGGGAAGCTGCTAGAGACGGTTGGGAAATCAAGGTAAGCTGCGAGGTGGAAGTCTCGAACCCCAGAGCCTTTCGCTGAATCTCCCGTTCCAAAAAAGAATCATCAATTTTGTGTTATAATATACGAACTCCCACCCTTGCGGCGGGTTTGTTCGTTATGCCGTTGACGAGACAGAAACATCGTAGCCTTAACCCACGCTACGGTCTCATATGCGGGTGACCTCCTCGGTCTCGTATTTTTAGAAAGCCTTATCCCGCAAGGCTCCCGCCCTAGGTACTCTGGACTAGATTAAGTAGAGGTCGCATTGACCCCGCCTGGTCAGTCTCACAAGGTGGCCCCACTTCGCCGCGATTAGCACGGCTTCGCGGGACTCAACAAAATCTAGCCGCAAGTATGCGATAAAGATTTTGTAATCGTGCCCTCGGAGGGAATTGAACCCCCATCGTATCCTTAGGACGGATCCGCTCTATCCGTTGAGCTACGAGGGCAAAACACAAGCATTATAGTTAAAATCTAGAACTTTTCCACAGCGTGCGCGTTTTATCTGCGGATCATAAGATTAAACTATGTATCCGTTTTTCGTCAGGCAACAAGCTATAGAGCTCAGAAAATATGGTAAGACGTACGGGGAGATCAGGATGGCTTTGCAGATGCCTATCCCTCAAAGCACTCTTTCAGACTGGTGTAGTCAGGTGGAATTGACGGTATTGCAAGCGGCCCGGCTTGAAGCGAGAAAATGGCAGGGGGGCGAGCGAGGCAGGATCATCTCTCGTGCAATGATGAAGGTCAAGAGAGAAGAATATTTCATAGGAGTGCATAAAAGGATTGCACATTTAGGAGAATCGATCCTCAACCATGATGCTGCGAAAATCGCTATTGCCATGCTCTATCTCGGCGAAGGAGGCAAGCGTCGCACAGGAGGTTTATTTCTAGGGAATTCAGACCCTAAAGTGATCGCGTTGTTCTTGTTTTTACTCAGGCATTCGTATACAATCGACGAGGGTAAATTTCGCTGTACTTTACAATGCCGGGCTGACCAAAATATAGAGAAGTTAGAGGTATTCTGGTCGGAAATTACCAAGATTCCGTTGAGCAGGTTCTATAAGGCACGGATTGATCCAAGGACCATTGGCAAACCTTCGACAAAGCCCGATTACAAAGGTGTTTGTAAAATTAATTACTTTTCTGCAGATCTTTTTTACGAACTAATGGAGATCGCAAACGTAGTATGCATGGGCCGTTAGCTCAATTGGTAGAGCGTCGCTATGGCATAGCGAAGGCAACCGGTTCGAATCCGGTACGGTCCACTAGCGAATACAATGTCCCCAATGTCCGGTTTTGCACGAGCCCTTCTTACACAAGGGCTCCGGTCGATCGAGGAGTTCGAACTTTCAGGACTGTCCCCCTACCACCGAATGAGAATCGAACACATGAAGTCAGCGTGAATAGTTCGTTGACAAATAGCGAGCGCTCGCTATACTAAAGATTCAAGAAATCCTTACTGTTGCTTCGGCTTCAGTAAGCAACGCGAAGGCCCTCCGGGGCCTTTTCGTTTTATTTTGGAGGAGTATACTAACGATATTCCTCATTCATGCCTACTGATAGAGTTGCTGTGTTTATCGACAACAGCAACGTGTTCCACAACTTGCGCGATCTAGCCAAAGTCGACCCGAACTGGGTGCGGCTTTACAATCCGCTGGTTCTTGCCGAGCGTCTCGCCGGCAGCCGCGAGCTGGCATACATCGGTTTCTACTGCGCCCGCCCGCCGGCGTACCTTCTCCAGGATGGACCTGCTGGAGAGCACAGGCACAACATCGCGATGCGGTACTACGCTGCCGTCGAGAAACTGCCGGGTCTCACTGTGAAATATGCGACGCTGAAGGGGGCCAAGGGAGAAATTCAGGAAAAGAACTTGGATACACAGGTGGCTACCGATCTCGTAACCATGGCAGCTTTGAATCAATACGATGTGGCCATGATCGTCTCGAACGACGGTGACTATTTCGGTCCAGCCGAAGCAATCAAGAATGTTTTCGGAAAACGTGTCGAAGTCGCGTTTTTCAAGGGGAGTCTCTCTATGAACTTGAAGCGCGTGGCAGATCTTAGCCGTCGTTTGCGTCGGGCGGATTTCGTGTTTCTGCCTTGCTAGGCAGTCTGGTATCTTCGGTCTCGGAAGTTGGAAAACCCTTACCCCAGAAGGTTCCCAGAGAATTACTCCGCTTATAAGAAAAAGCTCCTCGGACGAGGATCTATCACGACTACTGCTCGCTAGCCCACTTCCTTGCTCGATCCAAGATCGTATCCAAGACAGCGTGCTTTCTTTTTGGATATTCCGCACGATCCACTCCAGCTTCATAAGCTTCCCGTTTTGCTTTGGAATACGCATCTCTGTCTTCGGGATGAGTCTTTAGGTACTCCCGGAAACTGATACGGTCCATGGCCTTTGGATCATTTTTGTCCATAACATGAATACTCACAAGTCTTTGGCCGGAAGGAGCATCCTTCGTAAAGTATCTCTCGTTAAAAACCTCGAATTCCGGCTGATACACATAACCCTTATCTTCCATTGCTGGAATTAGTTTATTTATCTCATCTAAGTCGTCTACCGTGACTTGAATGTCTATTTGCGGTTTCGCCCACATTCCCTCAACCGAAGTTGAACCGACGTGTTCGATTGTCAATGCCAGGCTACCAAAAACTTCACTTATATCCCGTCTTTCTTTTCCAAAGCTTTCTACCCATTCAGGAGTATATGCGACGACACTATACGGTTTATCTTTTTTCTCCATTTTTATAGGGATTTCGTTAGTCATTTCAAACTTCGTATGTAATTCATTATACACCAACGCATCAGTTCTGATGCTCCTCGGACCTGACGAACCTAGATCAATATGGCTGGAGGACCTAAGAATCAAGCATTAATTATCAGAAAGGAAGGTGACGGTTCGTCCAGAAACCACCCCGACAGGCTGTGCCGATGAGGTGTGTTGCAAAGCCTCATCCAGCATTTCTTCACGGAGACATGTTGTCGGGCAAGTAGTCGTGTGGCAACGGTAGTAGATGTGCCCCTTATGCTCCGATCCTACGAGCGATCTACCACAGCTCGCGCATTTGAACTTCCGGCTGTATTTGAACCGGTGTTTGATCATGCGTGGCCAAACACGACTCTTCAATCGCTCCTGGGTTCGGAAAAATAACTCTTTCGAAATGATCGGATCATGCATTCCTTGGAAGAGTCGGTCTTTCGTCCGGAGATGCATATAGCCTATGTAGAACGGATTTCGAAGAATCACCGAGAGGCCGCCGATGGTCACTCGACCGCCATCTCGATTCCGGAGCCCCAAGTAAAAGAGGTATTCGGCGAGTCGGCGCAGCGGATATTGTCCTGTTGCGTACCACTCGAATGCCAACCGCACTAGCGGTGCGCGATGCGGATCGATCTCCTTCGGTTTGCCAGCGCCTCGGTCCAGGTACCCGACCGGCGCACGGTTAGGATAAAAACCTTGCTCGAGCCGCTTCCGGATGCCGCGTTTCGCTTCTTCCCGCAGATTGCGAATGTAGTCCGCGGCGACCACGGCCTGGATATCCGCCGCCAGCCTGCCACTCCTCGTGTTCATGTCGATGGCTTCGCCGGCGAAGTAGATCGGGATCCCGGAGTCGATGAGCTCTCCGAGATCAGCCCAATCCTTGAGGTTCCGGGCCGACCGGTCGACCTTGTGGACGATGAGGCCATCCGCCTGGTCATTCCGGAGTTTCTGGAGTACCTGTCCAAAGACAGGTCGGCCCCGTTTAGCAGCTGTCTCCTTTTCTTCGAACCAGCCGGTCACGAGTAGTCTTCGCTTCGCGGCGAATCTGGCGATCTCCTCCCGCTGGGTGATGAGCGAAACGCCTTCACCTTGTTTCGGGGTCGAGACTCGGATATATCCGAAGAAGCGACCCTTAGGTTTGTTTTGGTTGAATGATTGGATGTTGGTCATCCCTCAATTCTGCAAAACCGGACATTGTAGACGTTGCGGGAGACAGAAGACCCGCCGTAAGGCGGGTCTTCTTCCGTGTCTCTGATCACTCCACAGGCTTTACGATTTCCTTCAGGCTGGTAAGCTGGAGGAGCAAACCCGACATCGAACTTTTCACACTCGAAGCCCATGAAATCAAAGCTTCTTTCGGAAAAGTTCGATCCGTGTCATAGAACTGTCCACTCGCGAGTACAACGTCCCCAACGTCCCCTATGTCCAGAGCCGTTGCGCTGCAATGGTTTGCGACGATCGGTTGGTTCGAATGTCTGGTCCAGTGGTGGCACCGAGCTAGAATCGAACTCCCGCTACCGCGGATTGACTTTGAGATGTCGCAGCGTATCCTGAGTTCATAAACGATGGACATCATTATTAGCAATGATGCGTACAAAACTGATGGAGCCCCACTACTACTACTAGCTGGCCCAGGGACTGGTAAGACGTGGCAGCTCGCCAAACGCATTCAGCATCTGACAGGCGAACTAGGAGTCTCGCCAGATGAGATCGCGGTCATCACTTTTACGGCCGAGGCGGCGGCGAGTATGCGCGCAAAATTGGAGCGACAGGGCGAAGAATATGTAGAACCTGCAAAGCGGCCTCATCGCATCTCGACAATGCACAGCTTCGGGCACCGTATTATTCAGGAGAATCTACCGTTAACTGACCTAGCAGAAGGCTTTACAGTAGTTACCGCGCCCGACACAACACGCATGCTATTTAACGACGCCGCCTTGTTGGTCGGTGCCACTTTGGATGACGCAATACAGGCTTCGCGTGATCGCACTCAGGCCCACACTACGCCGACTGGTTTGTCGATTGCCATCAACACTCAGTACGAGGCGTTGCTGCGCGCGTGTAACGCGATAGACTATGACGACCAGATCGCACTCGCATGCAAAATATTGCGCGATCACGAGGACGTCAGACGTGGATACGCTGCAGGCGCGCGATATCTTCTAGTGGATGAGTACCAGGACATCAATGCGGCTCAGTTTGAGCTGATCGAATTATTGACACGCGACGCACGAGACGGCCTGTTCGTAGTCGGCGATGATGATCAAAGTATATATGGTTTTCGCGGTGGCTCACCAGAGTACATTCGCCACTTTGACGAGGCATTCCCTTCGTGCGTTGTTATGCAGATGCGCACCTCGCGGCGATGCCTGAAGAATATTTTGGACTGCGCCGTGCAAGTTGTTGCAGCTAACGATACGGAACGTATCGACAAGGGGCAGTATGATTACGTGAAGCCGGATAGCGGCCGCGTATACTTACACGATTGTCCGAGCGGGGCAAGGGAGGCAGAGCTGGTTGCATACACGATAAAGACGGATATGCAGGCATTTCGAGATAGCGGAGGAGAAAAACGTGAAGCGTTCGTATTAGTGCCTTCCAAGCTCTATGTGCCACCTTTGCAGGCGGCTTTGAAAGAAATGAGCATCGAGACCTCGTTTGACGCGCCGGACGAAGATCCTTGGATTACGCTATTAGATATACGTAACTGGCTAAATGATCAATCGAACTTGCATACACGTATTTGCGCAGAGGCCGTCATTAAGGGTGGCGCCACCAGTATTCCAACGGCGCGATCATCACGACGCGATTTACGTTTAGAGAATCTGCGTCAGGTAGCGAGCTGGTGGACGCCAGTATTGCAGGGCCGCGCAACTTTCGCCGAGGCCATGGCAGGTGACATATCCGAGACGGGAGTAACGGTTAAGGCGGCGTTGGCAGAGTTGAGGGTGGCGGCCGAGCATGGAGCGGGAAAGTTTTTGGAGACGTTTGTTAGATTAACTAGGCCGTGGTCGTCTACTGAGAAGTTCTTCGATAGTCTCAAGAGATTGATGGCGAACACTTCTGGTATCCCCGCGACGGGCTATCGAGTGAGGATATTGACCATGCAAAAGGCGAAGGGCCTAGAAGCAGAATGCGTGTGCGTGGTAGGACTTGAAGATGGGAGCATGCCCAGGCTGGGTGAGGCGTCACCACAATCCGAGCAAGCGCGTTTACTCTTCGTCGCGATGACGAGAGCGAAGGAAGAATTGCATCTATTCCACAGCAGGACCAGACAAGCGTCAGTTACATTCCGTGAGAATAGCTTCAACTTGCAACGATCGCGGTTCTTGAACAATCTGCCAGAAGGACAGTATGAAACGCCTTATCACCCCGCGAGAGGTTCGCGTAGGACCGCGCGGACGGCTACTCGTTAAGGTTTAGACGGATAGCGCTGCCGGTTGGATTTCGCGACACGGTATCATGGACAGGCGTTATTGATTTCCCAGCAACCGTACCTGCCGGAGCCCCCTTGCTCAATCTCAAGACAGTGTCAACGACTTCTTCTCGTATAGATGTTGTCGGACACGTGATGGTGTGACATCGGTAGTAGACGCGCCCTTTAGCGAGTGATCCCACGAGCGACCGGCCACAGGTTGAGCATTTGAGCATGCGGCTGTACTTGAAGTGATGCTTCAGCCGCCGCGGCGCGACTTGCGCCTTCAGTCTCTGCTGGACCGCGAAGAAAAGGTCCTTCGCAACGATCGGCTGGTGCACGCCCGAATACCACTGACCCTCCTGCTTGCGGAGCCGGATCTGACCCATGTAGAACGGGTTATGTAGTAAGAACGATAGCGCCCCGAACGTGATCCTGCCTCCCCTTCGGTTCCGAAGCCCCATGTCGTAGAGAAGTGCTGATAACTTCCGGAGCGTGTATTCGCCCGTCGCGTACCAGGTGAACGCGAGCCGGATGAGCGGACCCCGTTCCGGATCGATCTCTTTCGGCTTGCCAGCGCCGCGATCCAGATAGCCGACCGGAGCGCGGTTCGGATAGAAGCCCTGCTCGAGCCGCTTGCGGATGCCACGCTTTGCCTCGTCCCGTAGATTGCGGATGTAGTCTGCAGCAACGACCGCCTCGATGTCGGCCGCGAGCCTGCCGCTCCGGGTGTTCATATCGATACCTTCGCCGGCGAAGTAGACCGGAATGCCAGAATCAATGAGCTCTCCGAGATCGGCCCAATCCTTCAGATTCCTTACAGAACGGTCCACCTTGTAGACGATAAGTCCGTCAGCTTCGCCGTTCCGCAGCCTCCGAAGCACCTGGCCGAAGATCGGCCGGCCGCGTTTGGCCGCCGTTTCTTTCTCTTCGAACCAGCCGACGATCAGGAGACCCCTTCGGGCTGCAAATCGAGCGATCTCTTCTCGCTGCGTGAGTAAGGAGACGCCTTCGCCTTGCTTCGGAGTCGAGACTCGGATGTATCCGAAGTACCGACCTTTGGGTTGGTTTTGGTTAGATGATGGGATGTTGGTCATCCCTTTACTATGAGAAAGTGCAGAGAAGCTGTACTTATGCCGTCACGCGAAACCGGACATTGGGGATGTAGGGGACATTGCGGAACGCAAACGGCCCGCCATGTGGCGGGCCGTCTTCCGTGTCTCTAATTTCTCGTTACGCCGCGTCAACTGCCTTTACGGTTTCATCCAGGTTGATAGACTGGAGCAGACTGGACATCGAATTTCCCGGCCGCGAAGCCCATGAAATAAGGGCCTGGACCAAAAAAGTTCGATCCGTGTCATAGAACTGTCCACTGCTTCGCCAAGGCTACGCAGCGCACAGCACTGCTTCGCCAAGGCTACGAAGTGCACAGCACCACTCCACTACACAGCACTGCTGTCTTGGTTCTCAACCTGAACCTGCAAGCGATGCTTGTAGCCTCGGGTTGAGGGACGGGGCTTCTCAGGGCGCCCGTCCATCGATTGTTGCGGAAGGAGGTTCAGCTCACGCCGTCACAGCCTCTCGATCACGGGGGCCATGTCCGGGTAGAACGTGGCGCGGATGGGATGCTTGCCCTCCGGGTCCACGGTCGCCTCTCTGACTTCCCACCGCTCTTCGCCGCTCCACAGGTTTACCAGAACGAAGTCCACCCGGACTCCGCTCCTTTCGTGGCCGCCATTGCGATGGAACATGCGCAGGGTGACCTTCTGCACCATCTTGCCCCAGGTGTGGCCGACGAAGTTGCTGGTGCCGTCGGCGTTCTGCCGGTGGGGGATCGTGCACGGCACCTTGTACCTCGGAGGGTTCGCCTCGAGGAACATGATGTCGGCGAACCGCTGGTCGGGGAAGACTGCGGGGACGAGGTCCATCCCGGCCACGATGATCACGCACTGCGCCTGATGCACCTGCTTGGGTTCCTTGCCTTTAGACACGAAATTCTCCTTCCTAGTTCGGAACGTATGGCGCATTGGTATCTGTATAACCAATACGGCCGCCTTGTGCAGCGCTTTCCAAGCGACCTCTGGTCCACGTGGAAAGCGCTGCATGGGCGGCCCTCTCAAAGGACATTTTCATTATAACACATAAATCATTGTTTAGCAATATCCGGGACGCCTTGCGGTGCTTGGATGAAGGGCTTCGGCGCGGTATGCTGTAGGCTATGAAAATATCGGTCTTCGGTACCGGCTACGTCGGGCTCGTCACCGCCGCGTGCTTCGCCGAACTGGGGCACGAGGTGTTGGGCGCGGACGTGGACGAAGGGAAGATCCTGAGGCTCGAAAAAGGGGAGATACCGATTTACGAGCCGGGCTTGGAGGAGATCGTGAAGCGCAACATGAAGGAGAGGCGGCTTCGGTTCACTACTGATACCGTTTCCGCAGTCAGCTTCGGCGAACTGCTCTTCGTTGCGGTCGGCACGCCCCCAACCGATACGGGAGAGCCGGACATGCGCTACGTGCATGCCGTGGCGGACACGATCGGCGAGAACCTTGCGGAGGACCGGCGCATCGTGATCATGAAGTCCACCGTGCCGGTCGGGATTTCGCCGCAGGTCCGGGATCGCATTGCCGCGAAGCTCGCCGCGCGCGGGTTCGACGGGCGCACCACAGGCGGCAAGAAAATGGACTTCGAGGTGGTCTCCAACCCCGAGTTCCTGAAGGAAGGCGATGCCATCAAGGACTTCATGTATCCCGACCGCATCGTGGTCGGAGTCGTCGCCCCCTGGGCCCGCGAGGTGATGGCGGACCTCTACGCGCCTTTCGTGAAGAGCGGCCACAAGATATTGATGATGGATCCCGCCTCGGCGGAGATGGCCAAGTACGCCGCGAACACGTTCCTTGCGGCGCGCATCAGCCTCATGAACCAGCTTGCCGGCATCGCCGAGGTGTTGGGCGCGGATATCGAGCAGGTACGCCAGGCCCTGGCCTCGGACCAGCGCATCGGCAAGCATTTCCTCTATCCGGGCGTGGGCTATGGCGGCAGCTGTTTCCCGAAGGACGTGACCGCCCTCGCCGCCACGGCTAAGAAGGCAGGCGTTGATCATAGCCTGATCGCCGCCATCGAGGAGGTGAACGCGGCCCAGAAGGCCCGCTTCGCGAAGAAGGCTCTGGAGGCCCTTGGCTCCGCCCGGGGCAAGAAGCTCGCGGTATGGGGGCTCGCCTTCAAGCCCAAGACGGACGACATGCGCCAGGCGCCCTCGGTCGAGATCATCGAGGCGTTCCTTAGCGCGGGCGCGACAGTGACCGCCTACGACCCTGTGGCCCACGCGGAGGCGCGCAAGGCCTTCGGCGACCGCATCGCCTATGCGGAAGACATGTATCTTGCCCTGGATGGCGCGGAAGCTCTCGTCGTGATCACCGAGTGGGCGCAGTTCCGCGAGCCGGATTTCCAGAAGATCGGCGCGCGCATGGCGCGCAAGCTGATCGTAGACGGCCGCAACATCTACGATCCGGAGCACATGCGCGAGCTGGGCTTTACTTACGTGAGCATCGGCCGCCCGACCATAGGATAGCTCATTGTATGTGTCTCTTTTGCTGACATCCTAAAGATTCTGTCATCCCGAGCGAAGGCGAGGGACCGCTGTGTCATGCAGGGTATCGAATGCGGAACCGTTTTTGAAGATCAACAGAGCTTATTAAGCCGGCTCTGACACCAAAATAAATTCCTCGCTCTCTGGAATAATGAAACTCTGATATTACCGGGAGGTCCCTCGCCTTCGCTCGGGATGACAGAACATAATCAAATCGTTACTCTGAACCAATGCGCAAACTTTTTCCCTGGAACCTGCCCGCGCTGATACTTCTCGCGGGACTCCTGGCCGCGCTTCTTGGTACGCAGAGTGCCAGAGTGGATGTGAAGCCCAGTGCCACGACGACCACGCCTGCGGCGGTGGAAGTATCCGCGAAGCCGCGCCTCAGGCTCATGTTCGTGGGAGATATCATGCTTTCCCGGCTGGTGGGCCAGAAGATAGAGGCCTCCGGCGATTGGCGCTATCCTTTCCTGAATATCGCCACCACTACCCGCGAGGCCGATCTCGCCTTCGCGAACCTGGAGACTTCAGTGTCCGACCGCGGCCGCAAGGTCGGGAGCATTTACTCTTTTCGCTCCGACCCGCGCACCATGGAAGGCTTGAAGTATGCGGGGTTCGACGTGGTATCAGTGGCTAACAATCACATTTGGGATTATTCCACGGAAGCTTTTCTGGATACCCTGCGGCATCTGCGCGAAGCCGGCATCGTCCCGGTCGGCGGGGGAGAGGACTATGAAAAGGCGCATGCTCCCGTGGTGCTCGACGCCCGGGGCGTACGCGTCGCCTATCTCGCCTATACGAATCTCCTGCCGTCTTTTTTCACGCGTCCGAGCTCTACTCCCGCCTCCGCCGCTTACGACGATTGGGAACGGGTAAAGCGGGACATCCAAAGCGCCCGCGCGCAGGCGGACCTGGTCGTCGTCTCCTACCACTGGGGCGAGGAGTACCACACGAAGCACGGCGCGGCGGAGGAGAAGGTGGCGCACGACACCATAGATGCCGGTGCCGACCTCGTGATCGGCGCGCATCCGCATGTCCAGCAGGAGATCGAGCGCTACACTTCTGTAACATCCGGCGCGAGCCGGAATGGCTGGATCGCGTACAGCCTGGGCAATTTCGTCTTCGACCAGCACTTCCAGCCGGAGGTCATACAAAGCCGTATTCTGGAGATAAATACGGAAGGCGCCGTGATCGTCGGCGGGAAAATCATCCCGGTCACCCTCCCGCGCACGTGCCAGCCGGAGGTGACAGGTAATCCTGTCATCCTGAGCG
>JANWIW010000015.1 GCA_025449695.1 Minisyncoccota bacterium | reverse complement strand
TGCGCAAGGGTCTCTGCAGCCTGGATCCGGCATTCCCGTTCTGCCAGTAGAACTGCCGCATCAGGTATTCATCCCGTCCGGGTAGCCTTACAGGTAATCTGTAACAAAGGGACTTGTAGCCCGTCAGTATAATTAAAGGGTAACCATCCCAAAGACCCCATGCAAATGATCACCATGAAACATTGGCATAAAGCCTTTCTTAGCTTGGTTTTAACCGCGGCCGTGGCCGGCGTAAGCCTGCCTATGCAGGGGGATGTAGCCCGGGCGCAGACCGCCTCCGGTATCCCGTCCGGCTTCAGCGTGATGCCGGTTCCGAACTATGACCGCAGCGACGATTCCATACTCCAGATCAACAACCTCACCATCAGAGGGGTGAACGGCAACATCATTTACGCATCGAAGGCCGACGGCGTAACCTGCGTCAGCTACCAGTCCGCGCAGGGTTACGGCGCGCCGATCGCCTGTCCGCAGATCATGCCGAACGTGCTCTATCAGATCGCGGTGCAGTCCGATACCATCCTGCTGCTCAGAAACCGCGCCCGCACCAATCTCGCCACCTTCACGGTGGGGGACCGCATCAACGTATTCGGGTTCGTGGACAATTCCTCCGGCTATATCCAGGCGCTCATCATGCGCGACCTGGATAAGCCCGTGACCGGCCCGGTCTCACAGTATGTGCAGTTGAACAACGTCACTATTATTTCCGATCCATCCACGCCTTACCCGCCGGCAACCTTCGCGGTCGCGGAGTCGGGTCATCCCTGCTGGTACTATAGCGGCCCCGCCGGCTACCGTCTTTCCGTGAGCGCGTGCCCCGTGCCCGCGGACCAACCTGCGAGCGGCGTTTCCTTGAACAGCTCGTTCCTTCCCTATCCCGGCGCCCGCATTTACACCGTGCAGGTCGCAGGCTATACGGCCCTGCTCGACGTCTACCGCCGCCCCATTGCGCTTGCTGAACTGCGCATGGGCGATTCCGTCAATATCTTCGGCAGGTACGTTCCCGGCAGCGGCCTTATCGATGCCTTAATTATCCGTGATCTGGGGACGGGGGTGGTCACTCCGGGCAACGGCTCGGCCGGCGTGACCGTCGTTGATCCCGCTATACAATGCATCACCGCTCCCTGCGGTCTGGTCCCAAATGCCACCGTCCAGATAGGCAGCTGGTCTGGCATCACCAACAACCAGGGCCAGGCGTTCATTGCCGGCATCAAACCGGGGACCTATTCAGTCATTGCGACCACCCCGGACGGGCGGAAAGGCACCGCCACTATCACCATAGCGTCGGGCGTGGCCCAGCCGGTCACTGTATATTTGAACCGGGGCCCCAACACAGGCAGCTTGCAAGTCCTTGCCCCGAACGGCGGGGAAGTCCTCCAGCGCGGTTCGGCCTATCAGATCCGCTGGTCCATCCCGTCCATGTCTCCGGGGCAATACTCGGCGGGCAATTCCTTTGATGTGTTCCTTGAACAAAGAACCTACGGCAGCGATACGGCGGGAAGCCTGCGGTTTACCATCGCGCGCGGCGTGTTCATGGATTTTGGCATGACGAGCGGCAGTTATCTGTGGACTGTCGGCCAGAACCAGGAAAACATGAACGTCGCGGACGGCGGTAATTACTTCATCCGCGTATGCTATGCGGGCACCCTCGCCTGCGATGAGAGCGACGGCGCCTTCTCCGTCGGCCAAGGGGGTACCAGCACTGTGCAGCTCTATTCGATAAACCCAGTAAGCGGGCCCTCCGGTAGTACCGTGACCCTGACCGGGACTGGTTTTACGCCCGCCAACAACGTCGTGAACTTCGGCGGGGCCGCGTACCTTCCGAACCTGAGTGCGAGCAACAATACCACTCTAAGCTTCACCGTGCCGGCTCACACGAGCTATCCGTGCGAGTACACCATTCCGCGCTGTGCGCAAGCGACTTCCCAAATAATTCCGGGCACCTACGCCGTCTGGGTGGAGAACGCCAACGGCCGTTCCAACCAGCTGAGCTTCACTTTGCAGGGCGGCGGCTCAACCGGACAGGTGAGCGTCTTCGGGATCAATCCGTCGAGCGGATATGCAGGCGCCTCGGTAACTCTGACCGGCAGCGGCTTCACGCCTTCCGAGAACATCGTCCGTTTCGAAATGAACGATAGCGACACCGCCTATCTTCCGAACCTTTCCTCGAACGGCAATTCCATAACTTTCACGGCGCCTTCGTATTCCAGCTACGCCTGCCAATACACCAATCCGGCTTGCTCGGTCATGAACAAAACGCTCAGTCCCGGTACCTACCGGGTGTGGGTGCAGAACCAGAACGGTACTTCCAACCAGGTGAGCTTTACCCTTCAGGGCGGTTCCACTGGACAACTCGCCCTGCATTCCGCGAATCCGTCGAGCGGGTATGTCGGCACCTGGGTCACCTTGAACGGGACGGGTTTTGCCTCGAACGGCAATAAGATCGTCTTCGACGGGCAGTACCAGACCGGCAATTACTCTTCGAACGGCACTACGCTTACCTTCCAAATGCCGGATTACGTCGGCGCGTACTGCGCGCCTGGCCAGGCCTGTATCCAGCTCGCATACCAGCTGCCCGCGGGACAGCACGCCATTGCCGTGGAAAACGCGAACGGCGCGCGGTCCAACAGCGTAAATTTCCAGCTCTACAGGTAGTGAGGAGTTGTAGTCGTTCTACTCGTTTGTAACCGTTAGAACGATTCAAATGTGTAGAACACTGAACGGCGGTTCCGCTATAATGGAGGCATGGTCATTTACTTCGGCGCGGATCACCGCGGCGCGTTTCTCAAGGCGCAGCTCGCCGAGTTCGCCAAAAGCCTGGGCTACGAGGTATTCGACGTGCATCCGGTGAACACGCCGGATGACGACTATCCGGATATCGCGAGCACCGTCGCCAAAAAGGTGGCGGAAGATCCCTTGCATGGCAGGGGCATCGTCCTTTGCGGATCCGGGGCGGGAGCGGATATCGCCGCCAACAAGGTGAAAGGGATCCGCGCCGTGCTGGGCCTGAACCCTGACCAGGTATTCGACGCGCGCCATGACGACGACGCGAACGTCCTCGCGTTCGCCTCGAATTTCACCGAAGCGGAAGCGGCGGAATCCATGATCCGGGTCTTCCTGAACACGCCTTTCTCCGGGGAAGAGCGATTCGTGCGCCGGATCAACAAGATCCGGGAGATCGAGGATTGGCCCAGGATAGTTTGAATAGTTTTTAGTTGTTAGTTCTCAGTTTTAGGGAGTTATGGATTTCGGGAGCTGCTCTGAAACTAAAAACTAGAAACTCAAAACTAAAAACTATGTCTATAATCATCCCTTCCATCAACTGCCCGCCCAAAGCGACCGGCTGCGTGTACGACCGGATCGCCGCCGCCAAAAAAATGTTCGCGTCCCTGCCCGCCGAAGCTTCAGCACAGGCGGGGCGGGTCCATCTCGACATCGCAGACGGCGTGTTCACGTTCCACAAGACCTGGGACGAGCCGGAGCGCTGGCCGCATCCGCACGCGCCGGGGGTGGAAGTCCACCTGATGGTGGAGGACGCGCAGGAGCACGTGTCGCGCTGGATCGGCGTTCCGGGCGCGGACCGCTTCATCCTCCACGCCGAGACGGCTGGCCCCGCGGCGTTCCGGGCGATCGCGGAGCGCCTGCGCCGGAGAGGCAAGAGCGTCATGCTCGCGATCTCTCCCGAAACGAGCGTCCACGCGTTCGAGCCGTATCTCGAAGACGTGCTCCAGTTCCAATTTCTCGCGGTCCATCCGGGATTATCCGGCCAGAGATTCCTGCCGCGGACGATCGAGAAGATAACATGGCTGCGCCGCCGCGTGCCGGGTGCTATAATCGAAGTGGACGGCGGAATCACGCCGGAGGTCGCCGCGCTCGCCCATCGGGCCGGCGCGGACATGCTGGTCTCGGGGTCATATATCTTCGACAGCCCCGATCCGGCTAGGGCATACAAAGAGCTAACGGGGGCGTTGTAACCGTTTTAGTCGTTCTATTCGTTCAATACGTTAGAACGGCTAGAACAATTAGAACGTCTAAAACATTCTCTATGGAACATTTACACGAACGCCGCCTCACCTTCCTCGAAGAGATGGCCAATACGATCCGCCAGGATATCGTGAAGACCCTGGTCGCCGCCGGCTCGGGGCATTCCGCCGGCCCGCTCGGTATGGCGGACGTCTTCACCGCTTTCTACTTTCATATCCTGCAGCATCGCCCGCACGAACCCCTCTGGGCCGATCGCGATCGCCTCGTGCTCTCGAACGGGCACATCTGCCCGGTCCTGTATGCCACGCTCGCCCGGGCGGGCTACTTCCCTGTGCCGGAACTGAAGACCCTGCGCCAGATCGGTTCCCGCTTGCAGGGCCATCCCCATCGCGGGTCCCTGCCGGGCATCGAGACTACCTCCGGGCCCTTGGGCTCCGGCATTTCGCAGGCCATAGGCTTCGCCCTTGCCGCGCGCATGGACAGGAAAAAATGGCGCACCTACTGCCTTACTTCGGACGGGGAGCACGAGGAAGGCAATACCTGGGAGGCTATCATGTTCGCAGGCAAGGAACGCCTGTCCAACCTGACGGTGGTGATCGACCGCAACAACATACAGATCGACGGATTCACCGAGGACGTCATGCCGCTCGAACCGCTCCGCCGGAAGTACGAGTCGTTCAACTGGAACGTCCTGGATGTGAACGGCCATGACTTCGTGGATATCATCTCCGCGGCGGCGGAGGCCAGGGCCGTCCATGAGCGGCCGACCGTCATTATCGCGCACACCATTCCTGGCAAGGGAGTGGATTTCATGGAGAACGACTATGCCTGGCACGGCAAACCGCCGAGCCGCGGGGAGGCGGAAAAGGCGCTGAAGGAGCTGCGAACTCTGAGAGGCAAAATCCAAAGTGAACATCAATGATTTGCCACTCTGCGGAGCCTGTCCCGTGCTTGACACGGGAAGGCAAAATCCAAAGCGAGCACCAATGATGCCGCCCGCGATGGCGGACTGTTCCCGGCGGGAGAGGGAATGGTAAAATAAGGAACCGAAGGGCCCGGAACTGCAACGGGCAAAGGTCGAGGACAAAGAAGTATCTATAAAATGGAAAACAACAATTCTACGCCGGAACAAATGCATGATCACGCGCACGAAGGGCATGAACACGCGGCAACGGGCGAGGGCGCGAAGAGAGGATGCATGCATCGTGGCGGCTGGCATTGGGCCTGCTGCATCATGCCGGTACTGACCGCCATCTTCTGGGTGGCTTCGATCGTGTTCGTGGCCGCGGCCTGGGTCTCGGTAGTGCGGCAGTCCTACGTCTGGGGCTTCCCCCCGGATTGGTGGCTCGTGAACGCGCTGATGTTCGGAGTATTGTCCCTGTTCGGCCGCGGCAAAGGCAGGGGCCACGGCTGCATGTGCGCGTGCTGTTCCCCGGGCATGTATAAGGTGGAGAAATAGCTTGTATGATGCCAATCTACAAATTCTATGCGAATCTGCGAATTGCGAATTCGCATTCACATCAGTAATTTGTAGATTGGCATGTGATTTGCATATTGGCATCTTATATCCATGTATCCATGCTTTCCAAACCGGCGAAACTGAATCAAAAGCTGTTCGACGAGAATGTCCTTCAGGAGCCGACCCGCGACGGCTATGGCCGGGGCGTGGTCTACGCGGCGAAGCGCGACCCGAACGTGGTGGTGCTCTCCGCCGACCTGACCGAGTCCACGCGCGTCGAGGAGTTCAAGAAGCGCTTTCCGGAGCGGTTCATCGAGGTGGGTGTCGCAGAGCAGAACATGGCCACCATCGCCGCCGGCCTCGGCACTCAGGGCAAGGTCCCGTTCATTTCCTCGTACGCTACGTTCTCGCCGGGACGGAACTGGGAGCAGATCCGGACGACGGTTTCCTACAACGACAGCAACGTGAAGATCGCCGGGCATCACGCCGGCATCTCCGTGGGGCCGGACGGCGCCACGCACCAGGCCATCGAGGACATCGCCACCATGCGGGTCATGGCCAACATGACGGTCATTGTGCCCTGCGACTCCGTCGAGGCGGAGAAGGCTACCGAGGCCGCCGCGGTGGTATGGGGCCCGGTCTACCTTCGCTTCGCCCGGGAAAAGTCGCCGATCCTGACCACGCCGGAGACTCCTTTCGCGCCGGGCGCCGCGTACGTGATGTGGGAGCCCCCACTTCGCCAAGGCTCCGCGGGGCAAGCCGACGCGCTCATCATCGGATGCGGTCCTCTTCTGTATCAGGCCTTGCTTGCGGCAAAAGAGTTGGAAGAAAAAAAGATCAATGTCATTGTGCTGAACTGCCATACCGTGAAGCCGCTGGACGGAAAGACCGTAGTGGACCTCGTGAAGCGTGCGGGAGCCGTGGTCACGGTGGAGGAGCACCAGGTCAGCGGGGGATTGGGCGGCGCGGTAGCCGAGCTCCTGGCGCGCGAGGCCCCGGCGCCGATGGAGTTCGTGGGCATGCAGAACGTCTTCGGTGAATCGGGAACGCCCGCGGAACTGGTCCGGAAGTACGGCATGGACGCGAAGGCGATCATAGCCGCTGTGCGCCGGGTCATCCGCCGGAAATAGAGCGCACCGCCCGATATCCCCTTGTCTAAGAGGGTTTTTCGACGTATTACTAAGACATGCCTAAAAAAATAATCTTGGGCGGCGTGGCGGTGCTTTTGGCACTGTCGGTTTTCGCGCCCGTCCAAGCGCAGGGTCAAACTACCCCAGTCGACAACAGCGCCATAATCCAGCAGCTCCTGGCCCAGATCGCGGCGTTGCAGGCGCAACTTATGGCGCTCCAAGGCGGACAGACCACGCCTGTCTGTCCCATCTTCAGCCAGAACCTCCAGTTCGGCAGCACGGGGAGCGCGGTGTCCGTTTTGCAAAACTTCCTCATGAAAGAAGGTTTCGAGGTAGACCCTGCCGAATATAAAAGTGAAGGCGGCCCCGCCTTTGGCGAGTCCACCGCTGCGGCCGTGGTCGCCTTCCAGCAGAAATACGCGGTCCGTCCCGCGAGCGGCTACTTCGGCCCCTTAACCCGCGCCAAGGCAAACTCCCTTTGCGGTAAACCGGTGCCTCCCGCCCAGCCCATCTTTGTTTCTAGCGTGAATCCGTCCAGCGCGGCCATCGGCATGGAAGTTTCCATCACGGGCCGCGGCTTCGACTGGAAAAGCAACAGCGTGAGGCTCATCGGCCCGTCCGCCGGCACCGGTTACATTAACGGGTTGGCGAGCGACCCCGTCTACTACGCGGTGCCTCAGGCGCAGGGAGCCGGCACTGCCGCCATCGTAGCGTCTCCGGAAGGCATGAGCCGCACCATCCGCTTCCGAGTACCGGCAAGCCTGGAAGGCTGCGCCAAGTTCCAGGTCGTCTATCCCGAAAGCGGCGGCGCTTGCGCCCACTTCGAACTCCAGCCGGGGAACTACAAGCTCGCGGTGCTGAACGGGAACGGCGAGAGCAACAACGTGCCTTTCATGGTTGCCGGAAGGACCGGCGCGTCCGTGAAGGTCATCTCCCCGAACGGCGGCGAGACCTGGATCCGGGGCACCACTCAGACCATCACTTGGCGCGACAATGTGGCGCCCGTCTGCAGCGGCGATGCATGCACCGCGGTCATTCAGAAATACGATATCCAATTAGTGCCCGATTATCCGTCCTACCCGCCCTGCACGAGTGATGCCTGTACCGTCCACGTATATCGTCCCCCCTACACCCTCGACATAGGGGTTGTCGGGTCATCCTATACCTGGTTTGTGGGCAAAAACGATTATGCGAACCAGGTCATCCCTGACGGCGCTTACACCGTCCAGGTCTGCGGCTCGTCGTGTGATGCGAGCGACTCCTCCTTCAAGATCACCTCGGGGAGTTCCGCCGGTGCTCCGGCTATCTCCGGCGTCTCCGGCCCGACCGTTCTTGAATCCGGCCGGCAGGGTACCTGGACGGTGACCGCTTCCGACCCGCAAGGCGGCAACCTCTACTATAAGGTCATCTGGGGTGATGAGTATTCCTCGAGCGGCGGGACCGGGACCAGCGCAAGCCCGGCGGGGCCCGCTTATCAGCAGTCCGCCACCTTCACCCATACCTATGCCAGGGCGGGTAGCTACAATCCCATCTTCATCGTGGCCAACGCGCAGCAGAGCTCCCAGGTTACTATTAGCGTGAACGTGAATGGAAGCATCGGGACTTCTCCCGTGCTCACGATCGGTTCCCCGAACGGCGGTGAGAGCTATTCGAGCGGTGCCAGGGTGGCCATAACCTTCAGGACCAACCTGACCGACAAGCAGACGAGCGGAATTATTCTACAGCTTTATCGCCAGGATGCGGCTTCCCGGGTCTACGTGTCGGACATAGTCCGCAACTGGGCGGGCGGTTCGCCGTATATCTGGAGCGTTCCGTCCGGCCTTGATTCCGGCAAGTATTACATTTATGCGGCCGCCGAGAACCTGCGCGACGTTCCCATGAAAGAAGTGATCGACTTCAGCGACGAGGCGTTCGTGATCAACAGGCTCCCTGTGGCTGTCTGCGACTATGCCGCGCCGCCGCAAGGCTGCACTTATGTGCCGGGGCCGAACTACGACAAGACCTCGATGTGCGGCATGGTTCTTAGCTGCCAATCCGGCAGCACCTCCGCCAATCAGATCAGTGCCAACACTCTCGATTCTATCGGCACCCTTTTGCAGCAGCTACTGAGCATGTTCAAATAGGCCTTCTCCGGCCCCGTTTCGCACGGACGGGGCGGGAAGCTTTTTGCCCATACCGGGAGGTAGCTGGTGGAGTAGAATAAGACCGTGTTCGCAAAAGATAACCGTTCGCGTACGGTCCTCATCGCGATCTTTTTTCTGGGCATCGCCTTCTTTGCGGTGAACCGCCTCAAAGAGGCGGACAGCTTTTACCATCTCGCCGCCGGACGATACATCGTGGAGCAGCGTTCCGTTCCCGCCGCCGATCCCTTCTCGATCACGGCTGCCGGCCGGCCGTGGGTGACGCACGAATGGCTTGCGGAGATAGTGCTGTATGCGGCCTGGTTCGCGGGCGGCTACTGGATGCTGATTCTCTCCGCCGCGGCCCTCGCCGTCGCCACGTACGCGCTCCTCTATGGAAGGGCGAAGCGCCTCGGAGCGCCTTACGGCACTACTTTACTCGCGCTCGCCCTGCTTGGATTGCCGACCTTCGAGCTCTGGGTGCCGCGGCCCCAGGTGTTCGCATATTTTCTCCTTGCCCTGGAGCTATGGCTTCTCGAGAGATGGCGGCACGGCGACCGCCGTGCCCGCCTATGGTTCCTGCCCCTCCTCTTGATCTGGGCCAACCTGCATGCGAGCGTTCTCCTGGGGCTTGTGGTGCTCCTGTGGCATGCGGCCTCGGCGAGCCTGCAGTCCGTGCGCGCGGGTTGGTTCGGCGCGCCTCCCCGGACGTTCCGGCAAGTGGAATACTGGCTCTTCGCGCTCGGCGGCGCGCTCGTCTGTCTCGCTAATCCGAACACCTGGCGGATATTCACCTATACCTTCACCGTCCAAAGCACCTTGCAAGCCCTCCCTGTCGAGGAGTGGCGGCCGCTCATCTCTTATTTCAATGACGGCGACGCGCAAGCGTTCGCCCTAGGCCTCGCGGCGGTCTCGCTTCTCGCGCTGTGGCATTTCGTCCGGCCGCCGAAAGCCGGGGCTGCGCGCGGAAGGGACCTATTCTCTCTGGGTCTTGTCTTCGGCGGCGCGATCATGCCCTTCATCGCCGTGCGCCACGCCGGTTGGTGGCCCATTCTCGCTGCCCCCGCGCTCGCCGTGATTCTTGCGGGCATGACCGGGCGGTCCCGCGCCCGCCTCGCTCCGGGACGGGAAAAGATGTTCTTCGCGATCGTGGGCTCGGTTTTCCTGATCGCGGCTGCGGCCCGCCTGCCCCGCGTCTACTACAACCCGGACACGGTTCCCGTCCCGGCGGCGGACTTTTTGGCGGAAGAGCGGCTCGCCGAGCCCTTCTTCAACGTATATAACCACGGCGGCTATCTGATGTGGCGCCTGGGCCCGGAGGAGAAGGTCTTTATCGACGGCCGGTCGGAGGTATTCGCGGGGCGGCCCGTCGCCGATTATCTGGACATTTTGCATGGGAAGCGGCTGAAGGAGCTCGTGGACGATAGCTATCATCTGAACTACTTCATCCTTCCCTATCGGCCGGCGGATACCGCCCGCGCCCTCGCTCCGCTCTACAGCTGGCTTATCCAGGAAGGATGGGCGCTCGTGTGGTGGGACGATGCGGCCGTGGTGCTGGCGAGGCCCGCGCCCGCGAACGCGGAGGTGATCCGCCGCCGGGCGGTCCGGCGAATCGGTCCCTGGACCGATCCGCGCAATATACCGGCGGGCGAGCGCGGAGCCGCGGCGGCGGAGCTTCAAGCCCTCCTGGACCGCATTCCCGATTCCAAGATATTGCGCATCTACGGAGAGGAACTCCTCAAGACGTTCAGAGAATAGCCGTGATTGCTTTTTTGGCAGTGCGGTTTGATAATCAAGGCACGCCGTCATGAACAACGACATCAACTCCTATATCGCCGAGGCGCGCCGGAAAGGCATGTCGGACGAGGGTATCCGCAGCGTCCTCCTAAACCTCGGTTATCCTCCGGAAGACATCACCGCCGCCCTGGGAGGCACCGGCGGCGGTCCCGTGGGAGCTACCCCGGCCCGTCCGGCTCCGGACCTCTCGCCCGCGATGCCTGCGGCCGCGACCACCGTCCCGAACACGGTCCATCCCGCGGTCGTGAACCCTGCCGTTCCCGCCGGAGCGGTGGACGAGGCGTATGTGAGCCGCTGGTCCTGGGGCGGTTTCGGACTGGTCGGGATCTACTTCCTCGGCAGCCGCCTCTATAAAACGGGTTTCCTTTATTTGCTCGGCATGTTCGTGCCCTTCCTGAACATCTGGCTCTGGATCAAGAGCGGTCTGAGGGGCCGCCGCATAGTATGGGCGAGCGGGGAATGGACCGATTTCGCGGCGTACAGGAAGCGGCAACACGTATTGGACATCATCGGTATCGTTCTCCTTTGCCTCAGCCTGGCATCGGGCTTCTTCGCGGCATTCAGCGTGACCGCTATGCTGGCAACTCCGGGCCTGAACGACCATGGTTCCGGGGGTATCCACTATTTAGACGCGGGCGGTACGGCCTCGAACCCGGTGGAGTAAGCTCCGGCTGGGGATAAATGGTCAGGTATACTTAAGCCATGAAATACGATTTCGTGGCGATTGGCGACATGGTGACCGATGCTTTTATCCGCCTTACTCCCGAGGACGGAGTTCTTACCTGCGACGTGAACCACGAGCATTGCAGGATATCCATTCCCTTCGGTGACAAGATTCCCTACGAGAACGTCTGGATAGTTCCCGCGGTGGGCAATCCCGCGAACGCGGCGGTCTCCGCTTCCCGGTTGGGGCTGAAAACGGCGCTCGCGAGCGATATAGGCGACGACGCGCAAGGCAAGGAATGCCTGGCTGCCCTTGCCGCGAACGCCGTGTCCGCGGAATTCATCCAGACCCACGCGGGCATGAAGACGAACTATCACTACGTGCTGTGGTACGGCGATGACCGCACCATACTGATCAAGCACGAGGAGTACCCCTATCGCTTGCGCGACATGGATTCTCCGCGCTGGGTCTACTTCTCCTCCCTCGCCTCGCATTCTCTGGATTACCAGGACAAGCTCGCGGGCTGGTTCGAGGCCCATCCCGAGGTGAAGCTCGCGTTCCAGCCGAACACTTTCCAAATCCGTTCCACTGAACGGCTGAAGCGCATCTATGCCCGCACGGAAGTGTTCTTCTGCAACAAGGAAGAGGCCCAGATCGTGCTGGGTTCTTCCGAAGAGGACATGTCGACCCTCATGGCGCGCATTCGCGCGCTGGGGCCGAAGATCGCGATTGTGACCGACGGGCCGCGAGGCGCCTACGCGCAGACGGAAGCGGGTTCCTGGTTCATGCCCGCCTATCCGGATCCCAAGCCGCCTTACGAGCGCACGGGCGCGGGCGACGCGTTCTCTTCAACCGTGACCGTGGCGCTCGCCCTGGGGCTGCCTTTGGAAGAGGCCCTGCGCTGGGGACCCGTGAACGCGATGGCCGTCGTGCAGGAAGTGGGCGCGCAGGCCGGGCTCCTGACCCGCGAGAAACTCGAGGCATACCTGAAGGTCGCGCCATCCGATTACCGGCCAAGGCGGATCGATGAGCCTCAGTCCTCACTTGGAACTGCTCCTTCCCAGCCACCCGCATACACAGGCCAATGATTTCATTCCGCGATCCATCAACCGCCTGTGGCCGGATGACATTATCCAGTAAGCTCACGATCGTGAGTTTACTGGATAATATCCCCGCCGGATGGCGGATGCCCGGTGAGACCTGTTTTTAAATGCAATGACATTGCGCGAAGCGTTCAAAGATGCGGTATCCCGGAAAAGGGCATTGGGCCACTTCAACATTTCCGATCTCATCGACCTCAAAGCCATCTTCGAGGCCGCGCGAGAGCTGGGCGTGCCCGTCGTCATCGGCACTTCGGAAGGGGAGCGGGAGTTTGTCGGCGCGCGCCAAGCGGTCGCGCTGGTGCAGAGCCTGCGCGAAGAATACGATTATCCTGTTTTCATAAACGCGGATCACACGCATTCGTTCGAAAAAGTACAAGAGGCGGTCGCGGCGGGATACGACAGCATTATCGCGGACTTCTCGAAGCTTCCGCTCGAGGAGAACATCCGGGAGACAAGGCGCGCCGTGGATTTCGTAAGGCAGTCGGAAAAGGAGAAAGGACAAGAGATACTCATAGAGGGAGAATTGGGTTATATCGGCGGTTCTTCGGAGGTCATGCAGGACCTGCCTCCCGGTGCGGCGATCGTTCCCGCGCAATTTACGACATCCGAAGATGCGGCCCGGTTCGTGCGGGAAACGGGCGTCGACCTGTTCTCGCCTGCGGTTGGCAACATCCACGGCATGTTCGAGCATGCCGTGGAGCCGCGTCTCGACATCCAGCGCATACGGGAAATCAAAGCCGCCGTCGGGACGCCCCTCGTGCTCCATGGCGGCTCCGGCCAGCTGGACGAGGATTTCAAAGCGGCGATAGAAGCGGGTATCGCCATGGTTCACATCAATACCGAAATCCGGCGCGCCTGGCGGGAGGGCATGGTGGAAGGATTGAAAGTGGAGAGCGTCGCGCCCTACAAAATCGCTGGTCCGGCCGTGGAGGCGGTCAAGAAAGTGGTCAGCGCGAGACTCAAGTTGTTCTCGGGGATCGTCTAGGATCGTTCAGTCGCCGATGAAGATATTCACCTGGAACGTGAATGGGATACGGGCCGTCTTTAGGACCACGTTCCGGGACTGGCTCCGGAATAATGACCCGGATGTGGTCTGTCTGCAGGAGATCAAGGCGGACTTCAAGGAGCTGGCGGACGAGTTTTCCCGGATAGACGGGTATTACGCGTATTTCAACTCTTCGTCCCTCAAGAAGGGACACTCGGGAACGGCAGTGTATACGAAGATAAAGCCTCTCTCCGTAGAGACGAGGCTGGGGATCAAGCGCTTCGACGAAGAAGGGCGTTGCCTGAAGCTTACTTTTAAGGACCTCACCCTTTTCAATTTTTACTTTCCGAACGGCGGCAGAGACAAGCACGACATTCCCTATAAGCTGCAGGTCTATGCCGAGCTGCTGCCCATTCTCGGATCGCTCTCGGGGGGTGATGTCGTTCTCGCGGGTGACTTCAACATAGCCCACACGGAACTGGACCTCTATCATGCCAGGCAGAACTACGGCAACACCATGTTCACTCCCGCCGAACGGGAGCAGATCGCCGCGCTCATGGACCGGGGCTATGTGGACACATTCCGCTACAAGTATCCGGAGAAAAAGGCCTACACCTGGTGGCCTTATATGCGCGGCCTGCGCGAACGGGACATCGGCTGGAGGATAGACTATCTCTTCGTGACCCGGTCCCTGGCGCCGCTTGTCCAGGATGCCTTCATGCAGCGTGATGTCCTGGGGTCAGACCACGGCCCTTATGGCATCCTCCTCGACAGGGCCGTCGAAGCAGGGGAGCCGCCCATCTACAAAGAGAAGGCGCCGAGGCTTTTCTGACCCGTAACTTCATATTGCCTTGTGCTGTTTTCGGGTTTTACCGTCCTGTCCACTCAAGTTATTTGAGCGTCTGTCATCCCGAGCAAGGCGAGGGACCTCCCGGTAAAGACAATGCTCCAGGATTCCATAAGGCGCAGAACGTACTTTAGTGTCCGAGCCGGCTCATCAAGGCTGATAACCCAACAACAGGTTCCCTGTTCGAAGCCTTGTGGCAGCAAAGAGGTCCCTCGCCTTGCTCGGGATGACAGGGTCGTAACTTCACGCCGCCTTCATCGTCATATACCATTGGAACCCTGATACATTGACGTAAGGTGAGAACCGTTGTAATCGTTCTACCGTTCTACCGGCCGGTGCGCGGTCTCGTTATGATCATCGTGGGGTTTTCGGCTCCAACGATTAGAACGACTAGAACGTGTTTGTGACGCTACCCCCGTTGCGTTTTCCTGAAATTCTTGCTATTCTACGGGTCTATGGAATTGGCAACATCAGTTCGCACGCAATTCGGCAAGGCGGTACGGCACCTGCGCAGCGAGGGCAAGATTCCTGCCGAGTTTTATGGTCATGGCATGGAGAATCGCCCCCTGGCGGTGGAAAAGAAGGCCTTCCAGAAGCTCTATAAGGAAGCGGGCGAGAACACGGTTATCACCCTGCTGCTCGGCGAAAAGAAACAGCCCTGCCTGGTGCACGACGTGCAATACGACCCGGTTTCGGGCGATATTGTCCATGTCGATTTCTACGGCGTGCGCATGGACGAGAAGCTCCGGACCATGGTGCCGGTGGAGTTCACTGGCGAGGCGCCCGCGGTCAAGGAGAAAAACGGCATCCTGAACAAGGCCATCTCCGAGATCGAGGTGGAGGCGCTGCCGGCCGATCTGCCGCACGCGTTCACCGTGGACGTCTCCGGCCTTGCCGAACTGAACCAGAGCATTTACATCAAGGACATCACGGTCCCGCAAAACGTCAAGATATTCCTGGACCCGGAGACTGCGGTTGCCACTGTGACCGAGCCGGTAAAGGAGGAAGAGATCGCCCCGCCGACGATGGACGTGGCCGATGTGAAGGTGGAGTCCGAGGAGAAAGCGGCCGAACGTGCTCAGGCGACGGAGGCAGAACCGAATGCCTAATCTCAAGAAGTTTTTTCCAAGTTTTCTCAATAAGAAAAGAGGCAGGAACGCCATAAGCAGGTCGTGGGAGATACACGACGCCCATGGGGCGCCCGCCCGGCTCAATCTGATGCCGCGGCGCGTTTCCCTGCCCCTCAAGGAATTCGCGAAAACCATCGCCGTGTTGTCGGCGGTGTGGTCGTTGATCCTTGGCAGCATTACCGCTCCGGCGATGGCCCCGGTCGCGAATGCGGTCTCGACGGGCGAGGAGCGCGCCCAGCTGGAGGCTCAACTGAAGGACCTGGAGGGTCAGATTGTCCAATATCAGGACCAGATCACCCAATACCAGAAGCAAGGCAAGACGCTGTCCGGGGAGGTGAGCCGCCTGAACACGCAGATCAGCAGCCTGAACCTGCAAATCCGCGCCACCAACCTGAAGATCTCCGACCTGTCCGGCCAGATCACGGCGACACAACTGAAGATAGAGGATCTGCAGGCGTCCATAGAGAAGAACGAAGCCAACCTCGGCTCGCTTTTGCGCAGCCTATACCAGAGCGAATCGGCCTCCATGGTCGAGGTGCTCCTCCGGAACTCCACCCTTTCGGATTTCTTCAATGATCTTTCCAACACCTCCAACCTCCAGACGAGCCTGCAGTCCACCATTTCCCAGATCAAGGACCTGCGCGACGACCTGGCGGGTAAGAAAGAGGAGCTGACCCTCGCCAAGGCGGACGCCCAAACCCTCGCCGCCGCGCGCGAGGCCCAGAAAAACGACGTGAATGTGACCAAGACCCAGAAGAACCAGCTTCTCACGACGACCAAGGGCCAGGAATCCAAATACCAGGCCATGCTGAAGGATACCCAGGCCCGGGCGGCGGCGATCCGCAGCCGCCTTTTCACGCTTCTCGGCGGCGGACAAATGTCTTTCGGCCAGGCCTACCAGTTTGCCAAGGTCGCGCAGGACGCGACCGGGGTGCGCGCGGCCTTCCTGCTCGCCATCCTGGACCACGAGTCCGCTCTCGGCAAGAACGTCGGCCAGTGCAGCTATCGTACCGCCATGAATCCCAAGGAGCGGCCCGTCTTCCTGCAGATCACCGCGAGCGTGGGCATCGATCCGGAGAAGCAGAAGGTATCCTGTCCCAATGCCGACGGCGTGTACGGCGGCGCGATGGGCCCCGCCCAGTTCATCCCTTCCACCTGGAACGGTTACAAGGCGCGCGTCGAGGCCATAGTCGGCCATCCGCCGAGCCCCTGGAACAACCAGGACGCCTTCGTGGCGGCTGCGCTGTATCTTAAGGACGCCGGCGCGGCCACGAGCGAGCGCAACGCCGCCGCCAAATACTACTGCGGCGGCAACTGGAACCGCTACGTGTGTACCAACGTATATGGCGCGAGGGTGGTCACGAAGGCGACCAGCTTCCAGAATGACATCGACGTGATCGGCGGATAAATACAGCTTACAGCTTGTAGACGATGCGACTCGGAAAGAGTCGCATCGTCATGCGATTTCTTGCGATTTCGGTGCATTCGCTATACCCTTTAAGCCTATATCCTTGCCGCTGCGACTTCGCTGTAATCTGCAACCTGCAACCTATAATCTATTGCCATGACCAAGGCTATTAAAAAAGTGACCCTGCCGAACGGTTTGCGCATCGTGCTCGTTCCTCAGGCGGGTGTGGCATCAACCGCCCTCATCCTGGTGGCCGCCGGCTCCGAATACGAGACGAAGCGGATCAACGGGCTTTCCCACTTCCTGGAGCACATGGTATTCAAGGGCACCGTGAGCCGCCCCGAACCGGGCATGACCGCCGAGGCATTGGACGCCCTCGGCGCGGAGTACAACGCTTTCACGAGCCAGGAATATACCGGCTACTGGGCCAAGGCGGAGAACCATAAATTACCCGGACTCCTGGATCTCGTCTCCGACCTCTACCTCAATCCGCTCTTCAATCAGGCGGAGATCGACAAGGAAAGGGGAGTGGTCATCGAGGAACTCAACATGTACGAGGACATGCCCATGCGCAAGGTGCAGGACGTGTTCCTGGAGCTTCTCTATGGCGACCAGCCCGCGGGCTGGGATGTCGGCGGCACCAAGGATGTCATCCGGAAGATGCAGCGCAGGGATTTCGCGGATTACCGCAAAGCCCGCTACGTGGCGTCCGGTACGGTCGTCGTCGTCTCCGGCGACTTCGACGCTCAAGCGGCCACGCGATTCGTTCGCCAGGCCTTCGGGAAGCTCCCCCGGAAGAACGCCGCGGCGAAGCCGAAGACGATCGACCGCCAGCGGCAGCCGAAGTTCATCATGCGCCATAAGGCCTCGGACCAGAGCCATCTCGTGCTCGGCCTGCGCACCTTCTCTTTGTCCGATCAGCGCCGCTACGCGGCCGAGGTTCTGGCGCATACGCTGGGCGGAGGCATGAGTTCCCGCCTCTTCATCCGCATCCGCGAGAAGATGGGAGCGGCTTATTATGTCCGCGCCGAATCGGCGCTCTATCTCGACCACGGCTATCTGGCCCTCTCTTCGGGCGCCAACACTTCCAAGCTGGAAGCGGTTACCAAGGCTATCCTGGAGGAATGCGCGCGCCTGGCTGCGGAGCCTATCGGCGCTGCGGAGTTGAAGCGGGTCAAGGATCACCTGGTAGGCACGTTCATGCTGGCCCTCGAGACCTCCGACCAGGTCGCCGGCTATTACGCGGAGCAGGAGCTCCTGCTCCGTACCCTTGAGAGGCCGGAGGCTGTCGCCAAGAGGTTTCTCGCGGTTACCGCGGAGGATGTTCGCGACCTGGCCCGCAAGACCTTCCGGGCCTCCAACCTGAACCTGGCCGTGATCGGTCCCAAAGGCAAAGAAAGACAGCTCCAGAAGCTCCTTCGGTTCTAGAAGTGCGTGGGGTAGGCTCCGGCGGAATCCAGAACTTTTAATAGCTCAAGTCCTGTTATTCCCGCGCAGTGCCCTTCCGTAGCCCTGCGCGGAGAAGGGAATGCGGGAATCAGGAATGGGCGTTTGGTAAGTGTGGTCGCCCTGCTTGATCCCGGATAGCCCAGCTCCAGTTTGAAAAACTGGGGCTGGGCTTCCAGGATGACAGCGCATGCCTATTGGCTAGGCACTAGCGGCTAGGGTACTATTCCTTACATGGAAAGACGGGTGGTGACCATCTCCTGGACCGCCCTCTGGCGGGTGTTCCTCTTTATATTAGTGGCAGCTGTCCTTTTCGCGGCGCGCGACCTCATCCTTGCGCTCTTTTTCGCGCTGGTAGTCTCTTCCGGTATCGACGTGGTGATCGATTTTCTGGAGCGGCGCGGCGTGCCGCGCACGCTGGGGGTGATACTCATATTCCTGGCCGGCGCGGTGCTCCTCGCGCTCCTCGTCTATTTCATCATTCCCTCCATCATCGTCGACTTCAGCGAGATCATGAGCGGCACCGGCCAGCAAGCCCTCATCGGCAAGGTGCTCGACCCGCTTCGCAACACCGCTGCCGGCCAGTCATTCTCCAATGCCCTGAACCGGCTCGCGAACGACTACTTTTCCCAGGCTGGCTCGCCGCTGGGATTCGTTTCTCAGGCGCTTGGCGGGGTCCTGCTTGGCGCGACCGTGCTGATCAGCTCTTTCTATCTTTCCCTCACGAATGACGGCGTGGACCGCTTGATCCGCGCGGTCTTCCCGGCCCACGTGGAGGAGAGGGTCCTCAAAATCTACCGCCGTGCGCGGCGCAAGGTGGGCCTCTGGTTCCAGACCCAGCTCCTCCTCTCGCTCATCATGTGGCTCCTGGTTTGGATCGCCCTCACCGCGCTCGGCGTAAAGCACGCTTTCGTGCTCGGCCTCATCGCTGGCGTCTTCGAGCTCCTGCCGTTCGTGGGCCCTATCGTGTCCGGCGCGCTTGCCGTCATGGTCGCCCTCACCGCCTCGCCCTCCCTGGCGCTTTACACTCTGATCGCGTTCCTTTGCATCCAGCAGTTCGAAGCGCATTTTCTCGTGCCCCTCGTCACCAAGAAGGCCGTGGACATCCACCCGGTCATCGTCATCATCGCCATCCTGATCGGCGTGGAACTGAACGGCATCCTGGGGGCGCTCGTGGCCGTGCCCCTCGCCGGCGTCATCCAGGAGATCGTGGAGGCACGCGGGGAGGAATCCGAACGGGAGCGCGAAAGCGCAGTGATATAATGGGAATCTTGAATCTAGAATTTAGAATCTGGTAAGGCCGCGAGATTCCAGATTCCAGATTCCAGATTCCAGATTCTATGCCCCGCTACTACCTCACGACCACCACTCCGTACGTGAACGCGAAGCCCCATATCGGGTTCGCGCTTGAGATCGTCCAGGCAGACGTCATCGCCCGTTACCGCCGCCTTTTGGGAGATGAGGTCGTCTTTAATACCGGCACCGACGAGCACGGGGTGAAGATCTATCAGCAGGCCTTATCGGAAGGCAAAGACCCTCAAACCTATGTGGACGAGTATGCGCCGAAGTTCAGCGCGTTGAAGGATGCCCTGGACTTGAGCTATACGAACTTCATCCGCACGAGCAATCCTGCCCATAAGGCGGCGGCCCAGGAATTCTGGAAGCGCTGCGACAGGAACGGCGACATCGAGAAAAAGCTTTACAAGATCAAATATTGCATCGGCTGCGAGCTCGAGAAGACCGATTCCGAGCTCGTGGATGGCCGCTGTCCCATCCATCCCAACCTGGCGCTGGAGTTCCGGGAGGAGGAGAACTATTTCTTCAAGTTTTCCAGGTATGGGGAGCGCCTGCTTGCCCTCTATGACGCGCATCCCGATTTCGTAGTCCCCGATTTCCGCCTGCGGGAGATACGCCAGTTCGTCGCGGCGGGGCTCCAGGATTTCAGCATCTCCCGCCTGAAGGAAAAGATGCCCTGGGGCGTGCCCGTGCCCGGCGACGATACGCAGGTCATGTACGTATGGTTCGACGCTTTGGTGAACTATATCTCGACCCTTGGCTGGCCGGGCGATCAGGAGAACTTCCAGGCGTCCTGGCCGGGGGTGCAGTTCGCCGGCAAGGACAACCTGCGCCAGCAATCCGCCATGTGGCAGGCGATGCTCATGTCCGCGGACCTGCCTTGCTCCAAAAAGATCGTGATCCACGGCTTCATCACGAGCGGAGGGCAGAAGATGTCCAAGAGCCTGGGCAATGTGATCGATCCTTTCGATCTCGTCGCCGAGTACGGCACCGACGCCGTGCGTCATTGGCTCCTGCGCGGGATGACGCCGTTCGAAGACGGTGACTTCACCCTGGAGAAGTTCAAGGAGATGTACAATGCCGATTTGGCGAACGGCGTGGGCAACCTTGCCGCGCGGATCACGACCATGGCCGCCGCCCACGATGCGTGGCCCCCGCAGTTGATTGAGCCGGAGAGGTTGTGGCAGAAAGGTGACATGGGAGCTGGACCCGTGAGTCATGATCTCGGAGAATTCCAATTCGACAAGGCGGTCAACGCCATATGGGAAGGCATCAAGCATATCGATCTCCATATTCAGACCAAAGAGCCTTTTAAGAAGGTGAAAACGGACCCCGTCGAAGCGAAGCAGGATATGGCCTTCCTGGTAACCCAGCTTTGGAACACTGCCGCTCTGATAACGCCTTTCCTGCCGGGGACCGCGATGAAAATACAGGCCGCGATAAAGGACCGGGCCGTCCCTCCGGTCCTTTTCCCTCGCAAGTAAAGATCTTGAACATCTCTTCATTGTCATCCCGGAAGCCCAGCAGGGCTATCCGGGATCCAGAGATGGCCGAATCCTGGATTCCGGCTCAAGGCCGGAATGACATGCTGATGCTTGTTCCTTTTATTTTCTGATCGGCAGCTAAGATGACAGACAGCAACATTGAATGAGAGAATGTAGCAATGCCCTTGCCCTACTTCGACGCCCATACCCACGCCCACTTTGCCGCTTTCGAGAACGATTGGCGAGAAGTCATGGACCGCGCCCTCGCCGCCAATGTGTGGCTCCTGAACGTAGGCACGCAGCGGGATACCTCCCGCAAGGCCGTGGAGGTGGCGCAGGAATATAAAGAGGGGGTCTACGCTGCCGTAGGGCTTCACCCCGTGCATACCAGCCGCTCCTTCCATGATGTCCAGGAACTGGGCGGATTGGATCCCCAAGGCCGTCCAGCCGGACAAGCCTTGCCGGGGAATTTCCCCGGGGCAGGATTCACCTCCCGCGGCGAAGAATTCGACCATGATCACTATCTGGAGCTCGGCCGCGATCCCAAGGTGGTGGCCATAGGGGAGTGCGGTTTGGACTACTACAGATTGGAATCTGGAATCTTGAATCTGGAATCTGAAAGGGAGGAAATCGCCGTTAAAAAAGAGAGACAAGAAGTTGCTTTTAAGGCTCAAATAGAGCTGGCTAACAAGCTGAATAAACCTTTAATGATCCATTGCAGGGACGCGTTCCAAGACCTTATCCAGATTCTAGATTCAAAATTCCAGATTCTCGCCGACCCTCCGGGTGTCATCCACTTCATGACCGGCACCGTCGCGGACGCGGCAAAGCTCCTGGAACTCGGTTTCGCCTTCACCTTCGGCGGAGTGGTCACCTTCACCCGCGATTACGATGAGGTCATCCGGACCATCCCGCCGGACCGTATTCTCTCCGAGACCGACGCCCCCTACGTCGCGCCTGCGCCCTACCGCGGCAAACGCAACGAGCCGGCATACGTCGTCGAGACCGTGAAGAAGCTCGCGGAACTGAAGGACATGAGCACGGACGCCATGCGCGAGCAGATCTTCGAGAATGCAGCCCGCATTTTTGGCATTGTCAAAAATGCGGGATAAGTAGTGTCATCCCGAGCGAAGGCG
>JANWIW010000014.1 GCA_025449695.1 Minisyncoccota bacterium | reverse complement strand
TGACCGGCCTCGTGAAGGAGCGCCCGTCGAACATGGTAAACGACAAAGACCCGAACGGCGCCTATGAGATCGAGGCCAAGTCGCTTGAGATACTTTCCTACGCAGAGGCGCTGCCTATCCCCGTGGACACGGACGGCATGGAGGTGAACGAGGAGATGCGCCTCAAGTATCGCTACTTAGACCTGCGCCGCCAGCGCATGGCCGCGAATCTCCGCCTGCGCGACAAGGTGACCATCCTCGTGCGCGAGTACTTCCATACGAACGGGTTCGTGGAGATCGAAACGCCCATGCTTACCAAAACCTCGCCGGAAGGCGCGCGCGACTTCCTCGTACCATCCCGTTTCCATCTGGGAAAGTTCTACGCCCTGCCGCAGGCGCCCCAGCAATACAAACAGCTCCTCATGATCGCGGGAATCGAGCGCTATTTCCAGATCGCCCGTTGTATGCGGGACGAGGATCTGCGCGGAAACCGCCAACTGGAACATACCCAGATAGACCTGGAGATGTCCTTTGTGACCGAGGAGGAGGTGCGTGCCATGGTGGAAGGCATGATGATCTATGTCGCCGAATCGCTCGGCAAGAAGATTTGGAAGAAGCCTTTTCCGGTTTTCACTCACGAGGAAGCGATACAGAAATTCGGCGCGGACAAGTTCGACCTGCGGAGCGAGGAAGAAAAGAAGGACCCGAACCTGCTGGCCTTCGCCTGGGTGGTGGACTTCCCGCTCCTTGAATGGAATGAGGACGACCCTTCGACGAGCTCAGGGCAGGGAAAGAAAGGCCACTGGACATTCGCGCACAATCCCTTTTCCGCACCGAAGGCGGAGCACGTAGAGAAGGTCATGAAGGGAGAGGATCTCGCGAATCTGCGCGCCCAGCAGTATGACCTCGTGTGCAACGGCATGGAGATGGCCTCCGGCGGCGTGCGCATCTCCGACCCGAAGGTCCAGCGCAAAGTGTTCGAGCTCATGGGGCTCACGCCGGAGCAGGTGGAATCCCGTTTCGGCCATATCCTGAAGGCGTATGAATATGGCGCGCCGCCCCACGCCGGCATGGCGCCCGGCTTGGACCGTCTTCTCTCCGTGCTCCAGAACGAGCCGGACATCCGCGAAGTGATCGCGTTCCCCGTGGATGCGTCCGGGCGCACATCCGTCATGGACGCTCCCTCCGAGGCCGATCCCAAGCAGCTGAAAGAGCTCGGGATCAAGATAGACAAATAACAAAGCTGTCATCCCGAGCGAAGGCGAGGGACCTCCCGGTAACATTGGCGCTTCATTTTTTCAGGAGGCGTGGATTAATGTTGGTGCCAAAGCCGGCTTACGATGCCGGATAACTTCAGGGATAGGTTCCGTACTCGAAACATCAATAGCACAAAGGTCCCTCGCCTTCGCTCGGGATGACAGAAGCTTGTCCCTGCATAGCTTTGTGGTATAATCACGACCATATGAAGCACCCGCGCGCGGAAAGGACCCTCGTGCTCGTGAAGCCGGACGCCATGCAGCGCGGCCTTTTGGGCGAGATCATCAAGCGCTTCGAGCAGAAGGGCCTAAAGATCGTGGGCATGAAGATGATGCAGCTCGACCGGGATATCCTTGCCAAGCACTATGCAAAGCATGCCGACCGGCCCTTCTTCGAAAGCCTGGTCAAATCCATGTCTTATTCGCCGGTTGTGGCCATGGTCGTGTCCGGCATCCGCGCCATCGGCGCGGTCCGCATCATCGTCGGCCCCACCAAGGGTTATGAGGCGCCGGCGGGCTCCATCCGCGGCGACCTGTCCATGAGTACGCAGTCCAACCTCGCGCACGCTTCCGACCCGGAGGAAGATCCCGAGGCCGAGATCGCGCTCTTCTTCAAGCCGGAGGAGTTGTTCGAATATATCCCGATCGATTTCGAGATCCTGTACGGGGACGAGGAGAGGGCGGCCTAGGCCTGTCTTTGCGCCGGACCGTCGCTCCCGGCGGTTTTCGTTTGACGAGAGTCAATAAATCTGTTTTATTACCACCAGCAGAGGAGGAACTAGATATGCGCACTGTGGCGCTTCTGGCCAGAAAAGATCTCGGCCCCGGAAAAGACCTGGGCCCTGGCAAGGGGAGGGGTCCTGCACAGGGTCAATACTAGGCAGTGCGGCGGATGATTCCCTTGTTCGTCCCGCGAGGCGTTGTGCTTGTAGGCGAATCGGAGATGTTCGGAGAGAATCGTCGCGAAGCGGCCGAACTGCTGGATGCCGACGGCTTCGTGGTGGATCACACCGATCCTTCACCGCTCACCCTCGAGACCATGCTCGCCCTCATCGAGCGGAACCGCGCTGGCGCTCCGAGGCCCATCCTCGTCATCGTCGATGCGCCGTACGGGGACAACCCCCATGGCAAGCGGATCGTGGGCATGCCCTACGATCTCCGCGAGCCCTGGCTTACCGTCCGCTACGACGCGGGAACAACCGTGGAGTGGATGATGCATCAGCTTCAGCGGATGACCGCCGCCTCGTGAGAGAGATGAATGGAGCTCTGCGTGCAGAGCTCCATTTGATATTTGTCCCAACTGTACAGATTTTTTCTGCTGTCGCATAATAAATCATTCATGAAGAAGATCAAACCTACGATCCTCAAAGGCACCCGCGACTTCCTGCCGCTCGAGATGGCCAAGCGCAGTTTCGTGATGCGCGCGATCCAGGGCATCTTCGAACGGTTCGGTTACGTGGCTATCGAGACTCCCATTCTCTCGCCGGCGGAAACCATCCTCGGCAAGTATGGCGAGGAGGGGGACCGCCTGACCTACACCTGGAAGGATCGCGGCGAGCGGGACGTTGCACTGCCTTACGATCTCACCGTGCCCTTCGCCCGCTATGCGGCCTCGAACTGGACGGAGCTGCCCATGCCCTTCAAGCGCTACCAGATCCAGCGGGTCTGGCGCGCGGAGAAGCCGCAGAAAGGAAGGCTCCGGGAATTTTACCAGTGCGACATAGACGTAGTAGGCACGCGGTCCCTGCTCGTCGAGGCGGAAGTTGCCAAGGTCATCGTGGAGGTGTTCGCGGCCCTCGACATCGGGGATGTCATCATCAAGGTGAATTCGCGCCGGCTCATGAACGCGGTCCTCGGGAAGTTCGGCGTGACGGAGAAATCAAAGGAGGTCATCCGTACCATAGACAAGCTGGACAAGAGCGGGCCGAAAGAAGTGGGGCGGGAGCTGAACGAGCTTGGCGTTGCCGAACCGGAGAAGCTTATGGCACTCCTCTCGCCCGCCGAGAGCATGGAGAAGACCCTGGCCAAATTCGAGGCCTTCGATATGACCGATCTGGACGAGCTCTTCCGGTATACGGACCTTCTCGGCATCGGCCGGGACCGCTTCCAGTTCGACCCTTCCCTCGCGCGGGGCCTGGATTACTATACGGGCATCATCTACGAGGTGGTGGCGGGGGATTCCGGCCTCGGCTCCATTTGTGGGGGCGGCCGCTATGACGACCTGACGGGCCTATTCGAGATCCAGGCGCCGGACAGCGCGGTGACCGAGGTCTCCGGGATGGGCGTTGCCTTCGGCTTCGAACGGATCATGCTCCTTATGGAGGAGCGCGGCCTTCTCGCGAGCGTAAAACTCTCGAGCGACGTGCTCGTGACGGTCTTCGATAAGCTCGAGACGCCGAATGCGGTGGAGCTTTACCGGGACCTTATCCGGGCAGGGCTGAACGCGGAGATATACTTCGAGGCCGCGAAGCTCGACAAGCAGCTGAAGTACGCGGACAAGAAGGGCATCCGCTTCACATTGATCGCCGGGCCGGCAGAGACAAAGGAAGGCGAGGTCATCGTGAAGGACATGGAGAAGGGAACCCAGGAGACGGTGAAGAGATCCGCCGCCGCCTCTTACCTCCAGTCCATTCTGTAGCCATGTTCACCGTCATCCCCACCTCGAGCGCGTTCCATCTAGCGCGGCGCATGGAGAGCGGGGGATTCACGGTCGTATTCCCCGCCCCGAACAAGGATGGCGCGTACCGCTTCCCGGACGGGGAATCCTACCTCTGTCTCCCCGAGGTGGAAGGACTGAGTGGCAGGATAGTGGTCCTTCATTCCGGCGCGCCGGACCCGAACGGGGGTATCGCCGAGCTGGAACTCTTGCTCTCGCTCCTGAGGCGCAATGCCAACGCGAGCGTAGAAGCATGCTTCACCTATTTTCCGTACGGCATGCAGGACCATTCCTTCCGCCCCGGAGAGGCCAACGCCGCCGCCGACCTTTTGCAAAAGCTCTCTTCGTATTACGGCGTGAGAAAAATATACGCCATCGATCCGCATTTTTCCGACCACGAGTGGATGAAGCAGTACCCTTTCGCCGTACTGCCCGGCTTCCCCTTGCTTCAAGATGCCGCGCGGCGGGAGTTCGGAGAATTGGTGTTCGTTGCTCCCGACAAAGGTTCACAGAAACGCGCCAACCTGGCCGGTCTTTCGAAGACCCGGCAGGACTCGTATACCGTGGAATTCGGCCATGACGAGGCGTTCGCCGCCTCGGTAAAAGGCAGGAACGTCGCTATCGTGGATGACCTAGTGGAGACGGGCGGCACGCTTGTGAAGTGCATCGAGCGCTGCCGGGAGTACGGGGCGAGCAAGGTAGTTGCGCTCGTCACCCACGGGGTCCTTCCCGCCGGCCTCGAGCGGGTAGGGAAGGCTGCGGACAAGCTCTTCATCTCGAATACGATAGACCGCCCAGAGGCGGAAGTGGATGTGACGGAGCTCATCCTTGGCGCTTTAAAATAATACGCGCGAACTGCGAAGTGGAATAAATATTAAGCGGAGCGTAACAAAAACGTCCCGGCCGCGCTGTCCGAAAGATTAATCCGTTTGTCATTCCGGAAGCCCAGCCCCAGTTTTCCAAACTGGAGCTGGGCTTCCGGAATCCAGATCGTCTCGTTTTCTGGATTCCGGCTCCCGCCAAAGGCGAGGCTCGCCAAAGGCGGCAAGGCCGGAATGACAAACGGATAGAGAAATCAATCTTTCTGCTCCAGCCGCGTTGACTTGACAGATTTGCGTGTAATGTTATACTTTACCAAACTAAAGTCAGATATGGCCAAACCTTCGAAAAAGCAGGAAAAATGGCTTACCGCCGACGCCAAGCGCCTTTTGGAGGCTGTTGCAGCGATTAGGAACAAGAAGGAAGCAGGCATGTTCCTAAGGGATCTTTTGACTGAAAACGAGCTCATGGAGTTTGCCAATCGCTGGAAGGTGGCGCGAATGCTGGCCCGCAAAGTGCCTTACCTCGAGATCGCGGAGCAGACCGGCATGAGTTCGACCACCATCGCCCGCATCAAGAAATGGGTTGCCGTAGGACGCGGAGGCTACCGGCTCATGATTAAAAGATTGGGTACAAAGTAATTCTTCTATGAAACTTTCCACTACCAACAAGGTATCGTTCCGCGGCCATCACGCTACCCGAGCCTTCTAGGCAGGGATTGGCGCGTTTCTTTCGAAATTCCCCGCTCCCTTCCCGGAAGTCGCGTTCGACTTGTCGGGATAGGTTGAAAACCAAAAAAGGAAGGATCGAACATGGCTAAGAAGCGAAAGAATGAGATGCTTATCTTCGCAGAGAGCATCGGCATGGCCCTGTCCCTGGTGAAGCCTCTGCTGGAAGCAGGTCTTCCCGCGACCGAAGACGGCCGCATTTTCCTCACCGTCGATAGCATCGAGGTGTCTGACAACCACAACGAGCAGAGAGATAGACTCACCGGCCCCTGTCTGGATCTCGCCCGTGAATACCCTCAATACGACTGTATTCCAGGCAGAAGAGTTTGCCATCCAACCGGCTCACTCACCTGGTACAACGGTGTGTACTGGGTGATGCATGCCGGGAAGGCCGCACAGGAGCTTCTGGCTGAGGCCGAGCAATAGCAGAATCGCTGGAATCCATTTGAGATCCCAGGGTTGAGATCAGAAACGCGCAGAACCGAATAGGAGGTTGCAATGCGCCGTCATCTTTTCATCTTCGGGGCAGACATCGATTTCGTGCTGTCCGCCGTGGAGAATCTGCTCCGGCAGGGTATTCCTTTCGACGGGGAAACCTGGATCTTCGCTACCGTCGACGAATCTGGGATGTGTCTGACCGAGCCGGGCCGGAACGAAGCATTCGTGAGCCGTAATCAGGAAATGGCGGGGCGTTACGATCGCTACGATTGCATCCCGGGCCGTTTCTACCACTACACGACCGGATACGAAGGAGTGCATTGGGTGATGCATGCCGGCAGCGCCTCGAGGCATCTCCTCGCTGGAGGCACGCTGAACAGGAATTCGTGAGGCATCGCCGGCGGGTACTAACCCCGCCGGCGCTTCATTTTCAACACTTGACAGGGGATAGGGGGGCGCTATACTTTACTCAACTAAAGCAATGGCCATCTCTTTCTTTAGGATTATTTCCCATCACACCGGACCAGCCTTCTAGGCAGGGACCGGAGCATTTCGTTTTCCCGAAATTCCCCGATCCCTTCCCGGAAGCTTACGAGCGGCCGGGAAGCGGAAGTTTCCAGTTCATTGTCGTCAATAAATAGCTGGTCCGGGCCGTGCCCGGAACCCGCGTAAGGAGGAGTCCATGGGTGAGTCACTGAAGTTGGATGCCGATGCCCTGGGCGTGCCCCAGGCCGGCGACCCCACGGAAGCCGCCCTTGTTCTCCTTGAACAGAGCGGACCGTGGGACCTGCTCAGGGACATTTCCCTGGGCCGGCCGTTCGAGACCACCTCGGCGGCCGCAGCGGCAGTATTTCGCGAGATGTCCATCTCCCTGAACGGGAACGGACACGAAGCGCAT
>JANWIW010000013.1 GCA_025449695.1 Minisyncoccota bacterium | reverse complement strand
GATTCCCGCCTGCGCGGGAATGACAAAGCTTCATCACTTACATTTGTGGTTCAAGGCAAGTGGTACACGAATATGGAAGTTCCCGCCCGGTAATCGGGCTCCGGGATGCCGCCCAGTCCCGGCGAGGATGCGCGCATGGCGGTGAGCCAGCCGTACTCATCCTCCGGCTTGCGCGAATACCCCGCCGCTTTCGGCTGGATGGCGTTCTGCAGGTTGTTCGCCGATACCGCAAGCCAATGGATGCCTTGCGCGCGCGGGTCGCCCTTCGCGGAGTACCAGTCGGCCGCGCGCGCGCCAAGGTAATATGCGGAGTTCGCCGCGCCGAAATAATCTACGGCGATGCGGTCTATCTCCGGATGAGCGTTCACGAGCTCCCGCAGGTAGAGGAAGTCCTGTCCCCAATCGAAGTTGGAGTCGGTCACGTAACGGTAGCCCTCCGTCGGTCCGCCGCCGAACTCGTTGAATGAGGCCAGGAAGTGCGGCGCAGCCAGCGCCGTCTCTATCACAACCCAGAGCAGGATTGCCCCGAGCATGGCCCCCTTCAAGGTGGCGTACCCCATGGCGCGAGCGGCATCCTTCATCATCGTGAGCGGACCCTGGTCCCGCCGGAGCTCGAAGCGCATCAGCCAGCGGCGCCAGGCCGAGGCGGCGAGGAGGTACATGAAGGGTATGGTGGGCAGGATGTGGCGAACGCCTATGTTGAGGGGACTCTTCACGCTGTACGCCCAGTAAAGCACCACGAACGCGAGCATGGCGAACTCAGTGAAAGAGGAACGGAGATATGTCCGGAATGCCTGGAGCCATGGGGCGGCGCGTGCCCGGTCAACGAGGCGGGAGAGCCCGCCCCAAAGGCCCACGAGCAGAAAGAGGAGGGCGGGTAGAGTCTCTTTTAGCGCGTAGACGACGGGGAAGTACCAATGCGAACCGGCGGCGGAAACGTCGCCCACGAAATACGCCGTATTTCCGGCTGTGGCCCGCTGCTGGACCATGATGACCCCCAGGAGATATTGCGCGATCGGCCGGGTCAGGGCATGGCGGGACATCCAGATGTCGAGTTCCGCGAGGCAGCGGGCGGGACGGCAAACGGTTCCCCCCTCGGGAGGACCGCCCTCATAGGAGCTGAGGATGGCGACAGTGTCGGATGCTTGTTTGTCTATGGGATACTGCGCGGTGAACAAGAAATAGACGGGGTACACGACGACGAGATACGCCATCGCGCACATGAGAACGAGATCACGGGCGTAGGACCAGAAGGTTCTTTCGGGGCGGTGCGCCAGCCAGTGGACGAGGAAGAGGAACGCGAGGTAAGGAAGGAGAAGAACCGCGGAGAACTTCATAAGCTCGGCCACGCCGAGGGCCAGGACCGCGTACCAGAAGTTCCTGCGGGTAGGCGATGCCAGATAGCGGGTCGCGCTCCAAGCGGTAAGCACTATGCCCAAGGCCGCGCCGATGTCCGTCGTCACGTAGTGGCCGTGGGCAAGGACGATAGGGGAAAGGGCCAGAAGAACCGCAGGCAAGTTCGCCCAAAGAGGCCCCAGGCGCTCGCGCGCCCAGAGGTAGGTCACGAGGATAAAAAGCAGGGTAAGGACAATCGGCAGGATACGCGATGTTCGTATGACTCGTTCAGGATCGTTACCCGAGTGATAGAGGAAGCTCGTGCCCATGTCCCATTGCCCGTTCACTGCAGTGGTCCAGGCGGGATCGGTTTCCGGGAACGCTGGCTGGAGGAGAAGGAGCGGCGCGGCGGCGAGCGCCTTCACAAGCGGAGGGTGCTCAGGGTTCAGGCGGTAATCGAGCGAGTGGACGTAGCCGTATCCCGCCGGTATGTGCGCCAGCTCGTCCATGATTGCGCTTTCCTGCCAGGCGGAGTAGCCCATGAGCCCGGCGGCGGCGAGGAGCACGATGCCCATCAGGAACCACGAAGAGGCTGCGGTCCACGCAGCATACATGCGGAGAAAACTGCGCATGACTTCATGATACCATTTAGGGATGGACGAGAATTCTCCCGATAAGGACAAGAAGTTCCGCGACATCCAGTTTCCTGCGCCGAAGAAGAGGGATCCCCTGAGCCCGATCTCCCGTTCTCTGGAGGGACAGGCCGATACTATTCCTCCGCGCCGACGCACGCATTTTCTTGCCCTGGCGCTTCTCATCCTCTCCGTCGCGGCGGGAGGTGCCTACTGGGCCACGCGCAATTTCTATCGCTCCGCGGACGTCCCGCCGACCGCCGATGCCTCATTCCTGCTGGGCGGCTGGGACACCCTGACCGATCTCCTCAAGAGCGGCGGCGAGACCTATAGCGGTTTTCAGGAAATATCCGCGGGCGTGGTCGGGATCATGGAAGATATTGGCCAGGCCGAGAGGGTCCTGCCGGAGTTCCTCCGGGGAGGCGCCACTACGCTCTTGTCCACCCTCGGCTCCGCCCGCGCCCATGTTTCCGCCTTGAGCGACGCCCTGGGCCGCATCGCCGCTATCCAGCCGGATATCAAGGAAGGCCTGCCGTTCTTCGGGGACTACCTCACATTCCAAAGGGAGCTCTTGCGCGGCCAAGACCTCCTCACCGGGCTTATCGGCATCCTGGGCAGCCCGGATCCGCGCCACGTGATCGTAATTTTCTCGAACACCTCCGAGCTGCGTCCGGGCGGCGGTTTCATAGGCAGTTTCGCCGACCTGACGTTCAGGGACGGCACTCTCGTGGAGATCGCGGTCCATGATATCAACGACGTGGACCGGGCCCGTGACGTGAACGTGGTCCCGCCGCGGCCCCTCCAGGCCATCACCGGCCGCTGGCGCACGGCGGATGCGAACTGGTTCTTCGATTATCCCTCTTCCGCCGAGAAAGTGTTGTCTTTCATGCAGGAATCCGGCCTGTATGCCACGGCCACCCTGGACGCTCTCGTCACCGTGACTCCGCGGGTGATCCAGGACGTGCTAGAGGCGACGGGACCGGTCCGGCTCGCGGACGGCACCGAGATCGGGAGCGACAATGTGGTGGACGAGGTCCAGCGCGAGGTGCAGGCCGGGCAGGCCGCGGGCACCGCGGAGCCGAAGGCGGTGCTAAAGGAGCTTGTGCCGGTTCTCATCGGACGGCTCGCGTCGCTCAGCGCCGAGGAGCGGCGGCAGTTGGCCGCGAATGCCAAGGACTGGACGGATCACAAGGACCTCCTTGCCTTCTCGCGCGACGAGCACCTGGCGAAGTTCCTCGCGGCATATTTCATGGACGGGGCGCTTTTCCCTCTCGGTGAGCAGTTCAAGGGGGATTACCTGGCGGTGGTGAACGCGAATATCGGCGGGGGCAAGAGCGACCGTCATATCTCCCAGGACATCGTGCTTGATGCCCATCTGGACAACGAGGGCGTGTGGCACGACGAGCTCAAGGTAATGCGCACGCACCGCGGCGATCGGGCCAAAGAGTGGTGGTACAACTCGACCAACTGGAACTACTTCCAGGTCTTCACCCCTTCCGGCGCGACTGTGGACGCGTTCGCCGGCGGCGGCGAGCGGTTCATCACCTCGAAGAGCGACTACGGTTCCGGGTTCCGCAAGGACCCCGATGTTGTCGCAGAGGAGGGCGCACTCATCGTCTCCAAAGATGGCAAGCTGCAAGTCTCCAAGCAGTCCGGCCGCAACGTCTTCGCGACCTGGCAGAAGATCGAACCGGGTGGGCGGAAGGACATTACGCTCACATATTCGCGCCCTCTCGAGCATGCCCCGGCGGCGGGGGAGCGCTACCAGTTCGTGTTCGAGCGCCAATCCGGGGCGGTCACTTCCTTCCACGCCTCTTTTACGGCGCCGGTCGGCTTCGTCTGGGCCGAGACCGGCTCGCCCATTTTCAAATATGACAGTGATGACCCGCCGGGCCGCGTGGTGCTAGACCTGTCCCTCCTGGTCTCACCTTAAATTTAGGGTTGGTCTGAATGTCTCTGTCATCCCGCACTTGCGGCGCCCTTCCGCAGCTTGTAGCGAAGGAGGGATGCGGGATCCAGGATTGCCGGAGCATGCTGGATCCCGGATAGCCCCGCTGGGCTTCCGGGATGACAAACGGGGAAAGCCGAGTTTTCCGAACGCCATAACGCTCTTGACAAAAGGGTGATTTGCTATTGCAAAAAACACGGGGGCGTGTTATAATACTTTTGGCTCCAAATTGCAGTTCTGGCGCCGATTCTGTGTGAAAGAGGAGAGCTATGAGAAGAGAACTGCCGGACACTTCCCACCTCGATGACCCAGCCCTGGGTCTGCCCCCGCGCCATACGCGGAATGAGAGCGACCGGAGAACGGACACCTCGCGCCTCGAGATGTCCACCACTCCGTACCCGTTCCTCGAACACCGCATCCGTGGCTGCCACGGGAACGAGTTCCGGATCGGCTGAAAGGTCGGTTCGTGAAATAACTGTGCGCCACTTCCGAGTGGCGCCAGTGTTTTTTATAAGGTAGACTGACCTTCGCAAACCATGCAGAACATCCGCAATTTCGTCATCACCGCTCACATAGACCATGGCAAGTCCACCCTGGCGGACCGCCTTTTGGAGATCACCGGCACGGTGGAAGCCCGGCACATGCGCGCCCAATACCTGGACCAGATGGATCTGGAGCGCGAGCGGGGCATCACCATCAAAATGGCGCCGGTCAGGATGACCTATACCTCCAAGGGCACCTCTTACATCCTGAACCTCATAGACACTCCCGGGCATTCTGACTTTTCGTACGAGGTCTCGCGCGCGCTCGCCGCGGTGGAGGGTGCCATCCTTCTCGTGGACGTTACAAAGGGCATCCAGGCCCAGACCCTTTCGAACTTCCGCGCCGCGAAGAAGGCGGGGCTCACCCTGGTTGGCGCGGTGAACAAGATAGACATGCCGGCGGCGCGCACGGAAGAGGTTATCCACGAGCTGGCCCTGCTTTTGGGACAGAACCCGGAGGACATCTACCGCATCTCCGCGAAGACCGGTGAAGGCGTAGCGGCGCTCCTCGACGCGGTGGTGGAAAGGGTTCCGGCGCCGAGGGAGCTCGCGGGCACCGGCCGGGCGCTCATCTTCGATTCGCTCTACGACGATCATCGCGGCATCCTGGCCTACGCCCGGGTGTTCGGCGGCACGTTCAAGGCGGGCGCCGATGCGGGGCTTCTCGTTGCGAACGCGAAGTTCAAGGCCAAGGAGGTCGGCTATTTCATGCCCCAGCTCACCGCCTCGCCAGAGCTTGCCGCCGGCGAGATCGGCTATCTGGCCACGGGCCTCAAAGAACCCGAGAAGGTGAAGATCGGCGACACGATCGCCGTGAGCGGCCTCGGATCGGGCGAAGCGGAGCCTCTGGCGGGCTATAAGGAACCGTCGCCCGTGGTGTTCATCTCTTTCTATCCGGACGGGTCAACCAAGTTCGAGGATCTGAAGAAAGCGCTGGACCGCCTGCGGCTTACCGATGCCGCCCTGCGCATCGAGCCGGACGCGAACGAGGCGCTCGGCAGGGGGTTGAAGGTAGGCTTCTTGGGCCAGCTCCATTTCGACATCATCGCCACCCGCCTTACCCGCGAGTTCAACCTGGAGTTCCTGACCAGCTTCCCCTCCATCGCCTACCGCGTACGGGAAAAAGGGGAGGACCGGATCATCAAAGAGCCGCATGCCTTTCCGGACAATCCCGAAAAGGTGTGGGAGCCGGTGATCGCGATCGAGATCGTGACGCCGCCCCACTACCTGCAGGGTGTCTTGTCGCTCCAGATGTCTTACGGCGTCGCGATCAACAACACCGAAACCGTGGGTGAGAACCTGGTCCTGCACGGCACGATGCCCCTTTCCGAGCTGGTGCGCGACTTCGACGACCAGTTGAAATCGATCTCGGCAGGATTCGCCTCCTTCAGCTACGAGCTGGCGGGAGAGGCGGAGACGGACGCGGAGAAGATGGAGATCCTGGTCGCGGACGACGTAGTGGACGCGCTGACCCGCATCGTTTCGAAGAAGGACATAGAGCGCGAGGGGCGGAAGACGGCGGAGCGGCTGAAGGAGCTTTTACCCCGCCAGCAGTTCCCGCAGGCCATCCAGGCCAGGGTGCGCGGCCGCATCATCGCCCGGGAGACCATCCCCGCGATGAAGAAGGAACTCGGCAATTTTGGCAAGAATGGCGGGGATATCACCCGCAAGATGAAGCTGTGGCGGAAGCAGGAGCGGGGCAAGGAACGCCTCAAGGAATCCGCGCGGGTCAATGTGCCGGTGGAGGTGTTCCGGGAGATATTGAAGAAATAGTGAGTAGTGAGTAGTGAGTAGTGAGTAGTGAGTAGTGAGTAGTGAGTAGTGAGTAGAATCCCTTTCCTAGACTTCTCTATTCTCTGAGATCTTCGGTATGCTTGGGATGAGCTCCGGCGAGGCATCTGCAGCTTTGTCATCCCGAATAAACTCCGGCGCTCACACTCTGTCATCCCGAGCAAAGGCGAGGGACCTCCCGGGAATATCAATATTTCACTCTTCCAGACAACATGGAAGGATGCTTAATGTCCAAGCCGGCTTACGAAGTAGGATAACTTAAAAAAAGTTCTGAATTCGAATCCTTTCCATAGCATAGAGGTCCCTCGCTTCACTCGGGATGACAGGCGACCCGCATCAAGTGCGGTCTAAACTTCAGCGGGAATCAAGCATGACAGAAAACTACCTCCCGAAAACGAGCTTGCCCCAGGCGCGTTGCGCCTGGGGCTTGAGCTTATGGTAATTCTCGAGTCTTGGTAACAGGTGTCCACTCTGACTTGGGATGGGCAACCCTGCTTGACACATAGACCTTCCATGTGACGAGCACTTCTGGCTCCACGGCCTGCACGCACATGGAAAGAATGCTGGACGCGAGCGACATGGCATATCCTGCCGTAACGCTCCTCGTAGTCTCGGCGTAAAGCGTCAGCTCATTCCTCGACAGATTGTAACCCGTCGTGACATGGATATCGCCGCTGTCCTGATGCTGACTCAGTACGTAGCGCACGTGGTCGCCGAGTTCCGCCGCCGCCGTCTCAATGCGGCGGATTTCGAGGGAGTGCTGGTAGAGAAGTCTGAGCCCCTGCTGCGAGAGTCCTTCCGTGAGCATGATCCATCCCGCGAGCTTCGTGGAATCGGTCTGCTTCGCGTACGCCATCTGGAGCGTCTTCACGAGAGAGACCGCACGTCGTCCCGCAGGAGTGGTTGGCGGGATCAGGCCGAGGAAGAGGCGCTGGATGCGCTGCAACGGGAACTTCTCATCCATCGCGTCGCGCATGGTGTTCTTGATGAGATCCTCGTGCCTCTCGTAGCACTCCAACAGGAAGCTCCACATCTGGTCTACCTCCGCCTCGTCCTCGGTGTCGCGCATCCATCCGCAGATCTCTCTGAGACAGATCTTATGGAGAGGAGTGTAGAACCAGCTCAACGCCTCCATTGCGGACCGGCAACGCCGACGGCGGGCTGTCTGCCGGGCTTTCTCGATCCGGGTAGGATCTCCTTCCAGAACGAATGTCGGCGAATGGATGTGGTGCGGGATGAACGGCTCAAACTCTTGGTCCGTGATGGCATCCAGATGCCAGCCGAACAACTCCTCCGCGGCATCGTGCGCTTCCTGTCGTCCCTGTCCGTGTTTGATCGTGGTCCTGCAGATGCGCACAAGGATGCCCGGGATCTTGTCGGGCTTTGCTCCTTCCAGCGCATCGATCAGGGCGTAATCGGTGCCCCGGCGGATCTTACGAACAACAGTTTCGTAGCTTTTTCCCTCTGACACAAATCACCTCCGGGCCGTAGCCCATAAGTTAACCAATCCCTTCGTGGAAGGCTGGCCAGTTGGTGCCCCGTGGGGCATTACCTGTCGTTTTTGATGTCGGCAACGGATGCCGTGTCTCTTACTACTGTCAACCTACGGATATCCATCCCTCGTGTCAAATCCCCCTGCAGCGCTATACAGAATCCGTTATCCCGCACTTGCCGCTCTTTGGGCACAATCTTGCCAAGGGTGGACACCGGTCAATAACGGTATCCTGATTGATAAGCCTGGTGGCATAACCATTGAAGGCCGCCAAGATGCCGCTAATCTTGGGTTTCGCTTATATCAACTATCAACTATCAACTAAAAACTATAAACTATCCTTATGCAATCCGGCGACGTCGCGAAGATAGTCATCTCCGTCCTTCTCTTCCTTTTCCTTGCTTTCGTGGGCACCCAGATCTACGTCTATAGCGGGAAAGCGGAAGATGCGAGCGCGGCCTATGCCACCGCCAAGAACCGTCTCGACGAGACGCAGCATGATCACGATACCTTGGAGTCGGAATTGCGTTATTTCTCAAATTCCACGAACTTGGAAAAAGAGCTCAAGGCGCGCTTCAACTACCACCTGCCTGGAGAAAAGACGATGATTCTGGTGCCGAAGCAGTGAACAAAACACCCCCGCTTAGCGGGGGTGTTTTGTTCTAAGGCATTCCCGTTACTTGATTTCGTAAACGATGGTCACGTTCGAAGAGATCTCCTGGGAGCCGGGCTCGATGGAAGGCGACGGAGCCGCTTCCAGGCCCGCGCCACCTTTCGCCATGTCCAGGGCCCGGTTGTAGACATAGCTGGGGTAGTTGCCGCTCTCCTGGATGGAGATGATGCGGCCAAGGCGGAAGTTGCCAGCTTTGGCGAAAGCCTCTGCTTTGGCCTTCGCTTCGACAATGGCTTTCGCGCGGGCCTCGTTCTCCACTTCGGTCCGGTCATGGACGATGAACTGCAGGCCGGAGACGTTGTTGGCGCCCTGCGCGGTCACGCCGCTCATGACATCGCCGATCTTCGAGAAATCGCGTACCTTGATGGCGATCTGCTGGTCGATGACGTATCCGATGATTGTGTTGCCGTTGCACGAGGGCATGATACCGGCAGAATAGACGACCGGGGGACAGGACTCGTAACGCGGCGAGATGGTATAGCTCTGCGTCGAGATATCCTTCGCGTCCACGCCCTTCGACTTCACGAACGCGATCGAAGCGTTTGCCTTCCCGGTATTCTCTTTTTGGATGACGCCGATATCCTTGCCGCCCTCCGTGGTCACGCCGAAGGAGAACTGGACGACATCGGGTATGGCGGTGGCATGGCCCTCGCCGGTCGCGGAGAAGCTTGCCGCCGCGGGGACCGACCGCGCATAGGAGTTCACGTACCGCAGCGCGCCGAAGGTCGCGAGTACTATAGCTGCGACCGCCACCCAGCCCAACACATCCTTTATTTTAGGGTTCATATTGTTATTTATTTTTAGGCCCTCCGACGGGCCCTTATTTGTTTCTTTAGACGTACTGCTGAGCTTCCTCTTACATTATACATTGACTGTCATCCTGAGGTACTCCGAAGGACCTTCCGTTTATAAAGATGGAGAAGATCCTTCGGAGTACCTCAGGATGACAGAGGGGACGACTCTCAATGTATTTCCACGATCTTCTTGCGGTTCGACCCGCCCGCGACCACGACGATCCGCGATTTGGCTATGCCGAAATGCTTCGCGAGCAGGGCGATCAGTTCCGCGTTGGCTTGTCCCTGGAACGGAGGCCTCACCACCCGCGCCTCAAAAAAGCCAGGCACCGTCTCTATAAGTCCCTGCTTCTTGGACCGGGGCTTCACCGTGACCGTGATGGTCATGGCCGCAGCGGCTTATACCCGAACCGCTCCAGAAAAGGAACAAGGTCCGCATATGTCTTGCCGGCCAGGACCCCGCCCGAAACGAGTTCTTCGGAAGTGACGTCAGCCAGGCAGAAAGGGGGCATCTCGAAGGCAGCCATCGCCTCGACCGTAGGGAATTCGAACTCGACGACCACCAGCCCCTCCAATTTCCCGTGGAAAACGTCGATCTCCGCGGTGAGCCCGGCCCAGGGATGGTAATAGCGGGTTTTCAGGATGCGCAGCGGCTCGTCCTTGGCGAGCCGGAGAAACTGGTCTTCGGCGAGGGGGACATTGATCTCCTCGTGGCGCGAAGGGTCGTTCCCTAGCTGGATCTTTTTCGTAAACTCGAACACGTCGCCGCTCCGGCGAAGGCGTAGCGGCATCCCGCGCAGGACCGGGATGTATGCATCCTCGATGTCTTTGTGCGGCGAGCCCGCCATGCCGGGCGGCAGCTCCTTCGGCAGATAGGTCTTTTCGATCTCGAGCGTCATTGCCGTGCCATGCCTTGCTCGACGGCATCGATGATGGCACGCGCCGTTTCCACCGAGCGCCCGGGCGTAAGGCTTATGCCGGTCTCCTTGGCGAACATGATCCCGTCGGCGCCGTCGAGGACGATGTTTGTGAGGTCCAGGACCTCCGCCCGCTGCGGGATATAGTACGAAAGCAGGCTGTCCAGGATCTGGGTGGCGACCACGACCTCTTTCCCCGCTTTCTTAGCGGCAGCGACTATGCGTTTCTGATATAGGCCCAGGTTCTCGATCGGCGCGGCGAGGCCGAGGTCCCCGCGCGCGACCATGAGGCAGTCGCATTCGGCGGCGATGGCCTCCGCATTGTCCACAGCCTGGATGGTTTCGAGCTTGGCCACCGATTTCGGCTGCCAGTCCGCGGCGAGATGCGGCCGGAGCAGCTCCTTCCAGCGCCGCATGTCCTCTCCGCTTCGCACGAAGGAAAACGCCACCCATTCCGGGCGCATGGCGGAGAGGCCCTGGATGTGGGCGAGGGCCTGGGGAGTGAAGTGGTCCAGGGCATCGATCGCCCGGCCGATGTTCAGGGCCTTCATGTGGGGGACGGACCGGTCGTTCAGTATCTCCGCGCTGAACTCGCTCTTGCTCAGGACCTTCTCTACCCTGCAGGCGAGCTCGCCGTCGCCGAAGGTGATCACCTGGCCTGGCTCCACGTAATTGCCTATCTCGGGGAAATCGACGGGAATGAACTGCGCCGGATCGGGGGACTCGGCCGCGCTCTTCAGGATGATCCGCTGTCCTTTGGTCACGGGGTAATCTCCCGCGGCGAACCTGCCGAGACGGAGCTTGCTGCCGGGAAGGTCCGCCAGGATGGCGACCTTGCCGGAGAGCCCGAGCTTCGCGATCACCTCGCGCGCCACCTGGACTTTGCCGCGCACTTCCTCGGGACTGCCGTGCGAGAAGTTGAAGCGCAGCACGTTCGCTCCCGCGCGGATGATCTCTTCGATCTTTTTCGCGGGGTACGAGTTCTTGGAGATGGTCGCGATGATGTATTTCATGATCGTTCCAGAAAGCGCACGTATGCCTCGAAAGGAGCGATCTCGTTCGCGATCAGGTCGACGGCGCGGTACTCCTTGGGATCGATCCAGAGATGCGCATCATGGTCTTCGCTCAATTTGATCTCGCCTGGCAGCGCGCGACAGGCGAAGAATATCTTGATGATCTGCCATTCCTCTCCCCGGACCATGGGCCGGGGCAGGCTCTCGTCGGCGAAGAAGGGCGATAGCGCCTCGATGCGCAGGCCGGTCTCTTCGAGCACCTCCCGGGAAAGGGCCTCTTCCAGATGCTCGCCGGGCGAGATGCGCCCTCCGGGAAGCCCGTACTTGGCGGCGTTCGTGCCGTCCGTGTACGCGGGGGATTCCCGGATAAGAAGGATCTTGCCGTCCCGCTCGATGAACCCCTTTGTGGCCACGAAAAGCTTAAGTTCCATGGATCGCCTTTCGGAAATAAGGGATCGTCATTTGGAGCCCTGAGGCGAGGTTTATGCGCGGCTCCCAATCCAATTTCTCCTTGGCGATGGAGATGTCGGGCAGGCGGCGCTTGGGATCATCCAGCGGCAAGGGGTGTTCTTCGAGAGCGCTCTTGCTTTCGGGGATAAGCCGCAGCACCTCCGCGGCGAGCTCGCGGACCGAGAACTCTTCGGGGTTGCCGAGGTTTACCGGGCCCGCAAAGCCGGCCTCATTCTCCATCATCCGGATCATGCCCTCCACCAGGTCGTCTATGTATTGGAAGGAGCGGGTCTGCGAACCGTCCCCATAGATGGTGAGCGGCTCGCCCTTCAGCGCCTGCACGATGAAATTGGAGACGACCCGTCCGTCCGCCGGGTCCATGAACGGGCCGTACGTGTTGAAGATGCGTACGACGCGCGCGTCCGTTCCGCGCGTACGGCCATGGTCCATAACCGCCGTCTCCGCGGCGCGCTTGCCCTCATCGTAGCAGCTGCGAGGGCCGACCGGGTTCACGTGACCCCAGTAAGATTCCTTCTGCGGGGATTCAAGAGGATCGCCGTATATCTCGGAGGTGGAAGCCTGGAGGAACCGCGCGCCCGATGCGGCCGCGAGATCGAGCATGGCCAGGGTCCCGACGACGTTCGTGGTCAAGGTGCGTACCGGGTCCTTTTGGTATTGGGGCGGAGAGGCGGGGCAGGCCAGATGGTAGATGCGGTCGAACTTTTCCGGGAAGGAGGGCGGGCGCGTGACATCGCCTTCAAGAAAGGCGAGGGCGCCTTCCAGTCCGGCAAGGTTGCCGTGCGAACCGGTCTCCAGGTTGTCCAGCACAGTGACCCGATGCCCTTCCTGAAGGAGGCGCCGGACCAGGTTGGCCCCGATAAAACCGGCGCCGCCGGTCACGAGGATATGCATAGGTTACAGTTTACAGTTTGCAGGTTACAGCGCAACACAAGGCCCCAACCTGTCACCTACAACCTATAACCTTCCTTTCATCAAAGGTTCAGAAAGCGGATGCTACAGTCGTACGTATGCAGGTCAATTATGCGGCCCCCGTATGGCAGCCTAAAGGCCCCCTGCCGCCGAAGATCGACCGGGGAGTGAACCGGCTTTTCCTGTATCAGGAGCGGGTAGCGAACCGGGACAGGATCTTTAAGAGGAATGAAGGGGAATTTTCCCCCATGCGACCCAATAAGGTGGACTGAACAAAAAAGCGGCATTACGAACGCCGCTTTTTTGTTCAGGTCCGGAGAAAGAGAGGTACCTAAAGAACCATCCCCCCGCTAAGCGGGGGGATGGTTCAGACGCAGAAGAGCCGCGGCCTACATCATCTTCTGCTGCCCGCACATCGCACAGTTCTTCTTGTGGGTGACGATCTCCCAGATCGCGGCCAGGCCGACAAGCACGTAGATCACCTTGGCGATCATGCTGTCCATGCCGCCGAGCCATGCGCCGATGTCGGTGCCGAAGAGGCCGAAGAGAAGCCAGTTCAAGCCCCCGATCACGAGGAGGATGAAGGCCGCTATATGCATTCCTTTCATGATAGAAATTGAAAAGGGGAATATATCCGACCTTTACGGCGGCGGGAGGATTCCTGCCGCGCTCACCTTTTGATTATAGCAATCCCGGTGCTTCAGGAGGTAATCTGAGGACACGGCGTACCTGGCGGATGTCTTCCCGGATGGCGGCCTGGAGGTCCGTCACCGCCGGAAAAGCCTTGATTTCCCTGATGAATCCGGTGAGCTCGAAGGATACTTCTTGAGGCGCCGCCGCGAGGGCGATATCGAGGAGGTGCGCCTCGAGCGAGAGGGTCTCGATGCCGAAAGAAGGAATCGGCCCCCAATGGAACGCCGCCGCGTGGCGCGCGTCCCCGATAGTGACCCAGCCGGCGTATATGCCCTGCCGTTCGGAAAAACCGGGAGGGATATCCAAGTTCAAAGTGGGTATGCCGATGCGCTTGCCTTCGCCGCGCCCGGTCAGGACCCGCGTGGAGTGGATCATAAAGGTCAGGCCGCGCGATTCAGGCGCGCTACCCGCCAGGTGGCGTAGACCAGCACGGCCGCCGCGAGGTATTGGCTTCCCTCTAGGAAGTTGCGGTACCACAGGATATCTATAACGATGGCGGCCAAAGGAGAGGCCAATTCCAGGATCGTCGCCACCCGCGCTTCGGTGAACCTGAGCCCGCGATAGTAGATCCAAAGCGCCACCATGCCGGTTGAGAACGCGATCGCAACCAAGGTCCAGGCCTGGCGGGAGGTGATATCGGAGATGGGAGCGATACCTCCCATGAACGGCAGGAATGCTCCCGCGACGACGACCGCCAGAAGGAACCTCCAGCCGGTGACCACCGTAGCCTTGTGCTGCAAAAGGACATAGCGCGAGAAGGGAGTAGTGAAGCCCCAGGCGAACGCGGCGCCGATGGCGAGGAGGGCGGCGATGAGCGTGCCCCGGCCCGTGTCGAGGTTAACCTGGCCGGCGGGGAAGGTGACGAAGAACGCGGCGATGATGGCGAGCACTGCCCACCACGCGTAGTTGCGGGTGACCCGCTCCTTCAGTATCAATATCGCCCCGAGAATGGCGAAGATCGGCTGCAGCTTTTGGAGCAGGAACACGACCGAGAAGGAGATGTAGTTCGTGGCCGTGATCGCGCCGGTAAACCATAGCGTGCCCAGTACGCTGGAGAGGATCGCCACGAAGATCAGCGCGGCCCATTCACGCCTCGTGAAGCGTTCTTTCCGGATGAGGGGCAAAAAGAACGGCAGAAGGATGATCAGCCCAATCGCGTGCTCTAGGAAGACAATGGTGATCGGCGGCAGGGCTTGCAGGCTGCGGCGCAGGATGCCGTCCACGCCCCAGAGCAGGGCGGCGAAAACTATGAGCAGGGGGCCATACCAGGCAAACCTCATTGAGTTTATAGTACCACGCGCCGGGAGGGCGGGACCAACCTTCGCGGGGCCATTCACCGGATTCTCATTCGGTGTCCGTATATTGAAACCTACATAAAAGGTCGGTATACATAGGGTCTTGCCACTTACGTTATGAACATCATTTTGTGGATACTCTTCGGGGCTTTGGTGGGCTGGATAGCCTCCATGATCATGCGCACCAATGCCAGTCAGGGACCGCTCATGGATATCGTGGTCGGTGTGGTAGGGGCCGTGCTCGGGGGCTGGGTGATGAGCCTCTTCGGCCAAGCCGGCGTGACGGGTTTCAATCTCTACAGCTTCGTGGTTGCCTTGATCGGCGCGATCGTGCTCATCGCGATCGTCCGGGCGGTCCGGCGCACCGCGTAGTCATCACGCACGGCGCAACGCTCGATACGCCAACACCCTTATGCTCCTAAGAGCGTAAGGGTGTTGGCCTTAAAGCTTACTCACTACCAACTATCCACTACAAACTAAAGAACGATCTCCTCCCACGGCAGGCCGGGTTTGCCGAAGTGCCCGTAGGTCGCGGTCTGGAGGAAAATGGGCCGCGTGAGGCCGAGACGCTCGATGATGGCCCGCGGCCGGAAGTCGAAATGCTTGGCGACGAACGGAGACAGGTCCTCGTCCTTCTCGTTCACCGCTTCGATCATGAGGGGTTCGGCGCGCCCGATGGCATAGGCGACCGATACCAGGCATTGTTTGCCGAGCCCGGCCGCGACCAGGTTCTTGGCGACGAACCGGCACATATACGAAGCGGAGCGGTCCACCTTCATGCCCTCCTTGCCGGAGAAACATCCGCCGCCGTGGGAGATAAGGCCGCCGTAGGTGTCCACCATGATCTTCCTCCCGGTAAGGCCCGCATCCGCCATGAAGCCTCCCTGCACGAAGCGCCCGGTGGGATTCACGAGGACCTCCATCGCGGATATATCGCCGAGGACCGCCTCGAAGAGATGTTTCGTGAGGCCGGCGCGCACCTCTTCCAGGCCTACGCTCTCGCTGTGCTGGGCGCTCGAGAGGACGGTGACCACGCGGCCGTTGTCTATGGTGACCTGGGTCTTCCCGTCCGGGCCGAGCCAGGGGAGGGTACCGTCCCGCCGGATGGCCTCGAGCCTCCTTGCCAGCGCATGGGCCAGTACTACGCCGCGCGGCAAGAACTCCGGGGTCTCGTCGGTGGCGTACCCGTACATGATGCCCTGGTCTCCGGCGCCGCCGGTGTCCACGCCCATAGCGATATCCCCGGACTGCTGGGCGATGCGAATGAGCACCTCCAGCTCGTCGTCGTAGCCGATGTCCTTGTAAATCTTGCGGGCAATACTCTCGAAATCCACCTTCGCGTTGGTCCTGACCTCGCCGCCGATCATAAGGGTGCCGTGGCTCCCGAACGCTTCGACTCCCGACCGGCTCAAAGGGTCCTGGGCCAGCATCGCGTCCAGGATCGCGTCCGAGATCTGGTCGCAGACCTTATCCGGATGGCCTGCAGTGACCGATTCCACGGTATATTTCGGGGGATAACGCATAATGATGAGTAACTGGTAATCAGTAAAGAGTAATAATGAGGAAGGGAGTTTCTGTCATCCTGAGGCTGCCGCGAGCGCATGCGGGACAGGCTCCACAGAGGGCGAAGAATGACAATTAAAGAAAAAACTTCCACGAGCGGGAAGATATCAACAATCTATCTTCCCCTCGACATTGTCTGGAGGGCTAGATGGAGCACCTTATCCTGCTTGTCCGCCGAAGCTTTAGCGAAGGCGGAAGCGGGGATAGGTTGCTGACGGGTCGTCGAGCTAGTTCTCGTTCTCCTTCAGGATCTTTACCGTGCCCTCGAAGCTTCAGCGGAGGGAGAGCGAAGGAGGATCGCCGTCTCTTTATAAGTATTCAATTGTGAGGTCAGTATATAGAATCGGGCGGCATTGTCCAGCGCAGAGGGCAATAATCGGTAGTTGAGCGTGCAGTAACGAGGCATGGAATGTCTGTCCCTTATTACTAACCGCCGTTGCCTGGTTGCTATATCCGGCAGTGCGCCTTCAGTTGGGCGATATCCGCTGCCGTGGGTGCAGCGTCGCGGCCTTGGTTCAGGCGGTACATGATAGCCTGGGGATCGTCCACGTGCTCCAGGCCCAGGGCATGGCCGAACTCGTGGGCGAGGACGCGGACCAGCTTCATTTCAGTGTCGAACTGATAGATGTCTATTTCCCGGCCGAACGCATCGGCCTTATAGAGCCCTTCCTCGAATTCCTCTCCGGTGCCAAGCTTGTTGTACCGGCTGGCGGTGAGGTTCAGCTCGCGGGCCAGGCGGTTCAGGGTCACGACCAGGGCATTGATGTCGTCCGCCGCGGCGTTCAGTTTCGCCTGCGCGGCATTTATCGCGGCGAGGTCGGCGTTCAGGCGCTGCCGCTCCGCCTCCATGGCCCGGTAGGTGTCGCGCGGGGCGCCGCCGCGGGCGTTCCAATACGCCACTTTCTCGTCGTATGCCGCCTTGGCTTTCTTGTAGGCGACGATCAGCGAATCAAGGGCGGCCTTGCTGCGATCATACTCCGCCTTGAAAGAGGCATACTCGGCGTTCAGGGACTGGTATGTCCTTTCACTGCTGTCGATCGCGAGACCGAGCGTTTTCAGCTTGTCGGTCGCGGCTTGCCGCTCGTCGTAGATAAGGTTCAGCTCGATAGCCCCCGGGCTTCCTTCCGGATCATAGCTGAAGAGTTCGCGCCCTGCCCCGTCCTCCCAGGCCTCTTCCGCCTGTTTCGCGGCGCGCAGGAACTCCTCCCGGGATATGCCGAAGCGGTCGTCGAAGGCGGCGAGGACGTAACTTACGGGCGCCCGGCAAGGGAAGAACTGGGCGCGGGCGCGGCTCATCACCCCGAGCAGGGGATCGCGGTAATGCCAGATGACGCCTATGGCGGCCGCGAGCACGATCAGCTTGAAGAACTTTCGCATGGGGGAAATGGGCTTATCTGGATTCTAACAGTAAATACCAAACGGCGGGTCCTTGTGAAGAGGACGCGGCGCTGAGAAGGGGCGCTCACGGGTTTTTCATAGGTTCCCGCGTACAATGCAGGTCTGATACGCAAAGGTCGCAAACATCAGATTGTAGTGAGTAGGAAACTGCCATAACTACACTACTCACTATGCACTACTAACTACTCACTAGAATATGGCTACTGTAATTCGAGAGGAACATCCGGTCCGCGCCGCTGATCCCGGCGTGAGCGCGGCGGCGGTGGTCGCCATTGTTATTATCGCTCTGCTCGTCGTGTTCGCCTTGTTCCGCTGGGCCGGTCTCGGCGGCAATGGCGGCAATGACGCAAGCCCCGGCGTGAACATCTCCACCCAGGGCGGCGGCACCGATGGCGCTGCATACTAGGCCTCCTTCACCATGCAAAAGGCTCCCGCGCGCGCGGGAGCCTTTTGCATGGTGAAGAGGTCCTGGGGATCCTTAAGCCTGCTGGCTTCCCTGATCCGCGAACGCTACGCAGGGCACAGCAGGATGACCCGCCCAAGGCGGGTCAGTTCAGGATGATCTGTCCGTTGTTGCGGCCGTTCCCGCAATCCACCACGATGGTATGGGGGAGAGTGGAGGCGCGCAATGTCAGAATCCGGAAGTCGTAGCCGCGGAGGGAGTAGCGGGTGCCATCCAGCGCGAAGGAGCGGCTCTCCGGGGAACGGTTGTCGAACATGACGTTCGTGCCGTTCTTCAGTACTATGGACGAAGGAATGGCGACGCAATTCGCGTCGAACTGGATGCGCCGGGTGGAGAAGGTGGCGACTGCCTCGCCATAGGTGAGCGTGGGATGAGCGCCGCCGCCGTCCTTATTGGCTGCTGCCGGCTGGGAGGAAGTGGGACTCGTGCTCGTTCCCGTAAGCGTGCTCGTCGCGCCCAGGCCGGCACTGCCGCCGGGAGCCACCGCCTTCTCATGGTTTAGCCAGAGCCAGCCGCCGAAGATGACGGCGACGATGACGAGGATAGTGACGAGCTGGGTCATATTCCTTAAGCATAGCCTTCCGGGGACGGGATGCAAGGGCGCCGGGCATCATGCCGTTTTCACGCAATATTGTATAATTGATCATCTACCCTATGGATAGCGCCCTGATCCACGCGGATGTATTCTTCTTCGTGAGCACCATTCTCCTTACGGTGCTCGTGCTGGCTTTCGTTGCAGCCATCATCTACCTGATAACCCTTATGAACGAGGCCAAAGCAATAGTCCGCCTCGTGCGGCGCGAGGCCGAGAACGCGGTCGCGGACATTGGAGCGCTGCGGGCAAAGATCAAAGAGAGCTCGTTCCTGCCCGGCATACTTGCTTTCCTGAGCGGCCTCCGGGGCGGCCGCAGCAAGCGCGGAAAAAAATAACATGTCGAAACAAAACAAAACCAACATCATGGGCAAAAGCAACAAGGCAGGGATCGGCGCCGGTATCGCAGCCTCCGCCGCCGCCGCAGCGCTGGGAGTATATCTTCTTTATGGCAGCAAGAACGCCCCCAAGAACCGGGCCAAGGTGAAAGGATGGATGCTGAAGGCCAAGGGCGAGGTCCTTTCCGAACTGGAGAACATGGAACGGGTCACGGAAGGCACCTATCAGAACGTGGTCAATAAGGTACTGGCGAGCTATCGCGGCGCCCGGAACATCAAGTCCGCAGAATTCATGGAGCTCGCCGCCGATCTTCGGCGTCACTGGAAAAGCATCGCGGGATCGTTCGAGAAGGGCAAGAGCAAGGGCCGCGCCCGCTCATCGGGAAAGAAGGCCGTCCGCCCTCGGACGAAACGCGCGTCTTAGATATAGGGAAGATTTTTGCCGAAAATGGCCCTCAGGGGGCCGTTTTCGCTTGCCGTACCCTGGCCGGCCTGTCCAAGGCTATGCGCAGGGCAGCGATCTTGGCTAGAGGATGGCGGTTCAAGGGAGTCTCCGAGACTGTAGAGAAGCCGTCAAAGGATGACCGGATGCTCTGCGCTACTGCCAGTGGAACAACAGCCTCGCCGCCAGGCTGCCCTTCCCCGTTCCGGTCCGAAGAGAGCGCCACGTTCAATAACAATCCCCATGAAAGGACCACGGACGTTATCATGCAGAGATAGGAGAGCTTACGGAACATGGCAGTACGTAGGGGTGAGTACCCCGACCCTACCATTGCCGCAATTAAATTCGTGTGAACCGCGGCCGTTATCCCCGCAGGGATATGAACATGGCGATCGCGGCGGCGGCCATGCCGAAGAAGGTCAGCCACACGAGCGTCTGGGAGAGCCGGCCGCTCTTGAACTCGCCCATAATCCCCGCATCGCCGGCCACCTTCGCAATCAGGAAGATCAAAGGCACTGCGACCACGCCATTGATCACTGCCGTGACGATGAGCGCTTTTATGGGGTCTATGCCTATGAAGTTGATGAAGAGGCCTATCACCGTGGCGATGGTGATGACCCCGTAGAACCCGTGGGCCCGCTTCAACTTGTAATTGAGGCTGGCCCGCCAGTTCACCGCCTCGGCGAAAGCGTACGATGCCGAACCGGAGAGGACCGGCACCGCGAGAAGGCCCAGGCCGATCACGCCCACGGAGAAGATCGCCTTGGCGAGAAGGCCGGCGTTCGGGAAAGTGTTCACCAAAGGCTCCAGGGCCCTCGCGGCATCGGCCGAAGTGGCGATATCAGTTATGCCGTTCGCATGGAGTACCGTGGCGGTCGTGATGATGATGCACCAGCTCCCGATCTGCGAGGCGAGCATCCCCGCAAAATTGTCCATCCGCATCGTCCATACGTTGGTCCAGCCTATGCGGGGCCTGCCGTCTTTGCGGAGAAGATGCTGTTCGCGATCTTCTTCCACTTCCTCGCTCGCCTCCCAGAAGAACATGTAAGGCGAGATGGTGGTGCCCAGGACCCCGGTGATAATGAAGAGGAACTGGAAACTGAACTCTATGTGCGGAACGAAGGTTGCCCGGAGAATTGTCGCCCAGGGAGCATGCACGAGGAACACCGTGGCGACATACGAGAGGAGTGCCAGCGCCAGCCATTTCAGTATGCGCGCATAGACGCGGTAAGAGGTGAATATCTCGAGGGTCAGGATGAAGGCGGTGAAAAACAGCGTGGCGAGCACGAAGTTCACCGGCAAGATGAGCTGGGCAGCGGCGGCCATGGCGCCTATGTTCGCGCCGATGTTGATGGTGTTTGCGATAAGCACGAGCATGACCACGCCCACCACCACTCCGCGGGGATAGCGCTGTTTGATGACGGCCACGAGACCCTTGCCCGTCACCTGCCCGATGCGCGCGCAGGCCTCCTGGACGGCGGTCATGAAGGGCAGGAGAAAAAGCGAGGTCCACAACTGGCCGTACCCGAACTGCGCGCCGGTCTGGGAGTAAGTGGCGATCCCCGACGGATCGTCATCCGCCGCACCGGTGATGAGTCCGGGGCCGAGCATGCGGAAGAACTTGCGGATCCCGCGCGGCTTGGTTTTATCGTGATGTCCGGTCATGGATCGGAAGGTATCAGTGATGCGCGTGTCTCGACAGCCACGCGTCCAGCGAGAACCTCTGGGGTGCGGCAAGGAGGTAGCAAGAGGCTCCATAGAGGATGAGATGGGGCCATATCGCTTCGCCGAAGTAGAACAGGGAGAGCGTGATGTAGAACAGGCTGATTCCGATAATGAGGCGCGTCTGGAAACCGAGGAGTATAAAGAGGCCGATGATCAGTTCGGCGACCGTCGCGCCGAGCGTGACAAGAAGCGGGTCCTGCGGAAAAAGAAAAGAGAAGCGGGTCAGATGATAGTTGGTGACCACGGTGAGCGGCAGGATGGGATGGAGAAGCTTGACCGACACTGCCGCCCAGAGCAGGGCGGTGCCATAGCCCACCCGGATCATAGCCGTCTCCAATCCCGCCGCAGGTTTCTTCTTTGACCTCCGCCAGGGGTTCCAGGAGAACATACCCCCGCCCCACAGCAGAAGAGCGATGAACGCGCCGACGTAGGTGGCATAGCTCATCATGTAAGTGCCGTAACGTCCCGCGGCGACCGCCCACAGCACGATGCCGAGTACCGCGCCTCCTTCCGCGAGCACGCCGCTCACGAGGAGCGTCCCGGCGAGGAAGGCCGTCAGCTGCAGGAAGGCAGGCGAACCTAGCGTTTCGAAGGGTATCTCCGTACCCAGGAAATACCCATGCAAGGCGCCGATGATCAAGGCTGTGCCCACGGCCACGCGCAAAGCAAGCTTGCCCCAGGCGGCCCGGCGGGCGAGCCAGGCGCGCGCCCGCGCGGCGGTTAGAGTGTGTCCGAAAACGAACGCCGCAAGGAAGACCAATCCGATGCAGATGGCAATGACGAGAAAGGTCCGGGCATTGGCGGGATCGGCGAGAGCCACGAGGGGGTTGGTGCCGGGATTTCCAAGGGCGTCCCAAAAGAAGTCTTGATCCAGGACGTACGCCTCGTGGGCGGAGGCAAGAGCCGGCAGGAGCACCGTCGTAAGCGCCAGGCCGGCGGCAAACTTGCGCATATTTTCATTATAGCGGGGGTAGGGGTTCCGGGCTACAATGTCATGGAAACTCCATCCAGCCGTCATATCGTATGTACATGAGGCATACCGCGAAGATCATAGCCGTACTGGCCATCGCCGTCTTGGTCGCGCCCTTCGGCGCGTCGGCGGCCACTCCCGCCTATAAGCCTGCCTATGGAGGCTGGCTGCCTTTCTGGAAGGAGGCGTCCGGCGCGAATGAGGTGATGGCCCATTTGGACCGCCTGGCCTACTTCAGCCCCTTCTCTTACGAGTTGGATGCCGAGATCGGGGTGACCGACGTTATGAACGTGGACGAATCCCCCTGGCCGGAACTCTTCGCCCTTGCCCGCAAGCGGGGCGTGAAGATCGTCCCGACCATCGCCAATTTCGATCCTGACCTCCTGCACGCCCTTCTCTCCGATCCGGAACGGCGCAAGTCCCATATCGAGGACATCCTCGGTACCATCATCCTCAAGAACTACGACGGCATAGACATAGATTATGAGAACAAGAGAGTGGAGACCAAGCCTTACTTCTCCACGTTCATTAAAGAGCTCGCCACGGTCCTGCACTCCGCGCGCAAGGTGCTGGCCTGTACGGTCGAACCCCGTACGCCGCTCTCCTCCCGGTTCAACGTGACCCGCCCGCCGGTCGAATACGCGAACGACTACGCCGTGCTCAATAAGTACTGCGACGAAGTGCGGATCATGGCCTACGACCAGGGCAATATCGACGTGAAGCTTAACAAGAGCAAGGGTTCCATCGCGCCCTATTTCCCCGTGGCGGACCCGGCCTGGGTGGAGAAGGTCATCCAGGAGGCCCTGGGATCCATCTCCCGGAGCAAGCTGGTCCTCGGCATTCCCACATACGGCTATGAATTCCAGATGCAGATCGCGAACATCGCTACGACCACCGCGACCTCGACGGGAACCATTCTGGACCAGAACGGTTCCAACCTGCCCGCCACTTTTTCGATACCGACCCAGGGCTGGATTCGTGCGCGCAGCGTGACCTATGCCCAGGCCCTCCAGCTCGCGACAAGCACCAATTCCAGGATCATCCGCAATGCGGCCGGGGAACTATCCTTCGTGTATGCGACGACCTCGCCCTCCCTCGGCGTGCCCGTTATCCGGGTGGCCTGGTTCACGGATGCGCAGTCCATCAATGAGAAAGTCTCGTTGGTACGGAAGTACCGGCTGAAGGGCGCATACCTCTTCAAGTTTGACGGGGAAGGTGACCAGAACTTCTGGAACCTGTTGCGGTAAGCCGGCGCTCACGGGTTGTTCACGGGGGAATCTTATGATGCGTCCATGTCCCGCAATGCCGTCATTGCGCTCGCCATTGGCGCAGGGCTCGTGATCGCGGCCGGAAGCCTTTATCTTAGCCCCGCTCCCGCCAGCGGTCTTCCCGCATCCAGGGCGGAACTCATCGGTTTCACCGTCATGGAGTCGAACTTCGTCGCTTTGGGGCGAGGGTTGAGCAAAGTGGAAGTCCGGGCCGTCCCTCCGGGAACGGGCGCCGGCGGCTCGGAGTACGCACTCCTGGGAGAAGCGAAGCTCACAGCCGGTACCAGCACCCTTCAGACCTGGACCCTGGCGGTGCCGGACCATCCCATGCCTGCCACCCAGATCTTTGCCCGTGGCTTCGGCCCCAGCGGCATGGACGCGGGGGTGATCTTCCTGCCCTATTCCGGGATGGCCGCGCTCTACGACGCGTTGTGGCCGCAGGCGCTGCCTTGAATAGGTTACAGGTGACAGGTTCGAGGTTACAGCGAGACAGGCCAAGACTACCGAGCGTTAATCCTGTAACCTGCAACCTATTCACGGGTTCTCCATGCACCCGTGCTACAAATGAGGAGTATGGCTATCCACTACTATGGTCATCGGCATGTACATGCTCCCGCAGAACGTGGTATGAACGCGCGCCTCGCGGCCATCCAGGTCATCTGGTCCCTGCTTGCGATTGTCGAGGCGCTGCTCCTGGTGCGTTTCGGCCTGAAGCTTCTGGCTGCTAATCCGGCCGCGCCGTTCGCGAACCTTATCTACAGCGCTTCAGCGTTCTTTCTCGCGCCGTTCCGGGCGATCATACCTTCTGCGCATGCCGGCGCGAGCGTCCTCGAATGGGCCACGCTGGTTGCCGTCCTGGCCTACTGGCTGGCTGCCTGGGGCATTGTCCGCCTGCTTTCCATCGCGCCGAAGGTTACGCGGCATACCCACGGGTATCGCGACGAGGTTGCGTAGGCCGGGAAGATGGTTCTAGCCGTTCAAATCGTTCTACACGAAGTCAACGCATTGAGCGTTTAGAACGATTTGAACGGCTAGAACGTCTACAACATCTACAATCTTGTTTCTACCCGGTGGGCGCGGATCTCATGGCGGGTGATAAGGAGTCCCGGCAGCATGGGCAGCCAGTAGGTCAGCCCGCGCAGGATAAGCGTGGCGGTGAGCGCGCCTTCAAACGGCAACCCGAAGGATATGAGCATCGCGGTGGACGTGCCTTCGAACACCCCCAGCCCGCCAGGCATGATGGCGATGGTCGCCGCCGCGGCGGATACCATGAAGCTGACGATCGATTGGCCGGGCGTGAGCGGAAGGTGGAGCGAACGAAGGATCACCCACAGAGTCAGGATATCCAAAATGAATATGAGCCCTGCCGCCAAAGCCGCTTCGAGGAGGATGGCCCAGTCCTTGGACAGGTGCCGGGGCGCCTCTTGAAGAGCGGTCATGGAAGGCTGGAGGACAGGCCATTGGGTGATGAAGCGGGGCAGGCGGTGGGCCAGGTTGCCGAAGAGGATGAGCATGACGAGGATGGCCAGGAGAAGGACGACCGCGCCGAACGCGATCGAGGTCGCGAGTACCAGGTAGTTCACGCTCGAGAAGAGGATCAGGTAGCCTATGGCGCAGGCGAAAAGCGCCGTGTAGGCCATATAGTAGCCGGTGAGCCCCACAAAAAGGGCCCGGGCGGCGGTTGCCCGCGGGACATTGCTCCCGGCCAGGCTCTCCGTCACCATCATGCTGCCGGAGAGGCCGGCCGAAGGGACGACTTGATCGAGGAAGAGCTTGGCGACACTCAGCTTCATGAGCCGCCGGAAGGGCACGCGCGGCCGGATGCGGCCGAGCGTCGCTTCCCATACTGCTGCGGTCGCGGGATAGGTGCTGGCCTGGAGAAGGCATGCGAGCAGGAGCCATCCCGGTTCCGCTTCCCTGAGGAGCGCGACGAAATGCCGGCCTTCGCCGAAGTGCCTGGCGACGCCCGCGATCACGATAAGCACGATGACTCCGAAGATGAACGCGCCGTAGCGCTTGAAGAGCTTTTTCCGAGTGAAGGCCATGAGGGATCGCGGCGGGATGACCGCTGTCCCTCTCATTATATCTGACGCACAGTCATGTTCCCTGTAAGCCCTTACCTTCACTGGAACTATGCGGCGGCAGGATAGGATGGAGCTATGCCGGCGAAGAGCAAGAAACAGCAAATGGCCGCGGGAGCGGCCCTGTCCGCGAAGCGCGGCGAGCGGAGCAAAGCTTCCCTGCGCGGCGCGTCGAAGAGCATGTACGTCTCGATGAGCGAGGAGGAGCTGCGCAAGCTGGCGAAGGTCAAGCGCAAGAAGCTGCCGATGCGGAACCGCTCCGCGGCTGCGGTCCGGAAGAAAGGCTCAGCGTCGCGGGGAAAGCGCTCCCGCTAGGAGCCGGGGGACGGACACCTCTTCACCCGCCCATGCGGCGGCTATTTCCATCCTTTGGCAAGTTCCCACTTGATCCGCAGCATCTCGCCCAGCGCGAAGAGGACGAACCCCAGGCTGAGGAGCCAGCCCAGGAAGGGTATGATGCACAAGATACCGAACACGAAGGCCCCAAGAACTATCGTCTTCCAGTTCACTACATAGTCCTGGCCCTTCTTGATCCATTTATAGACCAGGCTGCCCGCGAACAGGGGGACGAGGAGCGTGCTGAGGATGAGGAAGGCGATATACGTGAGAAGGCCGAGCATGCCGAGAGGAATGCCGATAACCGTCACCATGAGCAGGACCGATACTATCGGCGCGACGATGAGGAAGACAAGGCCGAGGCCGATGTTCGCGAGAGGGCGCGCAAAGCCCCTTTGGACCAGTTCCCGGGAATAGCGCCGGAAGGAAAGACCGAGGATGAGGGATCCTGCGAGCAGCATCAGGAATTTCACGAACAGCGCGACGGACAACCACTTGCCGCCGTGGTCCTTCTCCTCGCGGGCCGGACGACGTTCGTAAGAGACCTCTCCTTGGACCCGCGCGCCTTCCTCCATGACCACCGGCAGAGGGGAGCGGTACTTCAAAGCGCCCATAATGACTGCGCCGCTTCCCAGGATCAGCTTGTCGGCATTGACCCATACATCGCCCTGAACGGAGCTGTTCAAATACACTTCGCCTCCGCCGATGCGCAGGTCGCCTCCGACCGGTGCCTCCACGCGGATGACGCCGCCGCCTGCCGCCACGTCGCCGCGCACTTCGGCTCCCAGATCGATCTCGCCGCCTCCGGCCAGAACGTCGCCTCCGACCGTTCCGTGGATCAAGACAGTGCCGCCGCCCGCCCTTAGGTCACCCTCGACCTCTCCAAGAAGGTTCAGCGTGCCGCCTGCCGCCACGAGGTCCTCCGCGACGGCGCCTTTCACGATGACCGATCCTCCCGCCGCGAACAGGTCACCCTTTACCTCGCCGCTGATATTCACGGAACTGCCTGCGGCATAGAGGTCATCTTCCACTGATTGTCCAGCTGGCAGGCTCACCTGCTCGTTGGCCCGGAATTCTGCGCCAAGGGCGTATGCGGGTACTAACACTAACACCAAGACCAGCACGCCGAACGTGATGTATTTCATGGCCTTATTATACACCTTTCTTGAGTCTTAGCCCCTTTGCCTTTACCTTCCGATAATACCCCGGCCAGCAGGTCGGGCATACCGGACGATCACTGCTTTTGTAGAACTTGTGGCCGCGGCTGCAGGTCTTCAGTTTCCTTTTCGTTGTTTCCATGCGATCTTACCTGCCGCCGTATTTTCGGAACAGATGCGTCGCGAAAGGCATGGCCACGGCGATTATGCCGATGCACCAGACGGCCGCGAGCCAAGCATGGTTGCCTATCGGGGTACCGATCATGAGCGCGCGAACCGCTTCGATGACGTGGGTCACCGGCTGGTTTTCCGCGAAGACGCGGAGCCATTTGGCCATCGTTTGCGTGGGAGCGAAGGCGGCGGACGCGAAAGTGAGAGGAAACACCAAGAAGAACCCCATCCATTGGACCGATTCGACGCTACGGGCTACGAGTCCCATGATGGCGGCGATCCAGGATATGGCGAAGGTGAAAAGCAGCACGATCCCGGCGATAAGGAGCCATTCGTACGGGGATGCGCTCGGGCGGAAGCCCACGAGGAGGCCTATGCCGATCATGACGAGCGATTGGATAAGGTTTCTCGCGAGATCCCCGACCACATGTCCCATGAGCAGGCCCCAGCCCACGATAGGCAAAGACTTGATCCGGTCTATGAGCCCTTTTTGGAGGTCCGTCGCGACGCTGAGCGATGTGGTCAGGGCTCCGAAGGCCGCGCTTTGGATGAGGATCCCGGCCACCAGGAAGTTCACGTAGCTTACGCTGCCGGTATTGATCGCGCCTCCGAAGACATACCGGAAAAGAAGCATGAACATGATCGGCTGGATGGTGAGACCCAGGACCTGGTCCCTGTTCTTCACGATGTGGCTCAAGCTGCGCTTGATGAGCACTCCGGAGTCGGAAAACATCCAGTAGAGCTTGGAGCGTTGTTCTGGCTTGACGCTGCCTATGGCGAATTTGCTGCGGCTCATTTTTTCGTGACTTGGTCGTTTTCCATGGCTTCGTGCCCGGTCAGATGGAGAAAGACGTCGTCCAGGGTCGGCTTATGGAGAGCCAGCCCCTCGATCTTCACGCCCGCCCGTTCCAGCCGGTCCAGAAGCTCTTTCACTTCGTGCACTCCGCCTTCCATGGCCACGCTCACCCTCCGCTCCTCGGGGTCGGATTGCGCCGCGGCGCCCTCCACGGCCCGCAAGGCCGCATCGAAATCGCTTTCCTTCGTCACAGTCACTTCCAGCCTGTCCTTGCCCACTTTTTCCTTAAGCTCGTCCGCAGTCCCTTCCGCGATGATGCGGCCGTGATCCAGGACCGCGATGCGGTCCGCGAGCTTATCCGCTTCATCCAGGTACTGGGTCGTGAGGAATATGGTCGCGCCGGCGTCCACGAGCTGCTGGACGATGTCCCAGACCTTGAGCCGGCTTCTTGGATCGAGGCCCGTGGTAGGCTCATCCAGGAAAAGAATGGGAGGCGCGGCGATCAGGCTGGCGGCGACATCCAGACGCCGCTTCATGCCCCCGGAGTAGGTCTTGACCGCCCGGTTCGCGGCGTCCGTGAGTTCGAACTCAGCGAGCATTTCCTCCGCCCGGGTCCTGCTGTCCGCCTTGGAAAGATGGTAGAGCCGCCCCATCATTTCCAGGTTCTCCCTGCCGGTCAGAAGCTCGTCCACCGCCGCGTACTGGCCGGTCAGCCCTATGCTCGCCCGCACCGCGTCCGGGTCCTTTACGACGTCATGGCCATTGATATAGGCCCTGCCGTCATCAGGCTGGAGCAAGGTGCTCAAGATCCTGATGGTGGTCGTCTTGCCCGCGCCGTTCGGTCCCAAAAGAGCGAGCACGGTACCGCGCTCCACCTTCAGGTCTATGCCTTCCAGGACTTTGACGTCCTTGAAATTCTTTCTGAGATCCTCGATCACGATAGCGTCGTCAGTCATAATTCGAGAACTATAAAGCAAATCCTCTGAAAATAAAATGAGGGCTCGGCGAAGAGAAGACAAGCGCTGCTCTCCCGGCTGGTGGATGCTGGAGGCGCTTTGTATCGGAGCAAATTATCTAGATTATTCTAGACGAATTACCAAGATGCTTGTATTATATAGAGATGTCCAAGAAAGGGTTTGAAGGCACCGGCCTCCAGGACGAAGATGCTGAGTCCGCGCTGCGCAAGCAGGGCGAAGGACCGGTTGCGGATCAAAGCTCCGGGTTAGAATCGGACCCCAGCCTTGGAAGGCTCGTGGCGCTCTACCAGGCTAAGAAGGAGCTGGGGAGGAGCGTGAATCAAGCTATGAATGCGGCCTTCGACCGCATCACGAGCCAGGCATACCCGGATGTCTTTGGGGAAAAGGGAATTAGAAAGGTTATCCGGCCGGGCGTGGAGCCGCAGAGACTTTCCAGTGCCATTGCAGAGATGGAGCGCGTGTCAGAGGAGAGCGCAAGAGACTTCGATTCCAAGCTCCTCTCATTGGATGCGGAAATCCGGGAACTTGAGAAGGGGTTGCAGGATACGTCTCCAGATCTCAATATTCTTCGGACAGAGGCGCTCTATGCAGCGAGCGACGCCGTAGGGCGCCACCTCAAGAAGTATTACTTCGATCCGTTGCTCGAGGAAGCGAGAGCAGCCTTAGATGCAGGCAAGGGGTAAGGCAGGTGTCCATTGCTCACTGAACAGAGAGCGCTTGCTCTTTGGGTTGGACTATTCCCTAAGAAATTCCTACGGAGCTGCGGGGAAAGTGACGGTTACCTTTGTACCCTGACCGGGTTCGCTTTGGATGGCAATAGCGCCGCCGTGATTTTCCACGATGCGCTTCGTAATGGCGAGACCAAGGCCCATGCCGTCGGAATTCTGTGAGCGATGGCCCCGGTAAGACCGTTCGAAGATCCGCCTCAGATCGTCCCGCGGGATGCCCGGCCCGCTATCTTCCACTTCAAGGACGACCTGTCCTTGTTCTTGCCACAGGCGGACCCATATCTTCTTCGGTTCGGCATCGCCCATGTACTTGTAGGCATTGCTGAGAAGATTGGTGACGAGCTCTTCGAGCATGTCCTTATTCCCGAGCACGGAGACATCCGGAGAGATCGCCGCCTCTACCTTCATATTCTTCTCTTCCGCAAGCACCTGAAAGTATTCGATGATGTTCTCGATCAGCGCGCTTGTGTCGACCGGCACCCGCGAGGCCTTTTGGTGCGGCATGCCAAGCCTCACGAGGTTCATGAGATCGTAGATGAATTTGGAGATGTCATCGATGGAACGCTCGAAGATCTCGAGATGCGGCTTCATGACCGGCTCGATCCGCAAAGACCCCAGCTTGCTTTTGACCACCGTAAGGGGCGTCTGGAGGCGATGGGAGATATCCGCCATCATGCTGCGCTCTTTTTCCTGCAGTCCTTCAAGTTCCGCCGTCCGTTCGCGCACCCGCTCTTCCAAGTGTTCGGAGTGGGCCCGCACCTCCTCGTACAGCCTCGCTTTTTCGAGGGCTGCCGCCAGCTGGTAGGCGAGAGTGGTCAGGAGGCGCATATCTTGCGGACGGTAGGGCTCGCCGGAGCGTTTGGGGCCTAAGAGCAATCCGCCGATGAACTTTTCCGCCAGGATGATCGGCACGGCAACTTCGATTCCCGTTGCCTTGTCCGCCGATGACGACTTTCTTTTTCCCCCAGAAGCTGTGTCCCGGGGAATCTCTTCGAGACCGCCTACCCTTATGATCTTCCTCGTTCGTTGCAGATCCTCCAAAAGAGAGGAGTAGCGGGAGGAATCCGGCCGGGGGAGTTCCGAAAAATCAGGAGAGAGGGCAAGCTCCACGACGGAAGTCCGGAATAACCGGGCGAGGGTCAAGGAGGTTTCTTCCAGTATTTTCAGGGTTTCCAGGTTCTGGTTCAGTATTTCGCTGAGCTCCTCCAGCGCCGAGGCGTAGTCGTAGGTGTCTTTGAAGAAGAGGGGATCGGTCAAGCGGCGGAAATAGCGCTCGATCATGGGGACCGTGAACACCCCGACGCAGGCGGTGAGCCCGCCGCTTACCGCCACGGCCAGATCGAATGCTTTTCCGAAAAGGTGCCCGAGCACAAAGATCATGCCCAGGTAGAAAGCGATCACGATGCCGATCAGCGCGAGATAGATCGCGCTTCGCTGGACGACCACCCGGATGTCCAGGAGTTCGTGGCGCACGATGGCGTAGCCCACGCTGCCCAGAAATATCGAGGAAGAGACCGGGCCAAGTAGATTGAGGTCGAATATCCCTACCGCAGGCAGGAGCACGTTGCATACGAAGGTGACGAGCGCGAAAGTACCGGCCCCCAACGCCAGATATTGCAGTTGCAACCGCGGCACCCCGGAAAGGGAACGATAGCTCTTCCAAAACTGCCAGACGCTCAGGATGACGTACGCGCCGATGATGATCGCGAACCAGCCGATGCCGGGACCATTCACCGGTTCAAGGATTCCGTCCGGACGGAATATCACGCTCTTTACCAGGAAACCGAAGGGAGTCAGCAGGGCAAGGATCGCGAGCGGGAGGAATAGCAGCCACACCCGCGGGCTTATCTTCTTATCGGTCGGGAATTTCATGGACAAGAGCACCAACCCGAAGATCATAAGATAACCGCCGGCGAACACTATCCGGTCGAAGACCAGGTGATGAGTGGCAAAAAGCAGGACCATGCCCCCGCCGACAAGGCCCATGCCGAAAGCGAACACTAGAAACACGCGGTGAAGCGGCCGCGAGGGGTTCTTGAAAAATACGTAGCCGCCGATCGCGGCGTCGCCTGCGGCGAACATGCCTACGATGGCATAGAACCAGTTCATGACGTTTGCCCATTCATCATAACAGCATGAAATGAGCCTTAAAATCCGAAAGAAGATCCGGCTTTGCGATGTGCGCAAAGCCGGAGAAGAATCATGGGCCCCCTTGAAGGCTGATGGAGCGCGCCAACGCCGCGGCGTTGGCGCGCAGAGCGAACATGTAGAGTTGCGGAGCGGGCGGTATGGCGTAGTATCTTTCGCCCCGGGAAGACTCGCCTTTGATCTGGAGGATAGCTCCGGCCACCTTTACGAGCGTCATGCCGAACTCTTCCACCCGGGCCACGATCCGGGGCTTGACCTCCACGATCCCGAACCTTTTGCCTTGGCCGAGCGCATATGCGTGAGCGGCATACATCAGATGGACGCCGATCCCCGGCCGGGTCGTCCACCATCTGCTGAACTGCGCGATCTTTTCCCGCTCGAAGGGCCAAGGCGTCCGGTCGTAGTCGATGCCGTAAATCGATTCCAGGAGGAATTTCTCGCCCCGCCCCGCAAAGTCCAGGGCGATGGTGCCGCAGATTCTGCGCCTATGCTCGGCATAGAAAAAGATCTGTGCCGGCGGCGGGATGCCCCCATAGAGCTGCCGCACGTGCCTGCGGACAAATGCGAGCGCCCGGCGCCGGTCGCGGACATCCTGGGCCAGCATAATCGGCGGGGACATCAATACCACCTCTGCCGCTCTACCTTGAGGACGCCGAGCAGGTCGTCCCGGTAAAGGTATCCGGGCATTGGCACCGGCCAGATTATGTCGCGGCGAACCCCGGAGTTCCGCAGGAGGTGAAAGAGGGAGTGGTTCACGAGGAAGCTCGCGGCGCCGTAAGGGTTCGAGGCCAATATCATTGCCTTGCCTTCCTCGGAGAGGCGCCGATGCAGATTTCCTGCCGTCCTTTCCGACGGGTCCCGCGGAGAGTACTCGGGCACTTCCGGCAAAAGTCCGCGAATGACGGCTTCTGCCATGCGCGTCTTTTCGCCGGTGGTCGCTTCTCCCGTGCGCACGCGCACGCGGAATTCCTCGGCCTCTTCATAGCTGAGTCCCAGGCATTGTTCCATGGTGTCGCTTTCCGGCGTGAACAGGAAAAGCCGGGTACCGGCGCCAATGGAATTGCAGTTCAGGACATGGATCCCTTGATGCCGGGCCTCGCGATGAAGGCCGATGCGCGCGGAGATGGCCCAGGCCTCCACTTCGTCGAGGACCAGGTCGGCACCGTGGACGAAGTGCCCGAAGGTTTCAGGCGTCACGCCCTGAGGGTAGACCACGAGGGTGGTGTCGTCGGTGATGTTGCGCAAACGGCGCGCGGTGGCGAAAACCTTTGAGGTTCCGATCGTTTGTATGCCTGCTGCGATCTGGCGATGAATATTCGATGTATCAAAGATCTCCAGGTCCGCCAGACGGATTTCGCCCACCCCTGCCCGCAGCAAGAGCTCCGCGCCGACTCCGCCCATGCCGCCGCAACCCGCGACGGCAACCACGCTCCGGCGCAGCAGCGCCTGTTCTTCTGCCGTGATCCAGCCGATGTTGCGGTCCGTCCGTTCCTCATAGAACCGGAGACCCCTGTCTTTCGGGAGGAGCCGGTATGTGCGGTCAGGTTCAACTTCATCTGGGAGGTCTGCGACCTCGATCACTTCCTTCAGCAAATTCCTTTTCCCTTGCATTGCGCTCTCCTTCGCGGAAAAGTCCCATGGATGCATTTCCAAAGGGCTATTTAAGAATTTATAAAGTAAGTATTAAAAAAACATAAGGAAAAAATGAAGTTCCGGGTCAGCGCATCAAGACATCGATCTTGTAGCCACGGCCGGGCACGGTATGGATCAGCCGCTTCGAGCCGTGCGCATCGATCTTTCTTCGCAAGCCCGATATATGGGCCTCAATGGTGTTGGAAAAGGGATCCGTATCCATGTTCCAGACGTGCTCCAGGATCATGCCGCGAGAAACCACAAAACCCCGATGTCTCAAAAGATAAGCCAAGAGCATGCACTCTTTCCGGGTAAGGTATATTTCCTGGCCGGACCGGGATACGGTGTAATTTGCGGAGTGAAAGACCAGGTCATCGATCTCTATAACGTCGCCCTCAAGCGCTGCGGGCCGCCTAAGGAGGGCATTCACGCGTGCCACAAGCTCATCCAGGGAGAAAGGCTTGATAAGGTAATCATCCGCGCCGGCGTTCAAGAGGTCCACTTTGGTCGCGGTTTCGGATTTCACCGACAGCATCAGTATGGGCACGGTCCGGCCCTTGTCCCGAACCTCCCTGCATACTTCGAGCCCCGTCTTTTTGGGAAGCACATTGTCGAGGATCATAAGATCGTAATTTGCGGTTCGGGCGAGAAAGGAGCCGCGCTCCCCGTCTTCGGCAATGTCCACGCCGAAGCATTTCTCCTCTAAACTGCTCTTTAGAAAAGAGCAGATCTGTTTCTCGTCTTCCACTATCAGAATGCGCATGAGATATGTAGGTCCAAGAGCGGACAAAGCTTCGGGCACGATGCGGATCTCCAGAAGATATGCTTATAGTATATCACCCGCAGCGGCCGTTTAACTTTTATTAGACATCCTTAACGAAGGCGCTCCAGACACGGCCATGTCTTTAGGTTGTTTTAATGTTTTCTTATACTCCGGCTTATCTTCTCTTATATGCGTATTGGGATGATTTCTTGAACCAATGAGGCCGTTCCCAAAACAAAGGAAGCTGGCAGGCACTCTCGCCGCCACCCTTTTCATTTTTGGGGTCTCTACCGCTTACGCGGCGCTTACCCTGAACGGTACCGGCATCGTGAGTGACGGGGGAATCGGCATGACGGTGAATAGCTCTTCAGTATGGGATTTGGCCACAGGCACCCTCTCGCTTCAAACGATCAACAACGGCCCTGTCGTATTCGGCGAAGGGCTGATGACGGTCAACGGCCCGCTCACCGTAGGCGGCGCATTCGTTCCTTTGCGCGGGGTGCCGATCAATTATCTTGCGACCAGCACGCCGGGCAAGATCATCATGACGGACAACTCCGGCATTGCCGCGTATGTGAGTGTCGGCGGAGAGGGGAGCATCTCAAGCAGCGGCGCGTTTACGCTCGCGACGACGACCGTGAGTCCCGGAACTTATACGAATCCGACCATTACCGTTGATGGGAAGGGCCGGCTCTCCGCAGCTTCGAGCGGTGTGTCTTCTGCGGGTATTGCGTCGCTAAACGGCCTCGCCGATGGAAGCCAGCTTTTCGCGACAAGCGTCTCCGGCACGGATTTCGCCATCACCTCTTCGAGCGGCGTTCACGTATTCCAGCTTCCTTCGGCAGCCGCGACCGCCCGCGGCTTGCTGACCGGAGCGGACTGGAGCGAATTCAAGGCCAAAGAGCCGGAGATCTCCGCGGGGAGTACTGCACAATACTGGCGTGGTGACAAGACGTTCCAAACGCTCGATACCGGAGTTGTGCCGGAAAACGGAAACCTCTACTACACCGATAGCCGTGCTCGGGCGGCTTTTTCCGCAACCAGCCCGATCAGCTATAACGCTTCCACTGGCAGTATGGGTTTCAATCTCGCGACCTCGACCGGCAACCTCGCAGTTGCGAACGCGGGCAGTGGGTGGACCACGCTGCCGGCCGGCACCGACGGCAAGGTGCTTACCGCATCTTCGACCGCGCCGAACGGCGTCTCTTGGGAAAGCGTCGCCGGCGGTCCCTCGAGTATCACTTCCTTGAACGGTTCCTCGAGCTCGACCCAGACTTTCGCGACCGGCACGGATGCGAACGTACAGCTTACCGTGTCCAGTGCAGGAGGTACCCACACTCTCACTCCTCTGTGGAACGGCACGCTTGGAATTGCCCGTGGCGGCACTGGAACCTCCACCACCTTCACGCAAGGGTCGGTGCTTTTCAGCGGTCCCTCCGGCCTCTATTCCCAGAACAACGCCAGCTTGTTCTGGGACAACTCCGCTTCCCGGCTGGGGATCGGCACGAGCACCCCTGCTCAAGCCCTGGACGTCGTCGGTAACGGCAAAATATCAGGCACGCTCACTGTAGGCGGCACGAATGTGGCAACGGTACTGAGCGCAACCTCTGCCTCGATCGGCGGCGGCCTTCTTGCCGCGGGTTCTTGCGCCTCCGCCGCGACCACCGTGACCGGCGCGGCAACGACCATGGCGGTCATCACGACTCCCCAGACCTATCCGGGCGATGGTATCTATTGGCGTGGCTACGTCAGCTCGGCGGATACGGTCACGGTCAAGGTCTGCGCCGTGCTGCTCTCAACGCCTACCGCGAGCCCCTACATCATTCGCGTGATCAAATAAGATAGGGCTCCCTTGCGCCTCATGAGAAAAGCTTCGGCGGTTGCGGGGATGATCGTGTTTCTCGCAGGTATGAATTTTCCTGCGACGCTCCACGCAGCAACCCTGAACTTTGCGGCTGACGTGACGTATGCCCTGATCTCGCCCGCTGCCAGTTTTACGGTGCTTGCGGGGTCAGGTGCCGATTCGATCACCGTGAACGCGACAAGCGTCATTGTTTCCGTCCCGGCTGGCCAAGGGTTTACGCTGATTTCCGCTTCGAGCGGCATCGATCATGCCGGCGCAACTTCCGGCTCTATCGTGAATGTGACCTGCGACAGCAATCAGGTCGCCATACTCGACATTCCCTCGACGAATCCGAGTCCGCAAACGCTGACCATAACTCCTACCGGCGCGCCCTGCATGGCCGCTGCTCCGCCCGTCCCAATTGCCCCGCAGATACCCGTCATGCACGGGGGCGGCGGAGCGCTGTTATCGCCCGCCTTCAAAGATCTTTCATTTGCCGTTCAGCCTGGAACGGGAGCCGGTCCCCAGAATGTCGTTCTCGTGTCGAACGCTCCCGAAGCGCAGGCCATGCTGATCGGCGTGAGCCCTGATTTCGCGCAGGCATCCTGGATGCCCTACGCTGCAACGCTTGCCTGGACGCTCCCTTCCAGCACCGCGAGAACGGTGTATATAAAGTTTCGGAACGCTTTGGGTGCAATTTCCGGCCTGTTCCACGCTCCGATACCTCCGCCAAAAGACGCGAAGCAGGCAGTCAACTCCTCAAGCACCGTCCTCCGGACCTGTACGCCATATCTCACTGCCTATATCCGGTATGGAAGCACAAATGATCCGGTCGAAGTGAAGAAGCTTCAGGATTTCCTGCGCGAAAAAGAAGGAGAATCCCTCAAGGAATCTGGAACTTACGATCAGGCCACTTTTGACGCAGTGAAGAGATTTCAAAAAAAGGAACATGCCTCCATCCTGGATCCCTGGCATGAGACCCAGCCGACCGGCCACGTCGGCAAAACGACGGTCCAAAGGATCAACGAGCTCGCCTGTAATCCCTCAGGTTCTCCTCCGGTCATTCCCTCGCAACCCTCTTGCCCATATTTCGTGGGCTACGCCAAGAAAGGGGACAAAGGCATTCACGTAGCTGACATCCAAACATTCCTCGCCGGCCAAAAATTACTTTCCGGAATATATGCCGCAGGTGAATTCGACAAGCCGACCGAAACGGCAGTCAAGAAGTTCCAGGCAGCGCATGCCAAAGAAATCCTTAGTCCACTCCGCATTGCCAGCCCTACCGGCTATTGGTTGCAGGCGACTCTTCGTGCCGCGAACAAGCTCGTGGGATGTAAATGAGTTTGTCTTCTCGGGCCGTTCTCCTTGGCTCCCTTTGGATCCAGAACTCCGAGGCTTCCTTGCCGAGAGTCGGGCGTGTGTACCCGGATGCTAGACGTGGATATCTGAGGTTCGAACAGGTAGACTATGCATATGGCAGAACTTAAAACAAAAGTAACTAAGGCAAGCGTTACGGATTTCATCCGTAAAGTACCGGACGAGAGTAAAAGAAAAGACGCTCTCGTGCTCCTTAAGCTTTTCAAAAGTATCACCGGAGAAAAGCCGAAGATGTGGGGCCAAAGCATCATCGGATTCGGCTCATACCACTACAAATCGGAGAGAAGCACCCAGGAGGGTGACTGGCTGCTTATCGGATTTTCCCCGCGCAAGCAGAACCTGACGCTCTATATCATGTCAGGATTTTCTGAGCATGCGCCCCTTCTCAAGAAGTTAGGTAAATACAAGAAGAGCGTAGGGTGCCTGTATATCAATAAGTTGGAAGATGTGAACCTCAGTGTTCTCAAGCAAATTATCAAGGAATCTTTTGTGGCGATGAAGAAAAACCACAAGAGTTAAAAGCGTGCAGCCAAGATCACACTCCCATTGGAGCAATTTCCCGGAAGCGTGTTTGTGCTGCGCGAGCTCCGCTTGGCTGAGGACGTCAGACCCCGATTTTAGCCAGAATTTTTCTTCTTGCTCTTGATCACGCCTACAATGCCGAGGATAAATGCGAGGAGGCCGAGCAATTGCCCTCCGGGACTATCGTCAATCCCGCCATATACGAACATCAATGCCCCGAATACTATTGCGAGAACGGAGCATATTAATCTACTTTTCTTCATAGACAGAATGATACCGCAATCGTTCGGGCTAACCAAGAGGAGTTTGCCCCCTTGGCTTCTGAACTTCGAATCTTTTTCACGGCCAATAGAGTATTTATCCCACTTCCACCTTGAAGCCGCCGTAGGCGAATCGCTTCATGTCGAAAGGCATCTGCATTTCGTGCTTGCCATACTTCTTCTCGAAGTACGCCATTACTTTCTTGTTCACCTCATCGCGATGTTTCCGTGACTTGTAGGTAATGAACGAAAACCATACAGCTTCGTTCGGCTTGGTCTTCGCCATTTTGGGAAAGGTGAAGGTGACGATCTTATCCGGCCGCACATCAGCTATTTTGCACTCTTTGTAATCAAGCGCGCCAAATTGCTTCCATACCTGCATTGCCTCTTTCGCCATCTTTTTGTATTTGCCAGTGTTCTTCTTCGGGATGGAAATGACGAACCCGTCAACATATGTTTCTTTTGTCATGCTGTAAATTAGCTGGTTATTTACTGTCTATTGTATCAAAATTTCCATATTTATTATGAAATCAGCATTGCCAACCTGCTTTACGGTCAGCAGTGTGGTTACGCCTGCCATTGCTTAAAGGCGACCGTTTTAAGTTTTGGTTTGATCGCCACGAGCAGAGATTTTTAGCATCTCACCAAGCAAACCAATTGTCTAAATCTACTTTGCCTCCTTGATTTCTTTTTCCCGCTTTAGATCACAAATTTTGCAATACATAATCCTTCCCACATCGCTAATTGTGGTTCTTAGACAGAACAGCAAGTTTTCCTTTGTACGATCACGACCTTCGGTATATTTATTTAAGATATATTTACTTCCTAGATTGACTCCGATCTTGTCAATATTCGCTTCCGATAAGGAGAAGTTATAATCATGGGCCAAATCGTTCCTTATCTGGTTAATGGCCGACAACAGAGGAAGAAGGTTCCTTATATCAACGCATAAGTAAGCTGTGGTCTTTTCCACGTAACTTCTTAGCTTTTCAATTTTCTCGGCGAAAGTCAGTTTATGCACGGCCATGCCTATATTAATATCTAATGTCGCAATAAGTTCTTCAAGGAAATTTTCAAGGAACAAATGTCCTTTCAGTAAAATGGTCGATAGATCATTTTCTTTAGCTACAACACTATTGAACCCCAAGACAACTTTGTCTATAAGGTTGGCAAGTTCACGATTTTCTTCTCTTTTTTCATCTTCCTCTTGTTTCATGCTCCGGCGCCAGGACTCGAACCTGGAACCATCTCCTTAACAGGGAGCCGCTCTACCATTGAGCTACGCCGGAATCGGTGGATCTAAACCCCGCCGCGAACGCTCACAGTATATCGCATCACGACGGTTATTCAACCCTGGACCGGCCGCCAATCATCTATAATGAAGTCATGCATGGGCTGATATCCCAACCCTTCTTTTACGCGACCCTCTCCGCGGTTATCCTGGCCATCCTGAGCGCTCTGACCGCCACATTCTCTTTCCAAGACAAGCGCAGCTTGCACCGCTGGATCTTCCGGCATTGGGCTACGGGATACGCGTTGCTTATTTTAGACAAGATCCCGGTCATCCTGGTCGCCGCCGGCGCGCCTCTCCTCCCGCACCATTTGATCGGCATGTACTCTTTCGTGTTCGTCTGTTATATTGTCGGCCTTTTATTGCTTAACCGGGGGTTCGTGCTCCTTTTCACCGAGAACGTATGGTTCGTCAACGTAATGCCGGCCGTCATCGCTCTCGGCGGGCTCGTCCTAGGCCTGGGATCGGTGACGTTCTTTGGATCGCTCGCGATGGCGTTTTGGGTATTGAAGGTCGTGACCTATCTCGTGGTAGGTATGAACGTGGCGGCCAGCTTCACTTTGCTCATATCTGGCCGGAAGGCGGTCGCCAATTGGACGTCGCGGACCGGCCTTGTGCTGTTTATCGCCGGTTGGATCGTATTCCTCCTGGCGCGCTTCCGGGAGTGGTATGTGGTGAGCCGTGCCACGGTCTGGTACAACGCGCTCACGTCATTTCCCGAGGTGTATGCGGGACTGGTCGTGTCCGGTCTGCTCCTGCTCCTCGGGACGATCCTCGCGCATCGCCATCACAAGGAAACACCCCCGCCGCGCGGCGAAAAGATCAAGTTGCTTTTGACCGTCGATTCCGCGGCGATCCTCCTCATTGGGGTCATCGTGGCCATGGCTGCCTCGGCGTCCTTCCTGTTCGCCCGGATCGGTCAGGGGGACATCACCGTAGACATGTCCGAGCGCCGGGACATCATCGCGGGCCAGGTTTTCACCGTGAGCGTGTCTGCGGGCTCCGACCTGGCCTGGAATGCGGTAGGCGCCATGGTCCGCCTGCCGGCCATGTTCGATACGATCACCATCGCCACGAGCGGCGCGCCGGTTTTCTGGATCGTGCCGCCTCGCCTCACCGGCTCTACCACCATCGAGTTCAGCGGGGCCATACCCGGAGGCGTGACCGGCAGGATAAAACTGTTCGATGTCGGACTCGCCGCGCCCGTACCGGGGGATGGGCAAATCACCGTTGACCAAGGCCTGCTGCTCCGGAACGACGGCGCAGGCACGCCGCTTGAGATCGCCTATGGGCCGTTCGGCTTTGAAGTGCTCTCGCCCGCCGCTGCCCGCGCCGACTTGAACAATGACGGCACCCTGACCCTGAAAGACGTCAGTATCCTTCTCGCGCACTACGGCGAAAAGATGTCCGCGTGGTACGACTTGAACGAGGACGGGGTAGTGGATCTCCGCGACCTTACCTTCATGATTAGCCACTTCGGGGCAGGCCGCATAGGTTCGCGGGGCTATTTGCCGTGACCGGGGTTTTCCCAATGGATATGGGGTTCCACGTGGGGTTTGATAGGCCTCACGAAGCGCTACTCGATGGAACGGTCTTGGCGGAAAGGCCAATCAAAAACCCCCGGGCGGGGGTTTTTGATTGGCACTAGTCCCACTTCAGGTTGCCGCCGCTCTTGTACTCGGTGACGCGCGTCTCGAAGAAGTTTTTCTCCTTCCTGAGGTCGGTCATCTCGCTCATCCAGGGGAAAGGGTTCTGGGCGTTGTAGACCTTCTCCAGATGGATGCGCTCCAGGCGGCGGTCGGCGATATAGCGCACATATTCGGCGATGCCCTCCACGTTCAGTCCCATGATGCCGCGGGGGAGGCAGTCCTTGGCGTAGGCGATCTCGAGCTCCACCGCTTGCTTGATCTCTTCGGTGATCTGCTGCTTCAGCTCAGGGGTCCAGATCTCCGGGTTCTCCTCGACGATCTGGTTCGTGAGGTCGGCGCCGAAGGCCAGGTGGATGGTCTCGTCGCGCAGGATGTACTGGAAGAGCTCGCCCACGCCGACCATGCGGTTCTGGCGCAGGAAGGAAAGCATCATCACGAAGCCGGCGTAGAAGAAGATGCCTTCCATGATGATGTAGTAGCTGATCAGATCGTGCACGAACTTCTGCACGTTCTCCTTGCCTTCGGTTGTGAAGTTGGGATCAAGGATGGACTGGGTGACCCCGACCACGAATTCATCCTTGGCGCGGATGGAGGGGATGGTGGCGTACATGGAGTAAACCTCGTCCGGGTTCAGCCCCAGGGTATCGCAGCAGTAGACGAAGGTATCGGTGTGCACCGCCTCCTCGTAGGCCTGGCGCAGCAGGTACTGGCGGCACTCCGGATTCGCCACATACTTGTAGATGATGAGGATGATGTTGTTCGCGGTCAGGGACTCGGCGGTGGAGAAGAAGCCCATGTTCCACATGATGAGGCGGCGTTCGTCTTCGCTCAGGCCATTCGGGCTCTTCCAGGTCTCGAAGTCCTTCTGCATATTGACCTCTTCCGGCGTCCAGTTGTTGGCGACGCCGTTCTTGTAATGCTGGCGGGCCCATTTGTATTTCATGGGCAGGATCTTATTCGGGTCGGTGGTGCCCGAATTCAGGATCCGCTTGTCGGAGTTCGCGGCGGAATCGTCGTATATCTTGAAGGAGGAAGCTGCTTCGTTAGGCATAATTGGGGAAGAATTGAGAATTTAGAATCGAGAATCGAGTAGGTGCATTATAGTGATCCTGTCTTGTTTGTCTACTTGATTCTCGATTCTCGATACCCGATTCTCGTTATTGGCAGCTCTCACAGAGGCCGTCCTCGGCGATATGGATGACCTTTGACGCGGAAAGAACCGGCTGGTCGGCAGCACTCTCGCGCTCCACGGTGGCGTGCACGGCCGCCTCCAGGTTCTCCCTAAGCACGTGCGCGGAGGCGAGTTCAGCCATGACCGGTGAAGCGGCGGGAATAGCGCTCGCCATGGCCATGGCCGACAGGGGGCCTTCGGCAGGGGCGCCCATAGCGACGGTCACCGTGACCTGGGCGGTGGGGACGTCCGCGTTCTGGTCCAGGCTGGGGCTCGTGTAGTTCTTATTGATATCCAGGGTGGATTTCTCGATGGCGGTGGCTGCGAGGCTTCGCAGGTAGTAGGTGGTCTTCAAGCCGGACTGCCAGGCGTCCATGTAGACCGAGGCGATGTACTTGCCCGATTCGGTGGAGGTGAAGATGTTGATGGACTGGGACTGGTCTATCCATTTGCCGCGGTGGGCGGCGTGCTTCACGATCCAGTGCGTGTCGAGCTCGAACACCTCCTGGTACTTGGCGCGAACCTCCGCCGGGATCTCATAGATGCGCTGGACCGAGCCTTCATAGTACTTCAGCTTGTCAATGATGGTCTGGTTCCAGAGCTTCAGCTTCTTCAGGTCCTCCACCAAATAGCGGTTGATGACCGTGAACTCGCCGGAGAAGTTGGACTTTACGTAGAGATTCTTGTAGATGGGCTCGATGGAAGGCAGGCAACCGGAGATGTTGGCGATGGTCGCGGTCGGGGCGATGGCCATCACGTTCGAGTTGCGCATGCCATGCTTCTTGACGTGCTCCCTGACCGGCGCCCAGTCGAGGCGTGAGCTGCGGTTGATGCCGGTGGAGATGCCGCGCTCCGCCTCGAGGAGGTCTATGGTGTCGAGAGGGAAGAGATTACGGTCCCACTTGGAGCCCTTGTAGCTCGAGTAGGTGCCGCGCTCAAGGGCGAGCTTGGAGGAGCCGAGGATGGCGTGGAAGGAGATGAATTCCTGGAGCTCGTCCGAGAGCTGCACCGCTTCGTCGGAGTCGAAGCGCAGTCCCAATTTATAGAGGAGGTCCTGGTAGCCCATCACGCCGAGACCGACGGGGCGATGGCGGAAGTTGGAGGTCTCGGCTTCCTTGGTCGGGTAGAAGCAGAGGGTGATGACGTTATCGAGCATGCGCACCGCCACCTCCACGGTTTCCGCCATGCGCTCCCAGTTGATGGCGCCGTTCTCGAAATGGCGGACGAAGTTCACCGAGCCGAGGTTGCACACCGCCGTTTCCTCGGCGGAAGTGTTCAGGGTAATCTCGGTGCAGAGATTGGAGTTGTGGATCACGCCCACGTGATCCTGGGGGGAGCGGATGTTCGAGGGATCCTTCCAGGTCATCCAAGGATGGCCGGTCTCGAAGAGCATGGTGATCATCTTGCGCCAGATGTCCTGCGCCTTGACCCGCTTGAAGAGCGCGATATCGCCCTGGTCGGCCTTCTTCTCGTACTCGATGTACTTCTCCTCGAACTTCTTGCCGTAAATGTGGTGCAGTTCAGGCACTTCTTCCGGAGAGAAGAGGGTCCACTCGCCGTCCTCCATGACCCGCTTCATGAACAGGTCAGGGATCCAGTGCACCGTGTTCGTGTCATGGGTACGGCGCCGGTCATCGCCCGTATTCTTGCGCAATTCCAGGAATTCCTCGATGTCCAGGTGCCAGGTTTCCAAATAGACCGCAGTGGCCCCGCGGCGCTTGCCGGAACGGTTGATGGCCGCGGTAGTGGAATCCACGATCTTCAGGTAGGGGATGAGCCCCTGGGAGACCACATTGATGGACTTCACGAGGGCGTTCGTGGCCCGGATGTTGGTCCAGTCCTGGCCGATGCCGCCGGACCACTTGGAGAGCTGGGCGTTGTCGCCGATGCACTTGAAGATGTGGTGCAGGTCGTCCTCCACGGTGGAGAGGTAGCAGGAACTCATCTGCGGCTTGATGGTGCCGGAGTGGAGGAGAGTCGGGGTCGAGGGCACGTAATAGAGGTTGGAGATCGTGTTATAGAACCTGATCGCGCATTCCTCGATGTTGTCCTCGGAGAGGGACATGCCGAGCGCGACGCGCATCCAGAAGTGCTGGGGCACCTCGAAGTGCTTCTGCTTGTGGTCGCGCAGGAAGTAGCGGTCGTTCAGCGTCTGCGCTCCCATGTACTCGAGGAGATGATCGCGCTCGGGCACGAGGGCGCCGGCGAGCTTCTCGAGGTTCACGGCCTCGACGCGCGCGTCGAGGCGATCGTCCTTCACGCCGTAGTGCACGCCGGAGACGAACTTCTCCCGATAGAGTTTTTCAAAATCCGCGTGCGATTCGTCCACGCCGAGGACGTCCTTATAAAGATCGTTGATGAGGAAGCGGGCGGCAGCTTGCGAGTAGGCGGGGTCGCGCTCGATGCGTGCCTTCATCGCCATCAAGACCACCTGGTTCACCTCGCGAGTGGGGATGCCGTCGTAGATGCCCACCTTGCAGTCCGCGAGGATCCCTTCGACGTCGAACTCGGTATCGGGGAACTGCCGGGCGACGTTCTCCACGGCCTTGCGGATCTCGCCGATCGCGAAGCGCACCACGCTGCCGTCGCGCTTCTTGACCTTGAGGGCGCTCCGTTCGATGCGCTCCAGCATGCGCAGGCGTTCCTCCTCGCGCTCTTCGGCCCGCTTGCGCCGGTAGATGATATAGGCTTTGGCTACCTCGAAGTAGCCGTCCTCGGCAAGCTTCCGCTCCACGATGTCCTGGATGTTTTCGATGCCCGCGATGGCCTCGGGGAACTGGGCCTCGAGCTCTCCGATGACTTCATCCGTGATGCCGCGCAGGATCCCGTTTTCGATCGTAGTCCCTGTGGCCATGAAGGCCTTGCCTATCGCGTTCTCGATCTTCACGCGATCGAAAGGCGCGACGAGACCGTTCCTTTTTTTGATCTGAGTGATTGGCATGGTTTTTAGTTGTCAGTTTTTAGTTTTTAGCAGAGGTAATTAGTCTTTCTACAAACTAAAAACTGAAAACTATAAACTTCATGTCCGGCCTTTGGGTGAATTTGAGAGAGGTTAAAATGTAGGACATCGTGGTATTGAGTTTTATTGACCCGGAATTCAATTGTACATCCCGGTGAGGGAAGTCAAAGCCCTACTTATCCACAAAAACATGAAATCTTTTGCTCTTTTTGGCGAGTTGTTTCAGAAACCAAGCAACTCTTGCCTAAAAGGTCAAAAATTGATGAAAATTGGCCTCTAGATAAGGAAATATATTCGACAGATTATCAAGTTAATGTTGTAAATAGAAACTGCGGTTTTAATTTTCGTTGAACCGGGTGCCGTATGCTTCGTTCATGAGGAGGTTCGGTCCAAAAAAGAGATTCGCGATCGGCGCGGTAGGCATCTGTCTGGTCGCGGTCGTCCTCTGGGCTGCCCGGCAATATCTGCCCGGAGCATCATCCGCGATCAGCGTCGTGCTCGGAGCGTTGCCGGACATCGCCGGCACCTCCGGAGAGGCGCCACTGTCGGAAGTGCCGCTTCGGGAACGGCCAGCCGTCGTTCCGGGAGACAAGGCCGTGGCGGCCACCTCTACGTTCCCTCTATATATAGAGGGGAACGCTCCAAAGCCCGCGAAAGCAGGGAAGCCTGCGCCAAAGGCAAAATCTCTGCCCGTCCAGGTTGCCGGCGGCGGAGCATCCGCCTCGGCATCCATCGTTGCCAGTCCGGTCGCGCCCGTTCCTGCGGCATCGGTCCGGTGCGCCTGGAAGACGATCGGCCTTCCGCGCGGCGACGTGTTATTGAACGAGATCTCCTGGATGGGCTCGGAGGACGATGCCGATGCGGAGTGGATCGAACTGAAGAACATCGCGGGCCGCGATGTGGAGATCGGAGAGTGGCGCATCTTGTCGCGGGATAAAAAAATCGACATCGGCATCCGGCCGAAGGTCTTGCGCGCGGGTGACTTCTATCTTCTCGAGCGTGATTCCGACGGCACGGTCGCCGAGGTGCCGGCGGATCAGATCTACGACGGCGCGCTTTCGAACTCGGGCGCGTGGTTGAAGCTTCTCGACGCGACTTGCCATCTCATGGATGAGGTCAACGCGTCGTCCAGCTGGCCGGAAGGGAGCGCGAGAACGAAGCGGACGATGGAACGCAGGGTGGCTGCGGAAGGATGGCAGACAAGCGATGCGGCCGGCGGCACGCCGCGCTCGCAGAACTACATCCCGTCATGGGAAGAGATCTTCGCGAGCAGTACCGTCGCAATGCCGCCGCCGCCCGCACCCGAGGAAGAAGATTTATTTCCGGCTGCGGCGGCCCACGGTATCATCATCTCCGTCGTGCAGATATCCGGCGTGGCGAGCGACGACGATCGCATCACGCTCTACAATCCCGGCGCGGACGCCGTGGATGTGAATGGCTGGAAACTCCGCAAGCGCACGAAGAGCGGCGCCGAGTCATCGGTCAGGGTGCTCGCGGGAGAGATCGCCGGTGGAAGCTCCTTCGTCTGGGCGAACGCCAAATATCCCACCGGCGCAGACGTCACTTCCACCCAGACCCTCTCCGCCGACGGGTCGGTGGCCCTTTTTGGCCCCGATGATTCCCTGGTGGACGCCCTGGCTTGGGGCAGCGGCCACACCGCCCCATTCGTCGAAGGGGAGCCATACCCCGGAAATCCTGAGCCGGGGCAGGTTCTTGGCCGCCGGCAGTGGGTCTCCGGGCCAATGGATACGGGCAATAACGCCCAGGATTTCGATCTCAACTAGGGTAACCTGAAGGAAAGTGATGTTTACCCCTATGACGTTAATGTTGTATGGTGGATCCGGTTGAAATTGATTTGAGGAGGGGGAAATGCGTACACCTCACGCCAAGCTTCTGGTCTTCTGTCTGAACTTTTGGTGCGGACAGACGCTGGCGCAGGTCCTGCAATTCCTCCGTGAGGAACGGCCGGGCGTGGTCCTTTGCCAGGAACTCCGAACCGGAGACATCCCCGCGTTCGAGCGTCTGGGATACCGGGTTGAATTTGCGCCGATGTCCACCTACGACGATGGGCGGACGACGGGACAATGGGGACTCGGCATCCTTTCGAGATGCGATCTTTCCGAAGTGCGGGAATTCGTTTATCGGGTAGGAAACGGCAGCTTTCCCGATCGTTCGATCCGATCGGATATCCGTCCTGCGCAGCGAGAGCTTGTCTTTGCTGCGACCGCCGATGTCGAGGGAGTTCCCTTCATGCTGGCGACCACTCACTTCACCTGGGCTCCCCGAGCGATCTATCCGACTGAGGTGCAACTCGCGAGCGCGGAGCGGATGTCGCGCGTGCTCGATCTCTTTCCGGAGGTCGTGCTCGGCGTAGATCTGAACACTGCACGCGGCGCGGAGATCTTCGACGGGCTCGCCGCCCGTCTTCGAGATAACGTGCCGGCTCACGTGAAGAGCACGATCGACGGCAGGTTCCATTACGACGGCGCGTTGCCTATCGTGGTAGACGGGATTTTCACGAGTCCTCAATACCTCGTCGAAGACGTACAGATCGTGAGCGGCCTTTCCGACCACAAAGGCTTCCTCGTGAATGTCACACGTATCTGATGTATGGCAAGGCTCGCTTCGCGCGAGCCTTCCGTATTTGCATGAAGTTCTTGCGCATGAAGATGCTTCGGGACGCATGAGCTCCTTGTATGGCATCGAAAAACCGTTCGCATGGCGAACGCTTCCCGCCGCTATGCAAAGCAACTCTATTTATTGGATCAATGGAATCCGGACGAAATCTCAAGTCTTTCCAAGGCCGTACCGGAAGGGTTTGACACCCCTTTCCGAGCAGGTATAATGAACCCCGCGAAATGAGCATCACGAAAAACCTCCAACTGAGCGGCTGAAACCCGCGCCTATACGGCGTTCGGGACGACCGCTCGGGCAGAGCGGTCTTTTCGTAATCGATTGAACCGACCGGATTTTGAGAAACCTGCCGCGGGCCAGTCCGAATGGGCGCCGCGGATATGAAGATCTGATAACCCTCGACCGCTCGCAATTGCGGTCAGGAGGGAAAAAAGTCCAGCCTCTTTGCTTAAAGAGGGAGGTTGGGCAGTCCGCCGTCGCGTCAAGCTATGGCGGACAAGTAAGTCAGCATTGGGATGGTTGGCATAAGAGCAGATGGAGGATGCCTAGACAACAAATGGCGATGAAGGACGCCGCGTAGCGGCGATACGCCCCGGTGAGGTGCGGAGCGACCGATGACCCGGGGATTTCCGAATGGGGCAACCCTATTGAGCAAACCTCAGTAACCTCCGCAAGGAGGGGCAAACCTGGTGAAGTAAAACATTTCAGTAGCCAGAGGAAATGAAAAAAAGTCCACGCAAGTGGAAGCATTCCCTAAGTAGCGGCGAGCGAAACGGGAACAGCCCAAACTGATCTTTTGATCAGTGTTGAAAGGATGAAACGCTGGAAGATAGGTTTTAGGTTAAAGGTTGCAGGTCATAGAGCGGAAACAATCGTATTCTTCTCTATAACCTGCAACCTGACACCTAACACCTGTGTTCTAAGAAAGAGTCACAAATTCGTTGGTTAGCCGAAGCCGCCTGGAAAGGCGCGCCAGAGCGGGTGATAGCCCCGTAGGCGAAAACTGATGAACTCTTCAGTTTCTTTTCTTGAGTACCTCGAGGTAAAACAGCTTCGAGGGAACCTGGGAGTACTATCTCCTAAGGCTAAATACATTTGTTGATCGATAGTGCACAAGTACCGTGAGGGAAAGGTGAAAAGCAGGCCGGTGAGGCCGTTGAAATAGAACCTGAAACCATCTGTTTACAAGGAACTGGCGACCGCAAGGTCCACAGTGTGCCTATTGAAGAATGAGCCAACGACTTTAGGTATGTGGCAAGGGTAAGTCCTTTCGAGGGCGAACCCGCAGGGAAACCGAGTGTTAATAGCGCGAAAATTTCAGTCGCATACCTAAGACTCGAAGCCGGATGAGCTTGCCTTGGCCAGGTTGAACCCCGTGGAAACACGGGGGGAGGACCGAACCCGTGGGTTGTGCAACACCTTGGGATGAGCTGAGGTAAGGAGTGAAAAGCTAATCGAATTCGGTAATAGCTAGTTCTCTCCGAAACAGTTTTAGGACTGGCGGAGCTACGTAATGTCTGGGGGTAGAGCTACTGGTTGAGGGGTAATGGCCGAAAGGCCGGCCTCTTAGTCAAACTCCGAATACCGGACATGCAAGTACTCTAGTTAGTACGTGGGGGCTAAGCTCCATGTACGCGAGGGGAACAGCCCAGACCATCAATTAAGGTCCCTAAATCTATGCTAAGTGTAAAAGGCAGTGTCGTGCCACAGACAGATAGGAGGTTGGCTTAGAGGTAGCCATCCTTTAAAGAGTGTGTAACAACTCACTATTCGACGGCAAGGCGCGCCGAAAATGTATCGGGGCTAAGCATAGTACCGAAATTATGGGTTCAATCGTTCCTTCGGGAACGTCTGAGCGGTAGGAGAGCATTCCTGTCTGCGACGAAGCAGGACCCGCGAGGGCCTGTGGAGCGTCAGGAAGTGAGAATGTTGGCATGAGTAACCACTATCACAATGCGAAAATGTGACCCCGAAAATCCAAGGTTTCCGTGGCACTGGCAATCAACCACGGGTTAGTCGGCCCTAAGGCAATGGCGAAAGCCGCAGCCGATGGCAGGCTGGTTAATATTCCAGCACAGCCGTACGATCATAGTTGGATGCGAAGGAAATAAAGAGACGTGCCTTATTGGATTGGCATCCCTACCCGAAGGCTCCGGCCGAGGGCGGGGGAATGTCCGGTTTTACCGGGCAAATGTTTCCGAAGAGCCTTCCGAGAAAAGTCCAATGAAAACGAGCGTACGGTTACCGTACCGTAAACCGCCACTGGTGGGTGAGGCGAGAAGCCTAAGGGGAACGAGTGAGTCATCTTTAAGGAACTCGGCAAAAAAGCGGCCGTACCTTCGGTATAAGGCCTGCCTGTCGAGGTTGGAAGAAGGAGTCAGTGCTGCGTCACGATCGGGGTCGGCTCACCGCCTCCTGATCGCATGCTGCCTACACACATGATGTGATGCGGCCTCTCGGGGTCGTATGCGGGGAGATAAACCCTGCCGCATGCTGTCTCTTTTGTTGTAGCACATTCGGGAAGGCCGGTAGGCGCAGCGCGCTGGCGGGTTGGAAGTCTGGTCAGGCCCAGCTTCCGCAAAACGGTTCTCTGCGTAAAGCCGCCGGAGAACCTCCTGTAAGCGACCGCGCCTCCGGCCGGCCCATTACGAATAAATTGCGAGGAAAACGCGGAGAGTCAGGAGGGTGCCTGGCAGCGCGGGTGGATGGGGTAAGCTTCGTCCGCTCCTTCCGGCTCTCTGCGGTTTCCTCGAAGCGAAGAACGTGAGGTCACGGGTTCGAGTCCCGTCGCCCCGACCAATTCTTTGCGAAAATGCGGAGAATGGGACATGCCCAGGTAGCTCAGTCTGGTAGAGCAGTGGACTGAAAACCCACGTGTCGGCGGTTCAATTCCGTCCCTGGGAACCATTCCCTTCCTTCGCGATCACAACAAATCGGAGCACGAGGCCCTCCTTAAGTGGGAGCGTCTCGTCTCCTTCTTCCAGCCTCGATAGGCCGCAGTGAAAGTCTCTCTGGCGACTGTTTACCAAAAACACAGCTCCCTGCTAACTCGCAAGAGGATGTATAGGGGGTGACGCCTGACCGATGCGAGAAGGTCAAACTTGGCAGTGGTGCGGGGCAACCCGTACTGCCGACTGAGTGAAGCCCTCGTCAATGTCAGCGATAACTATAATCGTTCTAAGGTGAATTGCTTGCCTTAGTAAAATTCGGCTATATGCTGGAACATCTGAGTATCCACAACTACTGCCTTTGGAAGTTCTATACTTCCGGAAGTACAGTGAAAATGTGAGTGGTGCAGACAATCAGCAGGAAAGGCTAATAATGGGTTCCTGGATATCCGGATTCACGGACGGCGAAGGATGCTTTGCTGTTTCGGTGATCCGTAATTCCAGTACTCGGTTCGGAAAACAGATATTTCCTGAGTTTGTGATCACGCAGAGCGCGAAGAGCCTGCTTGCACTGCAAGAAGCGAAAGACTTCTTCGGTTGCGGTAGCATCGTGCTTAACAAACGATACGATGACCATAATGAACATCTATATCGGTATTGCGTACGATCCATCTCAGAACTTCATCATGTCATCATTCCATTCTTCGACGAGTTTCCACTCAGAACATATAAGCGCAACGATTTTGAGATATTCAAGAAAGTTGTTGCGATGATGTATGAAAAGAAACATCTCAAGGAAACGGGATGGAACAGCATTCTGAAGCTAGCTGCTAGGACGAACCGCAGAAAGATCCGTTCTTAGAATCCTCAGAGACTATATGCCGGACCCGGCGCAAGCCGGAGAAGATATAGTCCGAACTCTATGGCGACATAGAGAGTTGTCCGCGAAAGGAAGCGGACAGAGTAACACAATTGAGCGCAATTCCTTTTCGGGTAAACGAACTTGCCCCTTTCGAGAGCAATCTCGATCGAAGAAGTTGGCTAATAACGGTGAAATCCAGTTATGCACAGTTGGCCATGTTCTTGTGGCTTGTTCACAATGAATTATGGGCCGCGCTGCAAGCAAACTGGACAATACCGTGGGAAGTCTTCCGGCGAAAAGCCGGAATGACCCCGTAACGACTGAGGCGAAAAGCCGAAATAGCGCAGAAAATTCTGCCTATTACACGCCAACCGCTTTGCCGAAGAGTTCAAGGAACATACCGGAATACATTTCTGGTTATGTCGATGGTGAAGGGTGTTTTACGGTTACCTTCAATATGAAGGATAAGGCATTATTGGGCTGGGAACTGCGTCCAAGTTTCTCGGTGAGCCAAAACGAAGACAGGCGTCAAGTTTTGGATATCATCCAGAAATACTTCGGATGCGGCTACATCCGCCGCGATTATGCAGATAAAACCGTGAAATTCGAAGTTCGAGATCACGATGATCTCATGCATCGTATCATCCCTCACTTTGGAAGGTTTCCTCTGCTTTCGTTCAAGCAACGCGATTTCGAGCTGTTCAGAATGATATGTCTAAAAATAAATCAAGATTTCCATCTGACCAGGAATGGTTTTTTGGAAATTCTGGATTTGACATATTAGATGAACGGTTCTGGAAAGCGCAAGCAAACGAAAGAGGAAATCCAAGAACTTCTTCGGGAAAGATGAAGATATAGTCTGATCCTTATCGTAAGATAAGAAAATGGAATGAAGTTCCGAAGCGCACGAAAGGCGTAACGACTGGAGAACTGTCTCAAAGATGAGCTCGGTGAAATTGCGATTCCCGTGAAGACGCGGGATACCTGCAGCGGGACGAAAAGACCCCGGAAGCTTTACTGCAGCCTGGTATTGATTTCAGAGTTTTGATGCGTAGCGTAGTGGCGAGCCTTTGAAGCGGTCCTTTCGGGGATCGTGGAGGCGACAATGAAACAGCCATCTTCAAGACTTTGACGTCTCACCGGCGGATGACCACACGGAAACTCCGCTGGGACAGTGCTTGGTGGGTAGTTTAAATGGGGCGTTTTCCTCCCAAAAAGTAACGGAGGAGTTTATTAAGGTCGGCTTAGCCCGGATGGAAACCGGGCCGGACGCGTAAAGGCGGAAGCCGGCTTAACTGCAAGACCTACAAGTCGCGCAGATGCGAAAGCAGAACTTAGTGACCCGACCATTCTTCATAGAAAGGTGGGAGACACCGGATAAAAGCTACTCCGGGGATAACAGGCTAGTGATGCCCGAGCGTCCATAGCGACGGCATCGCTCGGCACCTCGATGTCGGCTCGCCCTAGCGCGGGGGTGGAGAAGCTCCCAAGCGTTTGGCTGTTCGCCAATTAAAAGGGCACGTGAGCTGGGTTCAGACCGTCAACAACCGTTCGAGGGGCGCGAAGGCGTCCTCCCGAACAACTGGACCGGGTGCCAATGAAAGTTAAGACATCGTACACGGCGGCCCCATGCGGCAACGCATGGGTGCACAAATCGACTCATATCGGAGAAATCCCTGCGAAGTTCCACAACCTACTTCGCTGCGGACAATTCCGAGGGAAGTTTATCCTCGATCAATCTTTTCGCCCGCTGAATCATCCGATCGACGCCGCCCAAGGGCGTGTTTTGGTCCGGATCTCAGTGGAAAAAGATATCGAGATATAACCCCGTAGAGACTTGTTCCATCTTCTTTGAAGATGGACGGAGCGGCCCGCCAATAGCGGCTGCTAATACGTCGATCCTCTCGCGAGAGAGGGTGGTATAGTCCAAACCGTTAGTAATAACGGATTCGAAGTCCTAGTTACTGATTACCAGTTACTAAATACTCGAACATGCGTGAGACAGGTTGGTCTCTATCTGCTGCAGGCGTTTCTACTTGAGGAGAGTTGACCCTAGTACGAGAGGACCGGGTTGAACGTACCTCTGGTCTACCGGCTTTGGCGCCAGCTGAACCGCCGGGTAGCTATGTGCGGACGGGATAAGTGCTGAAAGCATCTAAGCACGAAGCCCACTCCAAGATTAGGTAGTATGGGTTCGTTGAAGACTACGACGTTGATAGGCTCCAGGTGTAAGGACCGTGAGGTTTTGAGCCAAGGAGTACTAATACCCGCCAACCATCCCAATGCTGACTTACATTAGAATCCCTTAACGCGTAATCGCGTTTTAGGGATTCTTATGTCCCTCCGAAGCTTTAGCGAAGGGGGACACCCGCTTCGTTGGTAAGAGCGAAGTGGGGCAACAATCTTTAAAACGCGTAATCGCGTTTTAGGGATTCTTATGTCCCTCCGAAGCTTTAGCGAAAGGGGACTATCTTTAAGGTCTCGCGCGAAGCGCGAGAGCGCAGCCATAGAACCGTTTAGGGCATTTAAGCGTCGGTGCTTTATATGCAGTGGAACCACCTCTTCCCATTCCGAACAGAGTAGTGAAACGCTGCATGTCCGATGATACTCGATTTATCGGGGAAAGTAGGATGTGCCGACACTTAAGCATCTTAAGCGGTTTTTTGTTTGTACGGCCCGCTGCTCGCGGGCAAACCTGGCCCTTCCCAGCCATCCTTTGACAAAACCCCCGAGGAGTGATTGATTGAGAATAGAACCCAGACTCCAGAATATGGCTGTTGAGAGACTGGGATCGGAAGGGAGGGCTTATGGCCATTCAGAAGAAGCAGAAAGCGCTCGTGTTCGTGGCAAGCGGCGTGATCGCGCTCGTCATGGGAGGATGGTTCTTGATGAGAGCCGGCTCCGGACTTGTGCTCCTATCGCGCGATGGATACCGTCTCCAGATCGGACAGTCCAAGCCCCATCCGTTCATGAGGAACGAATGGTTGATCGACTGGTACTTGGCTGATCCGTTGGGGCAGTTCCTCGAGGGCCGCCAGCTCGAGATCGGATTCGCGCTTACCGCCATGCTCTTGGGCGTCGTCGCCCTCACGTGGGGCGGATGGCTCTATGGCGAGTTTTGCAAGAAGTCCACCCGTATCACCCGCGGCCGCAACCTGGCACTCCTCAAGGCGATCGGGTTGCCGTTCGCGATCGTGGGCGTGACGTTCCTCAATCCGATCTACCAAGCGGTCAGGGTGCCGCCCATACACGCGCGGCTCTTCGTCATCTTCCCGCTCGACCACGATCTCGGAGTAGCCTTCGTCGTAATGCCGTATTGGGTCCTGATCGCAGCGATCTTCGCGGCCTCCGGGATGTGGTGCATCGGAACCGGGCCACGGGGCATGCATTCGGCGTACCGCGCGTTCCGGAACTCCTTCGATGAGCCGCTCCACGAGATAGCGCGGCTTGCCGGCGGCGAGACCGGGACGGTCCGGATCCCGGGCTTCCTGCAATTCGTCCTGACGTTGCGGCTGATCCGTCTTCAGCAAAAGACGCACGAACGCTTGGGGTCCAAGATCGCCCGGCTGGAGGCCGAGCGGGCAAGAGTCAAGCAGACGGCGGACGAACTGAGGACGGCAGAAAAACTTGCCAAGCTCGAGAATGATCTGCGCGACCTTTTGCTCAAGTTCCCGCCCGCCTCGAGCGAAGCACGCCAGATCAGGCGCGCGCTTCGGCCTGACGTAAAGCCCGAGAAGAGGAAAGAGGTTCGGGAGAGCATGCAGAACAGGGCTCTCGCCCGCCGGCCGCCGACGCGTTTTGAGAAGGCTCCTCGCTTGGTTTCGGAAGCGCAGTCCGGGCCTAAGGCAGAAGTGCCGAGGAACGGCAACGGCAATGGAAACGGTAACGAGAATGCGCATCCGGCCGACTGGACGATGCCGGCAACGGTCATCGTGGAGCTTTGCGTCGAGGCGAATCGCCGTTTCCAGGTCGAGCCGTTTCTCGAAGGGTGGCCCGACGTGCTCATGGCGAAGCAGATCCTCATCGCGGTACTCGGCCTCGGCAGGGACGTGAAGAGCTTCGGCAGCGATTGCCGTGCGGAAGGGGACATTCAGGATCGGGTCGAGAAGCAGTACGACAAGCTCGATCTGAAGTTCCGCCGCCGTAACTACAGAACGGCCTTCGCTCTACTGGTCCGCTGGGGCATTCTCATTCCGAACTACGAAGACCACGACGAGAAGTACTCTCTGGCGCCCAAGCCTGCGCTAGGCAAGAGCGACCAGGCGCGGGGTGTTATCGCGTACACTTCCCGCTTCAGGGCGGAGTTTACTGCCAGGGGATGGTCCATGAATAACACATTTCCCGCAACGGCCAATTGATCGAACAAAATGTCGCGCACCTTCACGGTGCGCGATGTTCGTTCTTCTGCTTGCATAATCACAGAAAAGTGATATTATGCGGGCAGTTCAAATCGGTCCATGCAGCAACCGCTCCGGCCATACCGGACGGACTTCAGTTGAGGGGGTTACGATTGT
>JANWIW010000012.1 GCA_025449695.1 Minisyncoccota bacterium | reverse complement strand
TTTCCTGTGTTCGACCCGGATCGCAACTGGTTCTTCACCCTATTCGTCGCCGTAGCGGCGGCCGCTGCCGTCGGGGTAGGGTGGGAGATTTATGAATACCTGACCCAGGCGTTCATTTCGCACGACATTGTCCTCGGCTACATGCGGCCGGGCGGCCTCTTCGATACCCTGAAGGACCTCTTTGACGACGTGATTGGCGCCACGATCGCCAGCGGGATCTACCTCTTGCTCCGGCGTAGCCGCTAGGTCTGTCATCCCGAGTGAAGACGAGGGATCCTCTGCTATTGGAGATTTCGGATGCAGACTTGTTCTGAAAGATATCCGGTTTCATAAGCCGCCTTGGAAACGGGCACCTTTCCACACTTTCTAAAATAGGAGATCTCGATACTTTCGGGAGGTCCCTCGCCGGAGTTTACCCCGTGTACCCCCACGGGGCTCGGGATGACAGAGAGGATCCGGGTGTTATTTATTCCAAATGGATCTTCTTCGCGAAACCTTCCACCCGGGACGCGAGGAGGGGATATTTCTTGAGCGCGGGATCGGCCGCCAAGAGTTCTTTCGCGGCCATCCGGCTCTCTTCCACCAGTACGGGGTTCCTGAGGCTTTCCATGGCGATGTCCGGCAGGCCCGTCTGCGATTCACCCAGGAACTCGCCGGGGCCTCGCAGGCGCAGGTCATGCTCTGCCAGCTCGAAGCCGTTCTTCGCGGCCACCAGCGCTTTGAGGCGCTCGTTCTCGGTCTTCTTGTCGCTCGCGGTCATGAGGAAGCAATACGATTGATGCTCGCCCCGGCCCACCCGTCCGCGGAACTGATAGAGCTGGGCCAGGCCGAAGCGGTCGCTGTCCTCGATGATCATGATACTCGCGTTCGGCACGTCCACGCCCACTTCCACGACCGAGGTGGACACCAGGATATCCGCGCGGCCCGCCTTGAAATCAGCCATGACCTTTTCTTTTTCCGCCGGTTTCATCTTGCCGTGGAGCATGGCCACCTTGAGGTCCGGGAAAACCTTCTTGGCGAGTTTCTCGTATTCCTCCTTCACGGAACGGACCTCAAGCATGGCCAGGGCACGGGGGTCGAGCGGCTTTTCCTTCTCGTCGGGCAGCTCGATGCGCGGGCAGATTACGAACACCTGGCGTCCCTCGCGAACCTTCTCCCGCGCGAAGCCGTAGGTCGCCTGCCGCTCCGAGGGCGGGGCTATCTTCGTGATGATCTTCTTACGCCCGGAAGGCAGCTCGGTGATGAGAGACACGTCCAGATCGCCGAAAACGGAGAGCATCAGGGTGCGGGGGATAGGGGTCGCGGACATGGAAAGGTAGTGAGGCACGGTCTTTCGGGCGAGGAGCGCGGCGCGCTGGCGGACGCCGAAGCGGTGCTGCTCGTCCACGATGGCCAGGCCGAGCTTCTTGAAGGAGATCCCTTTCTGAATGAGGGCATGGGTGCCGATGGCGATCGCGATCTCGCCGCGTTCCAGTTTCTCCAGGAACTCGGGCCGTTTCAGGTCTCCTTCGAGTTCGGGGCTATAGAAGGCTTTGGCCCCGCCGGCGGCGAGCATGCCTACGGCCGGGACCTCGTCCTCGGACAACCGGGCGAAAAGTTTCTTGATGGTCTCGAAGTGCTGGCGCGCCAGTATCTCGGTGGGAGCCATAAAGGCGGACTGGAAACCGGCGCGTGCCGCCAAAAGAGCGGCCAAGGCGGCGACCGCCGTTTTCCCGGAACCGACATCGCCCTGCAGAAGGCGGTTCATGGGGTGGGTATTCTCCATGTCTTGGATAATCTCCCATAGGGACTTCTTCTGGCTCTGGGTCAGCTCGAAGGGCAGGCGGCCGAGCGCTTCCTTCAACCATTCGATATCGGTCTTGATCCCGGGCGCGTTCGCCCGCGCCAGGGCCATTTTCTGTTTGAGGGTGGCCAGCTGAAGGAGGAAGAGCTCCTCGAATGAGAAACGGCGTCTGGCAGCCTCCGCTTCCTCCAGCGAATCTGGAAAATGGATCGCCCGCAGCGCGTCGCCCATTTCCGCGAATGCGTGCTTCTCGAGCAGGGGTTCAGGCAGCCACTCCGTCGCCTCTACCCGCCCGATGAGCGGCTCAATGAGAAAACGAATGCCCTTAGAGGTGAGTCCCTGGGTCTCGCCATAGATAGGCACGAGTCGCGCCGTGTGTTTTGTTTGCACGGCGTGCGCTTGCCCTGAGCTCGTCGAAGGGATGAACTCGTAAGTGGGATGGCTGAGGTAGACCTCGCCCCGTTCGGAGAGGGACACCTTGCCGGAGAGACTCACGTGGCGTCCGGGGCGCAGGGTTTCCTTGAGGTAGGGCTGGTTGAACCAGGTCGCGCGGATCGCCGCGCCGGATTCGTCCACGATCACCGCATCCACGATAGCGGTGCCCCGGCGCCACGCCCGCCGGGCCTCCACCTCCTCGATAATGCCCTGGACGGTGACCTGCTCGCCCGGAGCCAGATCGTCGATGGTGCGCACGGCGGAATAGTCCTCGTAACGGACGGGAAAATAGTAAACGAGGTCGCGGACCGTCTCCAGATGGAGCTTCTTCAGCTTGCTCAAAAAGCGCTGGGTATGGGGAAGTGCGGAAAGGGGAGTGTCCAGAGCCAACATGGGAAAAGATACTCTACCGCTCCTTGACGGCGGTGTAGTATACCATACGGGCACACCAAAAGACAGGCTGTTCTGTTTATGTTATCCCCAATTAGCCGAGACAAAAACTTACGGTGATGATCAAGGTATGGCGAGGCACTCAACCCGCGCGTTAGCAGTCAAGCTCAGGAAGGAAGGTCTGAGCTATCGCGAGATCGGCGATGAATTGAAGCTGTCCAAAAGCGTTTTAAGCGCTTGGCTCAAAGAAGTTCCCCTGAAGCCCGCAGATAAGGCCCGCCTGTATACGAAACAAATATCCGTTTTGTCCCGTGGGGCCCAAAGTCAAAAAGAACGACGTTCCCGGCAAATAGATGCGATCATTGAGGCGGCGATGCAAGAGATCGACCATCCTCTTTCGCCAGATGCACTCCTTCTTATGGGAGCGGTTCTTTACTGGGCGGAAGGCAGTAAGACTAACATGTTTGCTCTCACGAATTCCGACCCGATACTCATAGCTTTCTTTGTAGAATGGGTGTACATAGTGTTTGGTATGCGTCCCGGGCTGCTAAAAGCTTGGATGAACATATATCCCCAGCAGAACGAGGGCGATCTGAAGAATTTCTGGTCCGATATCACGGGCATACCGGTTGAGAATTTTGGTAAAAGTTATATAAAGCCTCCCGGCACCGGGTTCAAGAAGAACAATCTTTATTATGGCACCGTGAAGGTTAGCGTTCCGAAAAGCGTCGATATGCGGCACAAGGTTTTTGGATGGATACAGGGCGCGGTTGTGAATCCTGCGAGAAATGTTGATTTCGTTCGCAAGAAATGGCATCATCTTACCGAAGTTGACCGCGCGGTGAATTTATAAGCGCCCATAGCTCAGCTGGTAGAGCAGCTCGCTCTTAACGAGACGGTCCCAGGTTCGATCCCTGGTGGGCGCACAAAGCAGAGAAACTTGAAAGAGAGGCTTTGATTTATATAACTAGTAGACACACGGGACCTGCTGGACAAGGTTGTTGGATAATTCTATTGAAGGTGGGTGAGATACACATGCGGAGAAAGCGGTTAAAAAGTCGAAAACTCCGGAGGTCACGGAGGACGCGGAGTTTCGATTTTGATGCGCGGGCCTTTGTAAGAGGCGGTTGTACGAGAGATGATCCTCGTGGACGATGTCGTACGGTTGCCTTGGAGGCCCAGAGCCAGCGAAGTAGCCAGCTTTTGCTGTCTGCGTGCACTACGCTATCGATTCAAGGCGGCGGTCATACACCGTCTACTATTTAGTGTTACTCATTGACATCAAGTAATCAACGTGGAGTTATGCACAGTTCGACAAGTTCACTGTAAATATTGGATTTAAGCCAGCAAAACAGAGCCGAAGTGCTTGCACTGAGCTTGTCGAAGTGTGCGCCCGCCAGGGGGTCCCTCCTTCGCTAAAGCTACGGAAGGGCACGGCGACTCCTGCTTCTACTACATAACCTTGAATGTGTCCCCGGTAGGAATCGGACTCCCACGGGATTACGTGGCTCTACGTCGCTTCGCTCTAAGAGCCACGAGAACTACACCCTTGGTTCGTCCGCAGGGTATATCTTTCTGTGCGCCCGCCAGGGGTCGAACCTGGAACCTCCTGCTTCGAAGGCAGGTGCTCTATCCAGTTGAGCTACAGGCGCATGCGGAGATTGAAGCCTGATTGTACCAACCCGGCGCTATATTGACAAAACGGATTTAAATTCTTAAAAATAAGTCAGCGAAAAGATAGTCCGAAAGCCCGAACCGCGAGGGGCAAGTCGGACGGGAGAAAAACATGGCACGACGAGTGTTGTACACCCATGATCAGACCCAGGCTCGGATCGCCGAGATGGGTGCTCAGATCGCCGAGAAGTACGCCAACCAGGTGCTGGTGGTGCTTTGCACTTTGAAAGGTGCGATGTTCTTCTGCACCGACCTTATCCGCGCCATCCAGCGCGCGAACAAGGGAGTGCAGATCCGCCTCGACTTCATCCAAGTGAAGAGCATGAAAGGGCGCATGTCGAGCGGGAAGGTGGAATTCCTCACCGAACCGCGGGCGGACATGGCCGGCCGCCCGGTCATCATCGTGGAGGACATCATCGACTCGGGCCTCTCGATGTTCGAGACAAAGCCGCTGGTCCAGGAACGCGGCCCTTCGAGCATCGAGATCGCCGCCCTGCTCGACAAGAAGGAAGCGCGCAAGACGGAATACCCCTGCACGCCGGAGTACGCCGGTTTCGAGATCAGGCCGGAGTTCGTCATCGGCTACGGTCTCGACGACGAGGAGCAGTACAGGGAACTCCTCGACATCGAGGTGATCGAGGGTGAGGCTGCATAGCCGTTCTCGCGGACGGCATAAGGAGGGGAGAGGCATGGCGCCTCTCCTTTCTGTTTTCATGACAAAAGCACGCCACCGGTTTAGAATGGACCAATGAGCACTGCCACTTTCTATATATTCGAGTTCATTGCCCTGATCTTCTCGGTTATGGTGCACGAGGTTTCTCACGGTCTCATGGCCGAGCAGCTCGGCGACTCGACTGCCCGCGACGCGGGGCGCATAACCCTGAACCCGCTGAAGCACATAGACCTCTTCGGTTCCATTCTCCTGCCCATCCTTCTGCTCTCGGTCGGCTCGCCGGTCGTGCTCGGATGGGCGAAGCCGGTGCCCTACGATCCGAACCGCCTGCCGAACCCCAAGGCCGCGGCGGGGAAGATAGGCGCTGCCGGTCCTTTGAGTAATTTCATACTGGCAGCCGTATTCGGTATCCTGGTCCGGCTCACGCTCGCGTTCGACGGTTCGCCGACGCTCGCAGGCATGTTCGCCCTGGTGGTCATCGTGAACCTCTCCCTTGGAATCTTCAATCTGGTGCCCATCCCGCCTCTCGACGGGTCCAAGGTGCTCTACGCCCTTTTACCCAGCTCCCGGGGAGTGGCAAGCCTCATGTACTTCCTGGAGCGTTACGGCATTATCTTAATATTCGTTTTGCTCTGGATGGGCGGCGGTTGGATCGCCCCCGTGGTGGGGAAGCTCTTTGGAGCCTTGACCGGGCAGGCGCTCTTCTAGTGGCTAGAATCTGGTATCTAGTATCTGGAATCTAGGATGCAAACCGTTGTGCCTTCACAATGGTGGCTGATTTTATTGACTTCCAGGGTTAAATAAGTTATCCTCTCCTGGTTCAAAACTACCAGATTCTAGATTCCGTTCGGGCATGCCTACCATCCATCAACTCGTAAAGAAGAGCCGCAAGCCCCTGGTCACGAAGACCAAGGCGCCGGCCTTGTCCTATTATTTCAACACCCTGCAGAACAAACCGGTGGATTCCGCTTCACCCTTCAAGCGCGGCGTGTGCCTCAAGGTGTTCACCACTCCCAAGAAACCGAACTCCGCGATCCGCAAGGTTTGCCGCGTGCGGTTGACGAACGGCATGGAGGTGACCGCGTACATCCCCGGCGAGAAGCACACCCTTCAGGAGCACTCCATCGTCATGATCCGCGGCGGCCGCGTGAAGGACCTTCCGGGCGTCCGCTACCACGTCGTCCGCGGCGTACTGGACGCGACCGGCGTTGAAGGCCGCAAGCAGCAGCGCTCCAAGTACGGCGCCAAAGTAGGCAAGGGCAAACAATGATGCCAATCTACCAATCGCCAATGCATGAATCCGTAATTCGTTGATTGGCATAAGGTTCGCATATTAGCGTCACATGAGAAAGAAACGCGTCTACAAGAAATACCATCAGGCCGACACGAAGTTCGATCGCATCGATCTCGGCCGGTTCATCAACTCCGTCATGAGCGACGGCAAGAAGTCGCTCGCGGAGCGGCTGGTCTACGCGGCTTTGGATAAGGTGGCCAAGGAAACCAAGGAGGAGCCGATGGCGGTCTTCGAACGGGCCATCGAGAACGCCTCGCCGCAGATCGAGGTGGTGTCCCGCCGGGTGGGTGGCGCGAACTATCAGGTACCGCAGGAGGTCTCCACCGGCCGCCGCTTCACGCTCGCGGTCCGCTGGATCATCGGCGCGGCCCGCGCCGGCAAAGGCAAGCCGATGGCGGACAAGCTTGCGACGGAACTCGTCGCCGCGTCCAAGAACGAAGGCACGGCTATCAAGAAGAAGCAGGACATGCATCGCATGGCGGAAGCCAACCGGGCGTTCGCGCACTTCGCCCGCTCCCGCACGACGAGCTCTTAATGCGGCAATATCGTCCGCAATGATACTAGATTCTAAATTCTAGATTCTGAATTCTTTCTGTTATGCCCCGCAAATACCCCCTCGAAAAGACCAGAAACCTCGGCATCATCGCCCATATCGACGCCGGCAAGACCACCGTTTCCGAACGGGTCCTTTTTTATACCGGCGTGTCTCACAAGATCGGCGAGGTGCACGAGGGCGCCACGGTCATGGACTGGATGGAGCAGGAACGCGAGCGCGGCAT
>JANWIW010000011.1 GCA_025449695.1 Minisyncoccota bacterium | reverse complement strand
GGCGCGTACAGCACTTCCTCCCGCGAGGACATATATCTTCTGCCCGCGGGCCTGCAATTCGCCGCCTCTTTCCTGCCGGCAGGCAGCTCCACGAGCGCCGTCTTCGTCCAGATCACCGGACGGCCCCTGGCTACGAGCTCCGTAAGGATCGCCTCCCGCAACTCCACGAGCACTATCGTGACCATTACCGTGGATAGTTCGGGCGCGGTGGCCTACTGACGCGCGTATAATGAAGTTGTGAACTTACCGATGAACAGACCACGATATCTCCTACGCGCCGGACAGTCCCTCATAGAGGTCATCGTGGCGATCGGCGTAGGGGTGATACTGATCACGTCCGCGCTGGCCATAATCTCTCCCACGATAAAGACGCAGGGGGACGTTACCCGCGCGCAAGTGGCTTCGGCCCTGGGCAAGGAGCTTTTGGACAACCTGGAGGTGTTCGCGGAAAGCGATTGGCACAACCTGGACACCCTGGCCACCACCTCCGCCAACCGCTATTACCTGATTGCCTCAACCTCGCCGTACACGGCGACCTCGGGCGCCGAGAGCGTCCTTCTCGCCACTACCACTTATACCCGCTATTTCTACGTGGAGGATGGCATGCGCAACGGATCGGGGAGGATAGACGATGCGGGCGCGATCCTGGACCCGTCCGTCAAGAAGGTCACGATCGTCTACAGCTGGGGCAAGGTGACGACCACGATCGCGAACTACCTCACCCGGACGCGCAACCGGGTGTTCACCCAGAGCGACTGGTCCGGCGGGCCCGGCCAGGACGGTCCGGTTACGGTGACGAGCACCAACGCAAAATTTGCGACCTCGTCCAGCGTGAGCTACGCCACGAGCACCGGCTCTCTTGTCATCTCGAATCTGGCGGGGCCTTAGGTCCAGTCCTTATCCCATGAAGACCCACCAGAACAATGGACGAAAGGAGCCCTCCGAGCGGGCGATGTTCATCGCCGCCCTGTCCTTGGGGTCGCTCTTGTTCCTGTGCTTCTCGATACTGCCTGCGCATGCCTCGAACATCTCCGCGACCACGACTGACCACTGGGCCTGGAGCGATGTTCTTGGCTGGATAGATTTCTACGTCGGTAACACCGGAGCGACCACTACCGCCCAGAAGCTCCAGGGCTACGCGAGTTCCTCGGCGGGCGACATATCCCTGGATTGCGCCACCACCCGCAACGGCGATATCTGCGGCCAGTCGAGCTATTCCGTCACGAACGACGGCGCCGGCAACCTATCCGGCTGGGCGTGGAACGATACCTACGGCTGGATCAGTTTCGATTGCAACAACACCGGCGGTTGCGGCGAGGCGCCGTACCGCGTGCTCATCGACAGCGCCTCTTTCACCGGGGATTTCTCGAACTACGCCTGGAACGACGCCATAGGCTGGATCAGCTTCAATTGCTCGAACCATAACGGCTGCGGCACGTCCAACTATAAGGTGGTCACCTCCTGGGTGGCGACGTCCACATACGGCACCCTGGATTCAAGCACCTTCGACACGAGCGTCGAGGGCGGCGCCCAGATCAACTCTGTGCTCTGGCAGGGCGCATTGCCTTCGCCTGTAAACAACGCCTCCGTCGGCTTCCAGTTCGCGGTATCGGATTCCTCAAGCGGCCCTTGGGATTATGCAGGGTATGACGGTACGCCCAATACCTGGTACGTCACGGGACCCGGCGCATCCAAGGCGGTGGATCTGGTCTTCCATTACAACGCGCGTTATTTCCGTTACCGGGTGAAATTGACCTCCAACCAGAGCCAGACCCAGAGCCCGCGGGTGGACGCTATCAATGTGAACTGGAGCCGATGAGGTCTGGAATCTAGAATCTGGTAACTGGAATCTAGAGGATCTGAAAAGGTTATACTTATAGGGATGCGCACATCAGATTCCAGATTCCAGATTCCGGATTCTATCTGGCTCCGCCGCGCGCAGGCCGCCCTTTCCACCATATTTCTCATCGGGGGCATCGTGTTGCTTTTCGCCACGTCTCTGGCGCTCATCGCCATCTCCTTCCTGAACTCCTCGCTGGGATTCCAGTCCGCCAACCGCGCCGCGGCGATCGCGATGAGCGGCATCCGGGACGCGGAACTCCTGCTGGAGCGGGACAAGGATTTCTCGGATGCTTCCGGTTACTGCGTGCCGTATCATGCGATCACGAATCCTTGTCCGGCCGGCTACGCGACCGTGACCGTGACCCAGGGCAGCCCGTCGAGCGGGCAGGCCACCGTCCTTTCCATCGCTACCTGGGCCAACCGCCGCCGGCGCCTGCAAGCGGTTTATGTGGTCTCCGCCACCACGAGCCAGATTACGCCCCTCTCCATCACGACACTATGAAGAACCGGAAGGTATGTCCGTTTGTCAGATTTCCCAACTACGAACTACTCACTACGAACTACCCACTACAAACTGGAAAATGACCTTTCGCGATCTCGTCCATAAGACGTTCGTCCTGCTCGAGGCCCGGCCCATGGTGGGCGGCTTGGAGGTCTCCGACAGCGCCCTCAGGTTCGTGGCAAGCGGCTCGTCCTTCGCCGCTTCGGTGCGCCTCGGGCCCGGCGTCATGTCCGCCGGCCGGATCGAGGATCCAGCGGCCTTCGGCGCCGCGCTCCGCGAGTTGCGCTCACGGATATTGGGACGCCGGGCCCGCAGCTCGGCCCGGGTGAACGTGGTCGTGTCCCTCTCCTCGCTTCATATCTACAGCCAGGTGTTCGCCCTTCCTTTTTTGGAAGGGGAGAGCCTGGAGAAGGCCGTCGCCTTGAATCTCAAGATGGCCCTGCCGGGAGGCTCGGAAAACTTCTACGCCGGCTGGCAGGTCCTGACCCGTAACAGCTCCAGCGGGCGCGTGGAAATACTCTCCGCCTTTCTCGACAAGGGCACCGCGGACGATCTCGTGGCGGCCCTGCGCGCCGGGGGTTTTTCCCTCTTCGCGATAGAATCCAAGGCCATCTCCCTGGCCCGGGTCACGAGGCAAGCGAGCGGCTTCGACCCGCATGCGGCCTCGGTGGTCGTCGCGGCGGACACCGAGGGGCTGGATGTGCTGATCGTCCGGAACGGCTATCTGCAATTCGATTACTTCAACACCTGGAAGGACCTGCAGGGGGACGCCAAGAGTATTACCCTGGAGTCGTTCCAGGCCATGGTCGTGCGCAGCGTGAGCCAAATCCAGAACTTTTATAACTCCCATTGGAAAGAGCCGCTCGGGGACATTTTCGTGGGCGCAACGGGCATGCAGCAGGAGATCATGAGCGTCATCGGCTCGGACTTCGGGGGCAAGGCGAGAGAACTGGTCCCGCTGACCTCGCCTCCTCTCACTCCCGAATGGTTCATCGCTTTCGGCGGTGCCCTGCGGGGCCGCTTGCCGCGCAAGGATGACAGCGAGCTTTCATTGCTTGGTATCGACGCGCAGGCGCAGTACCACGAGGAGCAGATAGAGCACTTCCTGAGCTTTTGGCGCCTCCTGGTCCCGCTCGCGCTCGGCGTGCTTCTGATCGTCTTCGCCGGGGCGATATTCTTCGTCGGCCGGGTTAATTCCTCCTTGCAGCAGCAGGGACTGTTGCGTCTCGATCCCGCGCAGGCGCGGGAGATCGAGAGCTTGAAAGAGCAGGCGAGGGAGTTTAACCGGAGTATAGAGCTCGTCGAAGCGGTGAATGCGGCGGCGGAGAGAAAGGCGCCTCTGCTCGGCAAGCTCCTCGAGATCGCTTCCCGCCGCGGCATAACGATCAACCGTCTGGCCATCGGCGGTCCTTCCGACAGGATAGCGCTGACCGGTACCGCCGGTTCGGACAAAGCCATCTCCGAACTGAAGGAGGAGCTGAAGATCACCCCCGGCTTCAAGGACGTGGACCTGCCCCTCACCGACATCCGCAAGAACGGCAGTACCTATACGTTCTCGATCAGCTTCCTGGCGAGCTCCTGAAACGCCTTCTCTAATATCGTCCGATCCCCGTCTCCGATGGGGGAGAGCACGAACTCATCCGCCTTGAGCCGCCCCTGGCCGGGCAGGCGGCCGGGGGGCTCCGGCGGCCGGATGCCGATGCGTCCGCGCCAGAAATCGTTCGTACCGATGGCAGCCATGATCGATTCCACGCCGTGGTGCCCGGCCGACCCGCGTTCCCGTTCCAGTTTCCATGTCCCGAGCGGCAGGTCGCTGTCGTCATGCAGGATGATCAGGTCTTCGGGCGCAAGCTTGAAGAAATGCAGCGCGCGCCGGACCGGCCCGCCGGACTGGTTCATGAAAAAAGCGGGTTTCGCCGCAGCGAGCGCAAGATCACCGTATTTCTGATACCAGAAATCCTCCTGTGTCTTCACCGGAGCCTTGTTCCCTTCCCTTTCCCGCAGCGTCCCCTCGAGGCTTCCGAGCGCAAGAAGGCCCGCATTGTGATACGTGTTCTCATACTCCCTGCCGGGATTGCCGAGACCGAACACTAATCGCATAGCTTACAGCTTACAGGTTTCAGGTTACAGTGCCAAGCAGTTTCGCTACAACCTGTAATCTGTAACCTGTAACCTATAACCTTTCTACCGAGTTGCGCTCCCGACCGCGGTAGGTATAATAGCGGAATGCGCAGATTTTTCGCATCGCTCCTTGAGGTGGTCGAGGTGGCGGTGATCGCGATCGCGGCGGTGTTCATCGTAAGGCACTATCTGGTCCAGCCCTTCCTGGTTTCCGGAGAGAGCATGGTGCCCAATTTTCATAACGGCGACTATCTCTTGATCGATGAGCTGACCTATCGCCTGCGCCAGCCGGAGCGCGGCGAGGTCATCGTCTTCCGCTACCCCGGCAACGAGTCGACCTATTTCATCAAGCGCATCGTCGGCCTGCCCGGCGAGCGGGTAAAGATCGAGGACGGCAAAGTGATGATATCGAACGGCGAGCATCCCGACGGCATGCCGCTCAAGGAGGATTATCTCGGTCCGAATGGCGATAATACGAGCCATATCGACGTTACCCTGGGCCCGGACCAGTACTATATGCTTGGCGACAACAGGCCTTACAGCTTCGATTCGCGGCGTTGGGGACCGCTGCCCAAGAAGGACATCATCGGCATAGCGCGGTTCCGCCTCTGGCCGGCGACCCAGGCGACCGTATTCCAGGCACCGTCGTTCTAGATACAGGTATACACCCGCGAATGAGTTCCAAACCTCCCGAGAAAGCCGTATCCAAACCCGACGCCGGTTTCTCCGCGCCGCGGGGAATGGAGGACATCTACGGCGCGGAGTGGCTCTATTGGGATAAGCTCTTCAAAGTCGCGCGGAAGCTTTCGGAGTTCTATGACTTCCTGAAGATCGAGACGCCGGTGCTCGAGGAGGCGGACCTCTTTATAAATACGGCCGGAGAGGCGACCGAACTCGTGGAGAAAGAGCTCTATACCGCCCGTTCCAAGACCGGCGAGATGTTGGCGCTCCGCCCCGAAATCACGGTCGGGGTGGCGCGGGCATTCCTGGAGCATAAGCTCTCCCGCGCGGGCCAGCTCCAGAAGTTCTGGTACGAAGGGCCGGTTTTCCGCTATGAGCGCCTGGCGCCGGGACGTTGGCGCGAGTTCCATCAGCTGGGGTTCGAGATTATGGGCGGGGTGAACGATCCTCTCTACGATGCGCAGATCGTGCTCGTGCTCTGGAAGCTCTTCGAGAGCCTGAAGCTGAAGAAGGTTGCCCTGACCATGAACTCGGTGGGCTGCAAGATCTGCCGGCCGATCTACATGCGTCAGCTCCAGAATTTCTACAAGAACCACGAAGACGCGCTCTGCGAAGACTGCAAGCGGCGCTTCAAGGTGAATCCCTTGCGCCTGCTGGACTGCAGGAATGAGCATTGCCGTGAACTCGCCCATCAGGCACCGAATTTTTTCGACAAGCTTTGCAGTCCCTGCTCCCATCACTTCCGCTCCGTCCTGGAATACCTGGACGAGCTGAAGGTCCCTTACGCCCTGAACAACTTCCTGGTGCACGGCTTCGACTACTACGCGCGCACGGTCTTCGAGCTGTCCATAGATGGCGGAGGAGAGGAGCTCCAGCTTCTGGCCTGCGGCGGGCGCTACGATTATCTCTTCGAGACCCTTGGCACCAAATCCACTCCGGGCGTGGGCGGCGCTTTGCATATGGAACGGGTGATCTTCGCGATGAAGGCGCAGGGCGTGGTCCCGCCGCCGAAGCCCGGCAAGCGTGTCTTCATAATCCATGTCGGCGACCTCGCTAAAAAGAAGATGCTCGGTATCATCGAGACCTTGCGCGAGGCTGGCATCCAGGTCTCGGAGGCCCTGTCCAAGGAATCCCTGCAGGCCCAGCTGAAGATGGCGGGAGGAGAGGAGAACAAGCTGGCGCTGATCCTGGGGCAGAAGGAGGTGTTCGAAGAGAGTATCATCATCCGCGACCTGAAGCACGCCACCCAAGAGACCGTACCTTTGACCAGGCTGGTGGACGAGATAAGGAAAAGGATAAAATAAGAATCTGGTATCTAGAATCTTGAATCTGGATGAATATCTGTTTTTACTAGATTCTAAGTTCCAGATACCAGATACCAGATACCAGATACCAGATACCAGATACCAGATACCAGATACCAGATACCAGATACCAGATACCAGATACCATCTCTATGGATTGCATCTTCTGCAAAATAGGCGCCAAGGAGATCCCTGCCATGATGGTCTACGAAGACGATCACGCGTTCGCCATCCTGGACATCACCCCTCGCGCGCCGGGGCACGCTATGGTCATCCCCAAAATCCATGCCTCGACCCTGCTCGACCTGCCCGGCGCGGAGATCGGTCCCGTGTTTGAGGCCCTGAAGAAGGTGACCGCCCGGATCGAGGAAGTCCTCCGGCCGGACGGCTTTACTATTGGCGTAAACCACGGCGACGTGTCCGGGCAGACCGTAAAGCACTTGCATATTCATATCTTGCCTCGCTGGCGGGGGGACAAGGGTTCCTCGCTCCATGCCGTCGTGAATAATCCGCCACAAGAAGAGCTGAAAGACCTCGCTGCAAGGCTCAAGTTCTGAAAATGATAATCGCCACCCGACGAGTAGGTGGCGATTAATCTCTTTGTGTGTAGCGTCAGGGCTTCCATGGCTGATCTCCATGGCGCACCCCGGCAGTCCTTTCGAGAGGATTCCGTACCCGTGTTGTCATCCCGGAAGCCCAGCAGGGCTATCCGGGATCCAGGATAGCCTCGGTTCTCTGAATCCCGGCTCGAGGCCGGGATGACAGATTCCACACAAGGCCGTTTCTCGAGCTGTGAGACGAGAGAAGATCATGAATCCTTTACAAAAACTCGGCATTCCTATAGACTAACGCCCATGGTTTCGGTCCAGAAAAGGGATGGTGAGAACTCCAGCGCGCTTATATTCCGGTTTACCAAAAAGGTGCGCCGCTCCGGCCTTTTGCAGGAGGTCCGCAAGCGACGCTTCAAAGACCGCCCGGTGACGCGCCGCGAGCGGAAGTCCTCGGCCATATTCAAGGCGGAGAAGAAAGAGGAGATGGCCCGGTTGAAGAAATTGGGACTGTTGTAAGCGTTGTATCGGCCAACAGCCTCGTTCTAGACGTTCTAGCGCGCGATTACAACGACTAGAACGATTACAGCGTTTAGAACACTACAATGACATTGCTGGAAAAAATCACCTCGGACATCAAAGAGGCTCTCAAAGCTCATGACAGCGAGCGTGCCAACACGCTCCGTTTTTTGATCGCGCAAACGCAGAACCGGGAGATCGAGAAGCGCAGTAAAGGCGACGCGAACCCCCTCACGGATGACGAGGTCATCGACGTCCTGCGGAAGGAGGTCAAAAAGCGCCGCGAGGCCGCCGACCTTTTCCGGCAGGGAGGCAACCTGGATGCGGCGGAAAAAGAAGAGAAGGAACTCGCGATCATCCAGGGATATCTGCCGGCAGCGCCTTCCGAGGACGACATCCGCAAAGTAATAGGCGAACTCAAGGCGGCGGGCACCACCGAGTTTCCCGCGCTCATGAAGGAAGCGATGGCGCGCCTCAAAGGCGCGGAGGGAGCCCAGGTGGTGAAGATAATTAAAGAAGGGTAAGTTTATAGATGTCATCCTGAGGTCGCAGCGGTGGCGAAGGACCTTCTGCTCTGAGATACGGAAGGTCCTTCGCCGGAGCTTGTCCCGAGTATCTCCGAGGGAACTCAGGATGACAAAGCTATGTCGACTGCGTTAGAACGAAAACTGAATAAGGCCAAGCCCCCGCTTTTGAAGGCGCTGCGCCTCAAGGATGCCGGGTTCGATATCCACGTCGTATCCAACCGGGAGATGGAGAAGATTCGCCGCACTCTCATGGCGCGGGAGGATTTCCGCGGCCGCGAGGCGAGGAAGATCGCCTCCGAGGACGTGGTGAGCGTGCTGGCCTTCCCGGAGCCTCCATCTTTTCCGCATCCCGCCTCTTCGGAGAAGATGCTCGGCGAAGTGTATCTGAACCGCGATTTTGCAGCTCCCGGCAGCCTTCTCGGAGCTCGCGCGCGCGCCTCGACGGCGGAGCGGTACGCTACGCTCGGACCCCTTCTGGTGCATGGACTTTTGCACCTTTTAGGCTACCGGCACTTCACGAAGCGTGATACGATGAAAATGAAAAAGCAGGAAAAACGCTTATGGGATCTCATTTCATCTTAGGTTTGGACGTAGGAACATCATCTATTAAAGCGGTGCTCGTGGAGCGGCAGGGCGATCGGATCATCCTCAGACGGACCTTTAAAGAAAATTCTTATGGCCTGCGCAAGGGAGCGGTTGCTGATCTCGGCGAGGCCGTTCCCGCTCTGTCCAAGATATTCGAGGAGATTCGCAAGACGGCGCGCCCGGCATTGAAGAACGTGTACGTGAACATCGGCACGCCTCAGGTCAAGATCCAGGCGTCCAAGGGTATCGTGGCGGTCTCTCGGGTGGACAGCGAGATTTACCAGGACGACATCGACCGCGTGGTGAAGGCGAGCCAGGCGGTCCAGCTCGCGCCGAACCGGATGGTGGTGCATACCATCACCCGCGAGTTCATCGTGGACGGAGTGGGGGATATCGCGAGTCCTCTTGGGCTTTCCGGCGGCAGGCTGGAGGTGGTTTCCATGGTAGTAGACGCCTTCGCGCCGCATGTGAAGTCGCTCATGCGCCTCGTCGAGATGTCCGGGGGGGAGATTGGCGGCATGATATTCGATCCGATCGCCGCGAGCCGTGCCGTGCTCAGCAAGTCGCAAAAGGAGCTCGGCGTGGTCCTTGTGGACATCGGCTGCGGCACAACCTCGGTCGCCGTATACGAGGAGAACAAGCTTCTCGCGCTCCAGATATTTCCTGTCGGCGGCGGTTCCATCACGAATGATATCGCGGTCGGCCTCAAGGTGCCCGTGCCTCTTGCCGAAGCGATCAAGCTGCACTACGGCTATGCCCTGCCGAGGGAGGTGGGCTCCAAGGAGGTTATCGAGCTGGCCAAGTTCTCCCCGGACGCCAAGGGAAGCGTGTCTCGCCGCTTCGTGGCGGAGATCATCGAGGCCCGCCTTGCGGAGATACTGGAATTCGTAAATAATGAGCTCACGCTCATCCAAAGGTCCGGCCAGCTTGCGGGTGGTATCGTCCTTACCGGAGGTACCGCCAAACTGCCCGGCCTCGCGGAACTTGCCCGCCAGAAGCTCCGTCTGACCAGCCAGATCGGCTTCGCCGACCTGGGCGGGGCGATGGAGGAGCGGGGGCCCCTTGCAACCGACGCCGTGGAGGATCCCGAGTTCACGATCGCCTTCGGCCTGCTCCTCACGGGCGGAGATCAGGAGGGATGGTGGAATGACGGCCGCCCCGCGCGAAGAAGCATCAATTTCAAGAATCTCAACCTGCGGCGCTTCCTGGATTACTTCATGCCGTAAAGCGTTCTCAATGTTCTAACCGTTATAAACGCGACAAAGAACTCACGATAGAACGACTAGAACAATTACTATGGCCAAGACCAAACGAAAATCGAAGAAGACCCGGTCCGCGCCTAAGCGCCGCGTCGGCCGGCCGGAGCACGAGTTCGTCCCGCTCACCAATATCAAGGTGATTGGCGTAGGCGGCGGGGGCGGGAACGCCGTCTCGCGCATGGCCAAGGACTTCCCGCGCGGCGTGGAGTTCATCGCGGTCAACACCGACCACCAGGACTTGGATCAATGCCAGGTCCGCAAAAAGATCTATATCGGCAAGAACCTGACCAAGGGTCTCGGCGCGGGCATGAACCCCGAGCTCGGGCACCAGGCCGCGGAAGAGAACCGTTCTGAGATCGCGGAAGCTATCGCCGGAGCCGACCTTATTTTCATCACTGCAGGCATGGGCGGCGGGACCGGCACTGGCGCGGGTCCGGTGATCGCGGAGGTGGCCAAGCAATCCGGCGCTTTGACCATTGCGGTCGTGACCCGGCCGTTCACTTTCGAAGGCAGCCAGCGCGAGCGGATCGCCCAGGAAGGCATAGCGCACATGAAGGAAAAGGTGGACGCGCTCATCGTAGTGCCGAACGACCAGATCTTTAGCGTCATCGATAAGGATACGCCCGTAAAAAAGGCCTTCCGGGCCATTGACGAGGTGCTCCGGAACGCTTTGGAGGGGATTGTGGAACTCATCATGATTCCCGGCGAGATCAATGTGGACTTCGCGGACATCCGCGGAGTCGTGCAGGACGCCGGCCATGCCATTGTCGGGGTGGGGGTCGCGTCCGGACAGGACCGCGCCGTTGCCGCGGTGAACGCCGCGCTCCATTCGCCGCTTCTTGAGGTCTCGGCGGAGGGCGCGCACGGGGTGGTCATCGGCATCTCCGGCGGCGCGGACCTCAAGATGACCGAGATCCAGGATGCCGCGAAGCTCGTCCGCCAGGTGGTGGATCCTTCCGCGAAGATCATCTTCGGCGCGTATCATAATCGCAAGCTGAAGCCCAAGGAGATCAAGATCACCGTGGTCGCGACCGGTTTCTCCGGTACGAATCAGGGCGGGTCTCTCTTCGGTTCCAACTTCGCGACCCCTCGCACCTACCTGGGCGACGAGCGCCCCCTGCGTGCGGTGCCGCTCGACGAGAAAGGAGAAGGCTCCAAGAAGGATGAGTCCAAGGAGCAGCCCAAGGACGGGGCGAAGTATACCTCCGCCGTACGGCCCGGCATCTTCGGTCCTAAGGACACCATGGACGAAGAAGACGAGGGGACCTCTGCCTGGGATATCCCGACCTTTTTGAGGAAACGCAAGAAATAGGACTATGCAGAACAGAGCGACGGCGCGATTCTCGCGCCGTCGCTTTCTATTTATCCGTTCCGGTTATCTTCGCCTAGACAATCGCTCCTGGGCGGGGCGGCGGAGACGCTCGATGCCGTCAAGTCTTGGAACACGGCAGCGAGGACCTTCCCAGGATCTCCGGAGATATTGACTTATAAAACTGATTATGTTAAAATGCACACCAGGAGGAAATAACCCAGTGAACCCATATCTGACCGCTGCCGCTCTCGCCGTCGCCGTCATCCTCGTCTTTGTTCTGTACGTCATCCGTGAGCTTCGGAAGACCGCCGAGTTCATCGCGAAGAAGTTCCTTTTTCCGATGATCCTCGGGGCGTTCGGCGGGTCCATGATCCGCCGTCCGCCGCCGTATCGGATCGCTGGTCAAGCCGTGTGGTTGCGTGCCGTCGAGCTGCGCTGTCAAGCGTAGTGGATGGTCCGCTCCACGCGGACCATCCAAGGGAACGCGTGTCGTTCCCTTTCGATTTTTTACTCGCCCTTGTCCGGGCCGGTCAGCGCCGTCGTCTTCATCTCGATCGTCTCGCCGGTGATCTTGTAGATGTCCTTGTCGATTTTGCCGAGCTCCTTGCGGGCGAAGTTATAGGTGTTCACCGTGGTGCCGAGGTGGTTGCCCAGCTTCGAGAAATACTCGTCGTAGCTCTGCAGGTGCTTGCCGAGGAGCTCCACGTTCTTGCGGATCTCCTTGGCCGACTCCTCGATCTGCATGGCTTTGAGCCCCTGTAGGACGGTCTGGAGGTAGGCGAGGAACGAGGTAGGGGAAACAATGATCACCCGGTACTTGCCCGCGGCCCGCTGGACCAGGTTTTCCGTATCCTCGGTCACCATACCCACCTTGTTGACCAGGAGGTCGTAGTAGATAGCCTCGTGAGGTATGAACATGAAGGCGAAATCCAAAGTGCCTTGCTCGGGCATGATGTATTTGGCCGTTTCCTGGATGCGGAGCTTGAGATCTCCCAGGAATAACTTTTCCAGCCGCTCGCGTTCTGCGGGCTCCCGCGCCTCGGAAATGCGGTTGTAGTTCTCCAGGGAAAATTTGGAATCTATGGGGATGATCTTGTCTTTCACAAAAACGACGGCGTCCACGATGAGGTCCTTGCCGGTCTTCTCATCTTTCCCGAGGGGATACTGCATCTGGTACGTTCCCGGCGGCAGGACGTTCTTAAGGAGAGTCTCCAGGTAATATTCGCCGAGGATGCCGCGCTGTTTGGGATTCTTCAGGATGTCCTGAAGCGATTGCAGCTGGTCCGCGAAGCCCACCACCTGCCGGTTGGTCTCGTCCAGCTTCGCCAGGCGCTCGGTCACGTCCTTGATGATCTTCGTGCTCTCGCCGAACTGGAACTTGGTGGCTTCCGCGGTCTCGTGGAGCTTCTTGTCCAGGGTGCGGTTCAGCTCGTTCAGCTGGTTCTGGAGCATGAGCAGGGATTGGCCGTCATCCTTAGGCCGGCCGTTCTCCTTTATGGTCTTCACGATCACCCCGAAGCCGATGGCGAAGACCACGAGCAGTGCGGCGAAAATGCCTATTTCCATACCTGCATTCTACCGCGAACGAGTCGTATTAAAAAGCAGAACGGTCCACCTCGCGAGGAGGGGACCGTGCCGGATCTGGAGACCGCGCCGCTTCAGCGGAGCAGTTTGTGTGGGGTTTCCAGATACCCCATCGATCGAGCGCTCACCGTGACGACCGCGAGAGCCGGCGCCGGTCGCGCCCCCTGCAGCTTCACGAGGATCGCCTCGGCGATCGCGTAGCTGCCGATGATGAGTGCGAGCGCGCCACAGAGCGCGCCGACCGTCGAGTAGGCGCCGACCATCGGGTCCCAGAACTGGGTGTCTCCGAAGACCAGAATCGCCGTGATGAGCATCAAAACGACATCGGATTTCCACATCATGTCCTCCTGGACAACATACTAACATATTTGGCATAAAAGGTCAAGTATAAATATTACTGGTCATTGACAACGGAAACCGGCATAGTAGCTTTTATACATGCTAGGGGAACCATCTATGGAATCCTTCACGGAGCGGGGTCCCGAAGTGGCCTTCGCGGCGCTCAGGGAGGAGCTTTTGCAATTCCCGTATTACGACCTGCCGCCCGACGTAACTCCGCAGGACCTGCTGCGCCACGTCGAGCGGGACATTGAGTTTGATCCCAACAATGCCCAGCATATCGGTGACCGCCTGGATTTCCTGCGAGCCTACGCCCAGAACCCCGAGGGGGTGCGGCCGGAACTCTATGGAGGCGAGGCGAAGGAGTCTCAGCCTGACCGGAGCGAGATCATTGCGAGTATCCGAAGCTCGCCCGTCTTCGCAGGCGAGCCAAAAGATACTTCGTTCACGCAGTTGCTGGGCGCCTGGGAAGCGGCGACCGCGGATCCCCAATATGAGAACAATCAACACCTCTCTACCGCTGAAGAACGGGTATTGAGAGAAGAAGCGGCAAGGGAAAGAGGGGCGAATTGAACGCTATCTCATATAACCGGATTTTTGGCCTGATTCGCTGAAGCTGCGCAGGACACTAAGAAAATTTACTCAATTATCCAGAATACATTTGTTTCAGTTTTATTCTGCCCGCCCCACTTTTCCAATACAGTTCCCGATTTTTAGCTTCTGTGATGTTTTCAAATTCCTCAATTTTTAGCACTTTAAAAGGACCTCGATTTTTAGTGGCAAGAGACAGACCGCTGTTATGTTCCGCTAACCTTCGTTTCCAATCGTTGCTATAGCCAACATATGTGTGGCCATTTTTATCGCTTTTTAAAATATAGACGTAATACATTGAAGTGAGCGGGCCGCCACTCGGTACTCCGAGGGCGAGCCTCGCTCAAAAAATCATAGCATTATTCATAAGTGAGTGGGCCGCCACTCGGTACTCCGAGGGCGAGCCTCGCTCAAAAAATCATAGCTATGATTTTTTGAGCGGGTAACGGGAATCGGACCCGTGTCTCTTGCTTGGGAAGCAAGCGTACTGCCACTGTACTACACCCGCCTTCGCCCGCCATAGCGGGCTTCGGCGGGCAAGGCCCGCTAAAGACCGCGAAGGAGGGATTCGCCCGCCATAGCGGGCTTCGGCGGGCAAGGCCCGCTAAAGACCGCGAAGGAGGGATTCGCCCGCCATAGCGGGCTCTAGCAGGGGAAGCCGCTAAAGACCATAGAGGACGGTTTGAACGCATCCATTGTAAGGAATCTGCGGCTTGCCATCAAGAAACGAAGCGGCGCGCCTGAGGGCGCGCCACCTGATGGAAGAGGGATTGCCCTCGTTCCGCTTCAAACCCTGCCCGTCCCGCTCACTCGAGCGCGTTATCCAGAAAGATGCCCGAGAACAGCATTGCGAGCGGTACCGCAGCGGCGAGACCGATCCATGCCGGCAGGCCGACATCGGCGAGCGCGGTCCAGGCGAAGAAAGAACCGAAGCAGGACATGATCACCATGGCGCGGTCCGTCCCGTCGGTCTTTTGTGCGCACACGCACATGACCATCGCGAAGATGAAGAACAGGCTCCAGGCCAGGGCGCTGATCCACCCGAGGACGAAGGAGATTTTGTCCGGCGCACGGAAGGCGCAGGTGAGGAACATGACCGCCACCACCGCCAGCAGCAGGCCGATCAGGAACTGCACGAATTTTCCAAAGGGCTTCTTTGCCATCACTAACCTCCGTGGGGGGATTATGCATAGAAAGACGCTCCGGGTCAATATAGGCGTCCGTTGCGCGCGCGGGTACAATGCATCCATAATGGACACCTCGCCGGCCCACATGGTCAAGGAGAAATTGCACGTCCTCGACGTGTTGAAGGGCTATATCGAGGTCCAGCAGGCGGGGAGAAACTTCAAGGCGCTCTGCCCCTTCCACCACGAGAAGAGCCCGTCCTTCATGATATCGCCGGACCGCGATACCTGGCACTGCTTCGGTTGCGGAGAGGGCGGAGACATTTTCACTTTCGTCATGAAGTACGAGAACGTGGAATTCGGCGAGGCGCTGAAGATCCTCGCGGAGAAGGCGGGTATCGAGCTCCGGCGGGTAAGCCCGATGGAATACAAGCACTTCGGCCTGCTCTACGATCTGAACGCCGCCGCGCGCGACTTCTACCGCAAGATGTACGTCGAGTCGCCGCTCGCGAGCGACTACCTGAAGACCCGCGGTCTCGCTCCGGAAACGATAGAAGAGTTCGAGGTTGGCTGGGCGTCGCAGGGCACGGACGAGCTCTCCCGCCATCTTGTGAACCTCGGGTATGCCTCGGACGACATCCTCCGGGCCGGACTCGCGGTGAAGAGCGATCGCGGGCGCATGTTCGCCCGCTTCCGCGGGCGCATCATGTTCCCGATCTGGAACCACTCCGGCAAGGTAGTCGGCTTTACCGGCCGCATCCTGCCCCAGTTCGATACCGGCGATATGGGCAAATACGTGAACAGCCCGGAGACGCCGATTTTCCAGAAGTCCAAGCTGCTCTACGGCTTCTCCAAGGTCAAAAACGCCGTTCGTGACGCCGGCATGGCACTCCTCGTCGAGGGGCAGATGGACATGCTCATGGTCTGGCAGGCGGGAGTGAAGAACGTGGTCGCGACCTCCGGCACCGCCCTCACCGGCGAACACCTGCACGCCCTGCGGCGGCTGGCCGGGAAAGTGGTCCTGAGCTTCGACAACGACAGTGCCGGCTACGCCGCCCTGGAGCGGGCGATAGATCTGGCCGAGAGCCTGGACTTCGGGGTGAAGATAGCCGTGGTAGAGGGCTATAAGGACGCCGCGGAGGCGGTGCAGGCCGACCCCGGCTCCATAGCGGCAATGGTAGAGAAAGCCAAGCCCGCCGCCCAGTTCTACTTCGACCGTTACCTCCCGCGCGGCGCGGGCGACCTGCGCGACCGGGATTATCTCCTGAAGCTGAGGCGCGTACTCGCCAAGCTAAAGGGCATGGCGAGCGCGGTGGAACGGAGCGCATGGCTCCAGGACCTGGCCGAACGGACGGGCATCAACGAACCCGCCCTCGTGGCGGAGATGGAGAGAATAGAGGTTCCCGCGGCTCCGGCTCCGCGCGCCTCCGAAGCCCCAGCGGGCGTGCCTTCCCGGAAGTTATCCCGCTGGGAACTGCTCGCGGAGCGCACTATATCCGCCGCCGCGGCGAAGAGCGACTTTACCTTGGGCGAAGATGTGGTACCATACTTCCCTGAACCGTACGCGGCGGTGTGGTCCATTTTGAAAGGCGGCGGCCGCAAGGCCGAGGACCCCGACCTGGACCGCGTCATAGATGCGGTGCTTCTCGTCGCGGAGGACATCGGCCCCGCGGAGTTCGAGGAGCTGAAGAACCAGCTGCGCAAAGAGGGGCTGAGGGAACGGCGTCTTGAACTTACCATGAAGGTCAAGCAGGCCCAGCAGTCCGGCAATGAGGACCTGTTGAACGGCGCGATGGAAGAGCTGCAGCGGCTGCCTACCTACTAGCCGCGGAGTTCACGTAAAATTACCGCGGATTTCCATAATTAAAGACAAATGTCCAAGAAGCAGGCGCGCAATAAAAAGGCCAAGAAGCTCTCTCGGCCCGCCGGAGGCGAGGCTCGCTACGGGCGGCCGAAGAAGGTTGTGAAGCGGAAAAAGCCGGCAAAGCCCGTCCGGCGGGGGAAGGCCAAGCCGAAGAAGAAGGCATTGAAACGGCCCGCCTCCGCTAAAGCTCCGGCGGGCAAGCCCGCGAAGAAGGGAGCCGCTCTGACAGGTAAAGCTGTGAAACCGGCGAAGCCCGCAAAGCCAGAGGCGACGCGGAAGCTGACCAAGCAGCAAGAGGTGAATGAGAAGCTGCTCTCGCAGCTCATCGAGCGCGGCCGCCCGCGCGGCTTCGTGACCGACAACGAGATACTCTACGTCTTCCCAAACGTGGAGGAGGACATCGATTTCCTGGAAGTGATCTATAACCGCCTGGAGCAAGCCAACATCAAGGTCATCGACACGACCGGCCTCATAGATCTCTCCACCCCGGAGACCGGCCATGGCATAGAGGGGGACTATGGCGATGACACGCCGGATGCGGTCCAGCTCTATTTGAAGGAGATCGGCAAGACGCCTCTTTTAAAAAAACAGGAAGAGATTGAGCTCGCTAAGCGGATCGAAGCCGGCGACGAGGACGCGCGCCAGAAGCTCATGAAGGCTACCCTGCGCCTCGTGGTCTCGATCGCCAAGCGCTACGTGAACCGTTCGCCGAACCTTTCCATTCTCGATCTCATCCAGGAGGGCAACATCGGCCTTTCCCGCGCCGTCGCTAAATTCGACTACCGCAAGGGCTTCAAGTTCTCGACCTACGCTACCTGGTGGATCCGCCAGGCGATCACACGCGCGCTCGCCGACCAAGCGCGGACGATCCGCATTCCGGTGCATATGGTCGAAACGATCAATCGCTTGATCAAGATCT
>JANWIW010000010.1 GCA_025449695.1 Minisyncoccota bacterium | reverse complement strand
TCCCTTTACTTAATGTGCGGCCGCACTTTAAGGAAAGGGAAGCGGGAGGGAGCGGGTACGGTAACGGCCATTGCGCAAATGGCCGTGGGTAGGTATATTAGAGTGCGCTAGGGGGTACCTTCACTCTCGTCGTTCAAAGCCGACGCTTCGGTCGGCTCTCCGACCAACGCTTTGCGTTGCGTCGGAGCGGATAGAGAAAGTACGACGAGAGCTGAATGGTTACCATTTAGCTCTCGTCGTTCAACGGATAGGACACATCCCTCCGAAGGATGTGATGCAGGTTCGATTCCTGCCGAGAGCACCAACGTCCCCATCCTCCCCAAAGTCCCCGAACCAAGAATTTTCAAGGGTCGGTTTGGTATGCGTTGCGTTTGGTTGCGCGGAGGGTCAACGGGAATCGAACCCGTGCGACCTGATACACCTCAAACCTTGTGTATGAGTCGGAGAGTTTCCCGAAGAACGTACTTCACATCGCCTTCGGAATCGTCTTTCGAAGATCCTGTATGATTCGGCTCGTGGAGTTTCGGAATGATGTTGCGAAACTCCTTCGCACGATTTTCGTCATAGATCTTTAGGTCGACGAGTTTGTCGACGTATCCGCCGAGGCTCTTGTTTCTGGGAACATCTTTAAGCGGTAGCTGGTATTTGGTCCGGAATACTCTCTCGAGAACTGCCCGACATTTGTCGTGGGCATCTGGGGGAATGGCCACGTTGCCCGTGGTCAGCTCCTCAATCTCCTCGAGGTATTTTGCCTCAAGCGGCTGCATGAACTCTTTCTCCGCGTCGCAGTCGTCCAGATCGCTGCATTCGCACCCAGACATCGTGGTACCGGCGGGAATAAGCTTTAGATACTTAGCCGACGAAAACTGTGGATGTTTTGCAACTCCTACCAGAAAGCTGCGGTCATGGGTAAAGACTAAAAGCTGCTTCGGCTTATCTCCTAGGCTATTTGCGAGATTTCCTAGAAGGTCTGCCGTGGCGTATTTTCTTTCGTGGTCAAAGCTTGAGATTGGATCATCAAACACGATAATCTTATTGCGGAGTTCAGAATCATTCCATACGTTCGCCATGAAAAATGCGAAGGCAAGCATGTTTTTGCCGCCTTGACTTAGGGTGTTGTCGAACCTCGGTCCCTCTTCGGAATCGGCAACTACTGGGTGCTTCCCGAAGAAGATGAGATCGAATCCACAGAAGATCGAGGACCCCTTCCGCCTGTCTTGTCGTTCTTCGAGATCGTTTACTCGGAAATCCGCGTCGAGCGACGCAAGGACTTCGTTGATTTTTGTTTGATGATCCGCAAACGCTTGCTTGGAGTATGCCGCGAGGGCGACGCCTTTCGCGTCTCTCTCCTGGTTAAGCCGTTCGCGCTCCGTTTTAGCGTGCGCATATTCATCGCAGAATGTCTTCCACGGCGCGGTGTATCTCTCCTTGGTGGCTTGGGCTTCCAGGAGCTCTTGATCGATTTGGCGCATGTCTTTCGCGCCGATACGGGCTCTATAGGTGGCGATAGCTCGGTTGATCGCTTCAACACCCATATTGAGTCCCGCAAGTCCTCTCTTTACCGTTTCGAGCGCGTCGAAATCAGGCTCATATTCGAGGTTTCTCAACTTCTTGAGACACTCCTCGTCGAACTTCCGCTTTGCTTCAAGAAGCCCTGGCCGCTCAGAATTCAGCTTTGCGAGGAATGTAGCGCACTCCTCTACGTACTTGCTCCATTCTGCAAGCCTGAGAGCCAATTCGCCGAGCTCCGCGTCGAGGTTCCAGCTTAGGAATCTGTCCACCTGCTCCTTAACAGACCGCTCCCAAGCCCTGTAGTTTTCGTCGAAGAAGGAACGGTATGCGTCGATAAGCTCGCCGACCGGCCCGAGATCCTGCCCGCAGAAAGGACAGTCGTACCCCTTTGTTACTTGGAGGCCCTCACTTAAGAATTCTCGGCGATGGGCAGGATTGTCCCAGTGTGCGGTGATGTGTTTTTCGATCATTTCCTTCGCTTGGCTGTGAGCCGCTGCGCCGGTTTGGGCGAACGCCTCTTGGAGAGGGTCGAAGGTGCGGGTCGAAGCGGAAGGGATATCGGGACGCGAAGCCAGAGATGCGAATTCCTTCTCCTTTTCTAGCTCCTTAATGTCCTTGTCGATATCTGGAGCTTCGGACATAGCAATGAACTGATCTATGACCAGCCGCGACGCGAACGGTAGCCGTGCGTACTCTCGATTCTTTTGAGTTATCTCAGCGTCGCGAGTGCGTATACCCACGCCTAACCTGACCATGTCATCAGCGAGTTCCTTGCCCTGCTCACCTACAATCACGCGGTGCAAGTTCGTGCGCTGGGTGTCGAGCGGTTTTTCGCCGTCAAAGATGTTCTGGGCGATGAACTTCGTGTCGAAGATTACGACGTCTTTGACTTGCTGGCTCCATGCCTCGTGCTGGTAGCGCACAGGGGCGTTCTGTCCTGCTAAGTCCATAACGAGTTCGACCTCTTGATCGGCGGTGGTCCCGAACGTCTTGCGCTCCTTGATCAGCTTCGGTTCATTGGTGGCGAGTGATCGAAGAACCGCAGTCAGTGTACTCTTACCGTTGCCATTCTTGCCGAATACAATGGTCCGCTCGGCGAAAGCGCGTCCGCCAGGGGTAACATCTGCAAAACGGCCCACATTCTTTATTTTGGTGAATCTCAGTAGCATCGTAGGGGCCTGGGGTAGGTACCCAGCACCAGGTTCATCGTGGGCTATTGGCAGTGATGGGTCAAGGTTGCCAGGGGGACAAGCTGTTTATTTCTTTCCAACGCCCCGCTTCAAGAGGTTGTAGCTACTCGGATCGTCGGCCGGTCCAAAATTGTTCGAGTTCTTTCGGCGTCGGCCTCGCCAGATGACGGTAGAGCAGGATTAGCCGCATGGCCGCCTGCCGCGCCTCGTCCTCGGTGAGTTTTACCCCGTCCATCTCTGCAAGCCGCTGGAACTCAGCGACATCTTCATCAGTGAGTTTTGGCATGCCTCACTCTACCGGAAGCGAGCGTACTCGTCTGGCAGCGGGATTCCGAACTTCTCACACAGAGCGGAAACGTCTTTAAAGTCCTTTTCCTTAAGATCGTAACCGCTATGGAACTTCACCATCCACTCCGGCGATATGCACCGCACAGGCTGACCGTCGATAGTTCCGTTCCCAGTGAGTGACTCGGTGGGGTACTTGATGCCACCCACCACATTCCCTGATGCATCGCGAATGAATGCGTGTACGTCTACCTGGTGCCCCATCTTATCTTGAAGCACAAAGTTGTGCTCACTGTCTCTTCGAGTCTCTTCGTAACCCTCTTCGCGTAGTGCCTCGCGGAGCTTTGGAACATTTCTTTCCTCAATCGCTATGTCCAGATCAGCATGGGGTCTGGTCTGTTGGCCTAGGAGTGCATCGACGCCCCAACCACCATCGACCCAAATTTCAACACTCATGCGCTCCAGGTTGTTATATAAAGCCAGTACGTCTTGTGAGGTCACACTAGGATACTAATCAGCTGACGGTGTTTTGGAAAGCGGTCTTTCCCCAACATGTCCCTATCCTCCCCAACGTCTACTGAAGAATTCTCGGGGAACCTCATGCCAGTAGACATAGGGACGCTGGGGACGTTCCCCGGAGAAGACTACGCCGCTTCCTCGAATGGTTGCTCACCTCGGATCTCCTGGATCTTCCGGACCGCTTTCATCATCTTCTGGAGTTCCTCGCGACGCCCAAGGGTTCGAACGTCATTGAGCTGAGTGCACACGCTAGTGAGACCGACCAGGCGGGGTCAAGGCGAAGTATTGTTAGTCACGTCAATAACATGCTCACAAATAGCAGAGCCCACGGAAACCGTGAGGTCTGCGTGGGCGTTGGTTTGACTCGGCGGCTCAACCGACGATAGTTCCGCTGACGCGAAGCACGACAAGATCGTCAAAAGCTTGCCACCTGACTGTCGCCGATCGATATCTCTCCTCGCGGGAAACCCAGCGAATAAGAAGAAGCAACATCTCATGGGCGTATTCACGGTCAGCAACCGAAGGGTTACTGGCGAGAAGGGCGGCAACCTTCAACTTGATTGCGGAATCGATTACTCGAGACAGTTCTTCGTCCAGTGTGGCGAAAGACATTACTTCCACATAGTCGGCCCATGGCCGCTCGAGTATTTCTTGCCCCACCTCTCCGAGAACTTTTTCGAGTAGGCTGTCTGTAGTTGCACTCATACTTTCCTCCCTAATACTGCCTAGTGTATACCGCTACTGTTGGTGATAGTCAATTTCGGATCCTGACCAGGGTGCCTCGCCCCTGAAACCACACCGACCCCAAAGGATGCTTGAGGGGGCAGGCTCCGCAAAGTTCGAGACCGAGAGGGGCACTGCTTCGCTAAAGCTTCGGAGTGCGCAGCACCACCTTGCTTGCAATGAGGTATTGAAGGGTGAGACCGACCGAGCGGAGTCAGTGCGACCCCTTGACGTATGAGTCCAGAGACGAGTATGAAGTGCTATACTAGAGCCATAGTGAACAAAATTATCGTCATAATTATCGCGGTCACCCTGATGCTACCTTTGGCGGCCCGCGCCCAGAGCCGCGAGGAATTAGTGACTGCTTTGAACTCGCTGTTAGCCCAACTGGCCGAGCTGCAATCCAAAACCGCAACCCCGCAAGAACAGCCCACTCCGGAGTTTTGCTTTAATTTCTCGAAGGATCTGCGACGCGGAGATAGCAATGAGGAAGTTAAGAGTCTGCAGCAGGCTTTATCCCTGGAAGGATTTTCCGTTCCAGTCACGGGCTTTTTCGGGGCACTGACCCTTGAAGCCGTTCAGCGTTTTCAGCTGAAAATGCTGGGTGATTCGACTGGCTTTGTCGGGCCTTTGACACGGTCGAAGCTGAACGATAGATACAAATGCGATTCTCCGCCAATCCAGCCTCCGGTGCAGGCTCCTCCGGTTAAACCACCCCCGTCTCCGTTGCCCGCGACGATTCATTACGACGTGATAGTCGTCGGCGCCGGAAGCGGCGGCATCGCCGCCGCCATACAGGCGGCCCGGCTAGGCTCTACGGTCGCTTTGGTTGAAGAAACCGACTGGATCGGCGGCCAGATGCTGCCCGTGGGCAACATGGACGAATACTGGTTCCCGCAAAACAGAGGGGGCATCTACGCTGAATTCTTGAGAAAAAGCAGGGATTATTACTTGAACCAGAACAACTTTCCTCCGAACGGCAAATCCGTAGGCACTTGCTATTGGACTGACTCGAGGAACTGCTTTGAGCCGAAAGTCATCCGCCAGGTCCTTCAGAGTATGATCTCGGCGGAGCCAAACCTGAAGCTTTTTACGGAAACCAAAGTTACTGGCGTCCTTAAGTCCAACAACAAAGTGAGCGGAATCCGGCTGGCCAACGGCTCTTCTTGGAGCGGTAAGGTGATCATAGACGCAACTGAATACGGAGACGTCATACCTTTGACTGGCGCTGCTTATCGTACCGGCAATTCGCTGTCTTCAAGTATTAATCCCAATGCCTGCATTCAGGACATAACCTACGTGGCCCCAGTCAAAAAATATCCGACCGGAGTTCCGCCGGAACTCAAGCTGAATAACCCTCCGCCCAAGTACAGCATATATAAGGAGGAATTCAAGCTAACGGTCGCTAAAAACGGGGGCGCAAGCTACCCCCTTAACTGGGCGCAGCATAACCGATATCGGGGACTCCCGGATTCCTCGAATCCGCAAAGCTATACGGCGCTGGAACCCGAAAAAATAACTAAAACCAATCTGAACTGGACTAATGATTATCCGGCTTACGCGGCCTATATTTCCTCATCGGCACCCAAGGAAACGCTTAAGGTGGCGTACTTGGAAAACAGCTCCGAAAGGAAGCGTCTGAACTGCGAGGCCAAGTTGAAGACCCTGAATTTCATTTACTACGTCCAACACGAGCTAGGAGAACCGGATTGGTCAGTCGCCAACGACGAAGGTTTCAGTACCCCTTACAACGAGGCAAATCTGTGCGACAATATTCCCGCGGAATTCAAATCCGTGGAACGCCATTTTCCGCCCTTTCCCTACGTAAGGGAATCCAGGCGCATCGTGCCGGTGGATACCCTGACCGCCCTGGAAATAAAGAATAATAAAGATTTTCTCCAGCATGATTTCGTGCAGGATGCCATCGCGGTGGGAGATTACGGGGCCGACTTGCATAACTGCAATCAGACCCCGGAACTTGAAGGGTACCTCGGGGAAGTCGCTAGCCACCAGTTCAGAGCGGGGCCTTTCCAAGTGCCGATCGGAGCGTTAATTCCCCAAGCGGTGGACGGGTTTCTGGCTGCGGAAAAAAATATAGGCGCGACCCGCCTCGCAAACGGCGCGACCCGCCTGCAGCCTATCACGATGCATACCGGCCAGGCGGCCGGAATCATGGCGGCTCTAGCAGTCCAGAAGGGCATCGAAGTCAGGAATGTAGATCCTCTGGCAGTGCAGGAGAAACTGGTGAATGCGAAGCAGTATGTTTCTAAGTTCGAATTCGCCGATATGCCTTTGGGCCACGTATTCTGGAAATTCGGCCAGATTTTATCTTCGAAAGGATTTCTTTTGAGCGCGGATGGCGGCTTCAATTCGAATATTGGCGTCAATACTCCCATTTCCCGTAAGGAAGCCGCGGTTCTCGCAGCCAAGCGATTCGGTTTGAGCGGCGCAACGCCGTCCTCTCCGACATTCGCGGACGTGCCCCTCACCCATCCGCAGTTCCGCGAGATAGAAGCTATCTACGCAGGCGGATTAACCGCGGGTTGCATGGCTTCGCCTTTGCGCTATTGCCCGGACGATCCGGCAACACGGCTGCATCTAGCCGTTTTCAGCGCCCGGGGGATGAAGCTGCCCCCGGTTGCCGGCGGCCAGATCTTCGCCGATGTTCCTCCTGATAATTTCGCCCACGGATTGATTCAGGCTTTGTACCAGAAAGGCGTTTTTGCAGGTTGCTCTTCCTCGCCGCTTCGCTTCTGCCCGAACGAGCCGATAACGCGCGGCCAGGCAGCTGCGTTTTTGGGCGCGAGCGTGCTCGTGCGGTAAACATCAGCCGCTATGGCAAACAAAAGGATACCGCAGAAAGCTCTGTAGCCGAGGTGCCTCATGGTAAAAATAGGGACGACCTCCTGAATTCTTATTGCATTAGGCTCCGCAAAGTTCGAGACCATGAGAGAGCACTGCTTCGCCAAAACTTCGCAGTGCACAGGACTATTCTCAGGGCCCGACCAGGCTGAGTCAATGCGACGCTGACCTTGAAGCACCGAGAGGATTTTGAGTGTGCTATAGTGCAAGCATGAAACGCTGGCTGATCGGAATCATCGCAGGAATGTTGATAATAGTTTTCGCTGTCTGGCTTGTATTCTGGCGTAGCTCCTCGCTGCTCACCCCGGAATTAGCCGAACTAAAAGAGCAATGTCTTGCGAGAAAGGAGATACAAGCCCGAACGGCAAGCGCTTACCTCGCGCCGGGAACACCCAAAGCTCGCGCTGCGAATACTCGGGCTGTTGTCGAAAGTTTGGGGAGTGTTGAGAGCGTCGAATACATTTCAGCCGACGAAGCGCTTGCTCTTCTCAAGGAACGACATGCAGATGAGCCAGAGGTCGTTGCTGCTATAGGCGAATTGCCCGAGAATCCTCTTACTCCGGTGTTGCAAATAACCTTTACTCCTCCGTCTGTTTTCGAAACCGCGAAGATGGAAGTCGAGACGGCATTAACGGCCCGCGAAATTACAATTGAACATTGGCTTGATCCTGTTACAGACTTGGAGTTTTGGAAAAAGTTGGGGACCGAAAAGCCTGATGGCGTTTCGCTGTCCGAATACCGGCGCTTCGTACAAGATACTCTCCTTAAATCATGTGTCCCGGAGTGATCAGGTAACCGAGCGGGGTAAGTTTGCTTTTCCGGTCGACCCTAAAGGACACTTGTGGCATTAGGCACGAGAAATTTCGAGCCTATGAAAGGCAGCATTAGAAGTTGCTTAGTGAGCGAAGCGAGCTTAGCAACTCTTATGCCCCGCCGAAGCTTTAGCGAAGGCGGGCCACCTTGCGGTGCCCTTCCTTAGCTCCGCAGAGCGAAGGAGGAAGCGGGGCTCCTCTGCGCCCAAAGAGCGTCGGAACAAAGCTTTTGGAAAGCCGCCGGTTATTCGGCGGCTTTCCATTTGAGCTATACTTGGATTATTCCCGATTCCCAGAATAAAACCTGCCAGAATTGCAAGTCAGATTTTCAGATAGATCCGGATGACTTCGCGTTCTATCAAAAGATCCAAGTTTCTCCACCTACGTTTTGCTGGCAATGCAGGTTCCAACGTCGACTTGCTTTCCGCAATGAGCGGAAGCCGTTCTGGAACGTGAGCGCCAAGTCCGGCAAGCGCGTGCTCTCGCTTTACCCTCCAGAATCCGGGGTTACCGTTTACGATGATGACGAATGGAACTCCGACGATTGGGACGCTCTATCCTACGGAGTGGATTATGATTTCTCCCGGCCGTTCTTCCAGCAACTCCATGATTTAGCGCTCAAAGTGCCCCGCCCCGCCCGTTCCGTCGAAGGCAACGTGAATTGCGATTACCTCGTCAACACCGGCTGGTCCAAGAATTGCTACCTTACCTGCAATACCTCCGGAGCCGAAGACTGTGCCTATGGCAATGCTGTCGACTACTGCAAATCCTGTTTCGACAATTCACATATCACCAAGTGTGAGCGGTGCTATAGCTCTTTCTGGATTCGCAACTGCCATCGCGTTCATTTCTCTACGCGTTCTATCGATTGCGTGTCCTCCTGGTTTTGCTTTGGTTCCAAAGGACTTACTAACTGTTTCGGCTGCGTGAATCTCTTGAATAAAAGCTACTGCATCTTTAACGAGCAGTATTCAAAGGAGGAATATGAGCGCCGGATTGCGGACATGAAACTCAATACCTGGTCAGGACTGGAAAAAGCCCGCGCGGAAGCCAGGGCCTTCGCACTCAAATTCCCGTACGCATACTTGAACGGCGTTTTCAACGACGACGTGACCGGCGAATACGTCAGCGATTCCAAAAACGTCCATTACGGCTATCTCGTGGTCGGCGGCAAGGACTTGAAGTACGTGCAATATCTCCAGATCCCGAACAACGAGGATTCGTACGACCTCACGATCTGGGGCGACAAAAATGTGCGCGGATATGAAAACGCCACATCCGGCTGGGGGGTTTCCAATTCCAGATTTCTCCTTGAGTGCTGGTCGGAAATCTTGGACTCGGAATATTGTATGTTCTCCCGCAATATTTCACACTGTTTCGGCTGCGTGGGGCTGCGCAACAAGAGTTACTGCATATTCAATAAGCAATACTCTAAAGAAGAGTACGAAGCTCTCGTACCGAAGATCAAAGCGCATATGGACGCTATGCCGTACGCTGACGCACAAGGACGGGAATATCGTTATGGGGAATTCTATCCGATAGAGCAATCCTCCTTCGATTACAATGTGTCCTTAGCTATGGAACACTTCCCGCTGACGAAGCAAGAAGCAGTTGCCGAGGGCTATGCGTGGCGGGACAGTAGTTCCACTGAATTCGAGACAACGATGACCGCCGGAGATATTCCCGATGCCATCGATAACGTGCCGGACACGGTTACGAAGGAGATTATTCAGTGCCAGAAGTGCCAGCGGGCGTACCGGATTATCGGGCAGGAATTAGCCTTTTTGCGAGCCGAAAATATTCCTATTCCGCGCACCTGTATCGACTGCCGTCACCATGAGCGCATCTCAGATCGTGCAAAGGCATTCCTTTATCATCGCACTTGCCAATGTTCTGGTACGACATCTTCGAATGGAGTGTATTCAAACTTCGGGACGCACTTTCACGGCACGGAGCCTTGCCCGAACGAATTTGAGACTACTCATGAGCCTGACAAGCCGGAAATTATCTATTGCCTAAAGTGCTTTTGGGCTGAAGTGGGTTAGCATCCAACCTCAATACCTTCTGCGCCACCAAATATTGTTTTTGACACGCCCCATCAATGCCCTTTTATCCGAGTCGTCTCTCCCCGCAAGATGTACTTCATGTAAGAGAGAAGACGGTGCTGAACAAAACGATCAGGGCGATCAAGGCCCAGGCCAGGTTCAGGACCATCGGCTGATAGTCCCGCCGCGTCCACGTTTCCACGATGAAACCCAGAGATCCGGTGAGGTTCAAGAGTTGATAGGTCAGGCTGTCCGCGTCGAGCACGCGGAAGTTGAGCAGCGCGTACGCGCCGAGAATGGCGAGGACGCCGTACCATCCGAGGAGCGAGGTATACCGCCGGTTCATTAAAACGCCTGCCTTGGCTTGGACTGCTTCACGATCGCCATCGCCTCCTCGGCGGAATCGACGATGGTATAGATGTCCAGGTCCTCCGCGTCTATCGCCCCGTTGCGTTCCAGGAGCACTTCCCGCATCCATTGGTCGAAAGGCCCCCAGAACGCCTTGCTCACCAGGATGACAGGGATGTGCGTCGCGATCTTCTTGGTCTGGATGAGGGTGATGATCTCGAAGAACTCATCCAGCGTGCCGTAGCCGCCCGGGAAGTAGACGTAGCACTGGGCGGAGTAGGTGAGCATCAGCTTGCGGGTGAAGAAATAATGGAACCCCTTCGCGTGGTTCACGTAAGGATTGACGCGCTGCTCGCGGGGCAGCTGGATGTTGATGCCCACCGCCAGGCCGTCCGCCTCCGCCGCGCCGCGATTCGCCGCTTCCATGATACCGGGGCCGCCTCCGGTCACGACCGCAAAGCCTTCTTTGGCGAGCATCTGGCCGAGCTTGCGCGCCTCCTCGGACCACTTGTGCACGGCATGCCCGTCCCGCGTGGAACCGAATATGGTCACGGATTTCTTGAAGTCGGCGAGGAATTCGAAGCCCTCGATGAACTCCGCCATGACCCGGAATATCCGCCACTGCATGGATTCGCGGAAATCGTCCGGCGCAACGGCCGGCAGATCCTTTTCGGGCACATTCAGATGCCCTTGAGTGCTTAAGATTGGATCTTCCATGGATTTCAGTATAACAAACGCGCCTTGCTGGCTCTTTGTTCCAATTGTGGTATAATCTAGACATGCACGAAGCAAAACCCTCCCCGGAGGGGGAGAACATGCAGGCGCAGACGCCGGGAGAGGCCCATCGCGAGTTCTTGGCGGGCAAGAGACCGGACTACTACAAAGAACGAGCTGAAAAGGGCAAGACGGGGGAGGGCGCCGAGCCTCCAAAAGAAGGAGGTTATAAAAGAGAGGGAAAGCCGGAAGGCCCTTATCTCGCCGATGCATTTCAGCATAAATTACACACAAAGGACCCGCGCGACATCAAGACTATAGCCTTGGAGATGTTCGCGAAAGCCCAGGAAGCGGAACAGCAGGACGAAGAGGCCGCCGCGTAATGGACCTTGCCGCTGATAGGCACGTTCCTATGGACAAGGCGGAGGCACTGAAAAAGCTGGAAGCGGAGATGCGGCAGGACCAGAGCCTGCCGCTCTCTACTAATTTGGTGTTTGGGGAGGGGAGCCTGAACCCTGCTGCGCTCTTCATCGGCGAGGCGCCCGGGCAAAAAGAAGACGAACTAGTACGGCCGTTCGTCGGCCGGGGCGGCCAGCTCCTTAGGGAATGCATCCGCGGGATAGGATGGAAAGAGGAGGACGTCTACATTACGAACATAGTGAAGCGCCGCCCGCCCGAGAACCGCGACCCCTTGCCCGATGAAATCGCCGCTTACAGGCCGTACCTCGCGCGCCAGATCGAGGCGCTGGCTCCGGCCATCATTGTAACCCTGGGCCGTTTTTCCATGAACTACTTCCTGCCGGACGCGAAGATTACGAGGGACCAGGGCAAGATCTTCATATCGGGGCGGCGGTGCGTGGTGCCGATGCTCCATCCCGCCGCGGCCCTGCGCTCGCCGGAGATGATGCGCCAGTTCCGCGAGACCTTCGCCCGGTTGCCGGTCATCGTGGAGAGATGCGAAGAGGTGTTGAAGGACCTATCCGATCCGAAGCAAAAGCCGAAACCGCAGAAATTGTTCTAAACGATTGTGGGTAACGGGCCTGTCATCCCGAGCCAAGGCGAGGGACCTCCCGGTAATATCAATACCTCATTGTTCCAGGAAGTGTGGAGTGTACCTGATGTCCGGGCCGGCTTAAGAAACCTCTGCTGAATCTTTTAAAGGGGTCCACTTTCGAAATCCCCCAATCGCACAGAGGTCCCTCGCCTTGGCTCGGGATGACAGATGGGGACTGTTATACTTAATCCATGAACTTCGCGCCGCTCTATCTCCTGAACCGGTTCTTTTTCCGTTTCACGGACTTCTTGCATCACTGGTATATCGGCGGTTCCCGTGCCCTTGGCGCGAGTTTCATGAACACCTTAGAGGGATGGGACCGCGTGCTGGCGTTGCGCGTCACACTCCACTATTTCACGCATCCCCTGTACGGGGACTATAGCGTCATCGGCCGCATCCTTGGGATCATTTTCCGCAGCTTCCGTATCCTGCTCGCCCTGATCCTCTATGCGATCTGCGCGGCGTTCTTCCTGGCCATCTATATAGTATGGCTGGTGTTGCCATTCATCCCCCTCATCCTGGCCTACCGCAGCTTCATCCGCTGATGGCCGGCTCCGCTCCCCAATTCGTGTTCGATGATCCCCGTTTCGGGATGAGCGTCGGCGGGCGGTTCCTCGTCCGCGCAGGCGCGGTGACCGGCTACATCCTGCTGCTCGCGGCGTTCGCGGCGGCGCTTCTCTCGAACGTGGTCTGGCTCAGGTGGCTTGGCGTATTCCTAGGGCTCATCCTCGCGGACCGCTTCGTCCATCGGCAGGATGGCGACGTTCCCATTCCCGATCTTCTGCGGCGTTCGCGGATAAATATCGCCCAGGCGCTCGCGCCCGGCCTTGTCTCTCGTCTGGAGCGCGCCTTCGACAACGCGCTGGTCTCCCGCACCAGCCTCGCGCCGGAGATCGGCATGGTTCTCCTGAAGGACAAGAGCATACAGGCAGGGCTGCGCCGTCTGGACCTCGACCCGGCGGAGGTGGCGGCCAAGCTCTCTGATTTCCTGAAGCGGGACGATGCCCGTTCCGAAGCGACTCGCGTGGAGCGTTTGAACGAACTGCATGGTGCGGTCGCCGCCGCGTTTGAGAACGCCGCCACGAACGGCCACCGCTTCATCAATGCCACGGACGTGTTCGCTTCCCTGCCTTCCGCCACGGAGGGACCGAACCTCATGACCCGTCTCTTCACCGTGTTCGATATAGACCCGGGCGACCTGGAGCGCGCATTCATTTTTACCTCCGCGGGGAGCCACCGCGGGCTCTTCGGCGGCATGCCTTCGCTTTCCGGGCTCATCCTGCCCACCGCCCGGACGCAGCGGCATCGCATCATGAACCGGGCCTGGACCGCCCGCACCACTCCTACCCTGGACGCTTTCAGCGACGACCTGAGCGATGCAGCCCGGATGGGCGGGGCAGGCTTCCTTATCGGGCACGGCGCGGAATACGAGCACATGCTGACCGCTCTGGCGCGCGAGACGAACCCCAACGTCATGCTGGTGGGACAAGAGGGGGTGGGCAAGGAGACGCTGATCGGCCATCTCGCCTTCCAGATCCAGAAGGACAAGGTGCCCTCCGCCCTTTTCGACAAGCGTCTCGTGGCCCTCGACATCCCGCGCCTTGTCGCGGGCGGTTCGCCCGAGGAGCTGCAGGCCCGCTTGCAGGCCGTGGCGCGGGAGATCGTCATCGCGGGCAACGTCATCCTGGTCCTGAACGACATCCACAACCTGGCCAAGACTTCCGGCGCGGCATACGTCTCCGCGGCCGACGCCCTGCTGCCCATTTTGCGCAACAACGCTTTTCCCGTGCTTGGCACGACCTTCCCGAAGGAATACCGCGAGCTGATCGAACCGCGCAGCGACTTCTCAGGCAATTTCGAGACCGTGGAGGTGAAAGAGATCAGCGCGGACGACGCCGAGCGGATACTGGTGTATCAGGCGATCCTCCTTGAGGCGGAGCATCGCGTAAAGGTGAGCTTCGGCGCCGTGAAATCCGCGGTGCGCCTTGCCCAGAAATACTTTCGCAACCTGCCGCTGCCGGGCAGCGCCATAACCCTCCTGAAGAGCGCGGCGACCTTGGGCGTCGGCCAGGGGCAGAAGACCATCACCCACGAGGATGTGGTCCATGCCGCGGAGTCGCGGATCAACGTGCCCCTGCACGAGACGACCAAAGAAGAAGGCGCAGCCCTGCTCCGCCTCGAGGAGACGATCCGCACGCGCCCCATCGGGCAGGAAGAGGCGGTGAAGGCCGTGGCGGACGCCTTGCGCGCATATCGCAGCGGCCTGGCCCGCACCGGCGGTCCCATCGCGAGCTTCCTCTTCGTCGGCCCGACCGGCGTCGGCAAGACCGAGCTCGCCAAGACGCTCGCGGCGATACAGTTTGGCTCGGACAAGACCATGATGCGCTTCGATATGACGGAGTATAAGGAGACCGGCAGCATCGCCCGTTTCATCGGCACCCCCGACGGCCGGGTTCCCGGGGCGCTGACCGAAGCGGTCAAGAAGCAGCCGTACGGCCTGATCCTCCTCGACGAGTTCGAGAAGGCCGCGCCGGACATCCTCGACCTCTTCCTGCAGGTCCTGGATGACGGGCGCCTGACCGACGCGAGCGGCATGACCCTGAGCTTCGAGAACACGATCATCATCGCCACATCGAACGCGCACTCCGATCTCATTAACGAGGCTCTCAAGAAGGGCGAGTCCGTCGCATCCATCGCCGACTACCTGAAGAGCCGCCTCACGGACGTACTGAAGCCAGAGCTCTTGAACCGCTTCTCTAAGGTCATCATATTCCACGATCTGAATCCCGCCGACATGGGCAAGATCGCCGCCTTGGAGATGAAGAAGCTGGCCGGCGTTCTGGACGAACAGGGCTTTACCCTGAACTACGGCCCGGAGGTGGTAACCCAGATGGCAAAGTGGGGGTACGATCCTCAGTTCGGCGCGAGGCCCCTCCGGCGCGCCATAGACGAGCACCTGCGGGCCCCGCTCGCGAACTGGCTTCTGGCCCAAGCGCCCCCACGCGGCGCGGAGATCAAGGTGGCGTTGAACGGCGAGGCGATTGGATTCTCGGTGTAAGTAAAAACTCTCAAGCAAATACTTAAAATGCATAGTCCCGGCCAGCGTGTGCCGGTCGGGACCATTGAAGCATTACTTGAAGTGAGGTGGATCGAGGTTTTTGGGGAAAGGCAGAACCGGACCTTCTTGGAGTTGACGGAACGCCCGCCGGTAGACTTCCTCCCTTTCAGGGTAGTAGAGTCGATCAGTTCCCCGCATGCCCTCGAAGTACTTGCGGCGACTTGGTGATCCCTCGCAGTCTGCGGTTGGCAGAAGGTGTTCGTCTTGGTTCTCACGCACCCATGCACACCCTTGTCTCATGACTGTGGCAGGGGTGTCAGGGTATTCATCGATCAGCGCGTCGAACCTGGCCACGCTGTTCCTTGCCAACACGTTCTTCTTGCACTTGAAACAGCGACGGTTGAGAGGTCCGCAGATCGGTTGGGCGATGGTGAGCGATCGTTCCATGGTATTCCTCCTACTGATGCGGTCGTACCGCACTCAGCCAGGAAGAATCACTATGACACTCTTGGTGTGCGGCTCATGTTCCCAGGGGCAAGGCGCTAGCTCGAATCCATGTCGTTCCCTCCTAATCAATGAACGCTGGCAATATTATACATATAAATCGAATAAAGTCAATAACTTGTCCTTGAAAAATGTGATGAAGCCATGCAGAAGGTCCTTCACCGGGCCCCCTAAAGGAAGTCCCTTCCCTATGTCATCCTGAGGTACTCAGAAGGACCTTCTGGTTCTTCGAAATACAGTAAATCTTGAAACTCAGGGTTCATCGATTTGATCAAAGCCATCTTCTTCGCTCTGGTCCACCCTTTGATCTTTTTCTCAGCGGAGGTAGCATCAAGTATACTCTCGAAGGTTGCATACCAAACTACCCTATTAACTTTATACTTTGTAGTGAATTGGGAACCCTGCATAAAGGCATGCTCGAACTTGCGCCGTACAATGTCATTCGTAACCCCCGTATACAGGACGTTTTTCCCGGAGTTGGTGGCGATGTAGGTATAGTAAGGCATACAGAAGGTCCTTCGCAGAGCTCAGGATGACAGAAGGGGAGTGCAGCGCTGACGAGGACGAGATTCTGCCAAGTGCTCAGGATGACAGATTACGAAATCCTGTTTTATGATGTCCCTATCTGTCATCCTGAGCGACCAAAGGAAGTCCCTTTAGGGGCCCGCAGCAGCGGGCGAAGGACCTTCTTATAGTCAGAGGGTCCGCGGTTCAGGACGACAGATGGTGACACTGACAGCGTACTGTGGAAGTATAAAGATGATGTAAAGAACCCATGACCAAAAAACCAATTTCAAACCAAGAGATCGCAGCGATCCTCCGCGGCGTGGGCGAATACCTGGCAATGCAGAACGTGCCTTGGAAACCGCAGGCATACGAGCGGGCGGCGCTCGGCGTCGAGGAGATGGACCGGGAGCTCGGCGATATTTACAAAGAGGCTGGCGCCAAGGCCTTATTGGGAGTGCCGGGAGTGGGCAGAGGCATCGCCGATCACATCGAAGAACTTTTGAAGACGGGGAAGCTGAAGTACTACGATAGCCTAAGGAAGGAGGTTCCGGTGGACGTTGCCGGGCTTTCCCGCGTAGAGGGGCTTGGCCCGAAATCAATCCGGAAGCTCTATGAGCTCTTAAAGGTCCGCAATCTGAAGGACCTGGAGAAGGCAGCCGCGGCGGGCAAGGTCCGTGAGCTGAAGGGGTTCGGCCAAAAGGCGGAGGAAAAGATATTGAAAGGCATTGAGTTCGCGAAGACCGTAGGCGTCAGATTCCGGCTGGGACAGGTGGTTTCCCAGGTAGCTAGCCTCGTGAAGCGCCTGCAAGCTCTGGATGGCGTGGAGCAAGCCGTCGCCGCGGGCTCGTACCGGCGGCGCAAGGAGACGGTGGGGGACGTAGACCTTCTCGTCGTGTCCGGACGGCCCGAGGACGTCATGCGGAACTTCGTGAAGGTCCCCGGGGTGGTCAGGATCCTGGCGGAAGGGGGTACAAAATCCTCGGTCCGTCTCGCATCCGGATTACAGGTGGACCTGCGGGTGGTGCCGAAGGAATCTTACGGCGCCGCCCTCAATTATTTCACCGGCTCCAAAGAGCATAATGTTGCTTTGCGCCAGCTTGCTGTAGGGCGCGGCTGGAAGCTGAACGAGTACGGGCTTTTTAAAGGGACGAGACGGATCGCGGGCGCGACCGAGGAAGAACTATACGCGAAGTTCGGTATGGATTACGTCGAGCCGGAGCTCCGGGAGAACACCGGCGAGATCGAGGCCGCCCGCCGCCGCGCGCTGCCGAAGATCCTGGGCTATGGCGACCTCATGGGCGACCTGCAGGTCCAGACCGACTGGACCGACGGCTCCGCGTCGATCGAGGCGATGGCAAGGGCCGCCGCCGCGCGCGGCCTCTCTTATATCGCGATCACCGACCACACCAAGCGCCTGGCAATGACGAACGGCCTGGACGAAGCGCGGCTCTTGAAGCAGATGGCCGAGATCGACCGCGTGAACCGGAAGCTCAAGGGGAAGATCACGATTCTTAAAGGGACGGAATGCGACATCCTGAAGGACGGCACGCTGGACATCGAGGACAAGGTGCTCGCCAAGCTGGATGTGGTAGGCGTCTCGGTGCACTCCCATTTCAATCTCCCGAGGCAGGAACAGACGGAGCGGGTGCTCCGCGCGATGCGTAATCCCCACGCGGACATTCTCTTCCACCCCACGGGCCGGATCATCGGGCGGCGGGCCCCCATCGAGCTCGACATGGACCGGGTGATCGCCGAGGCGAAGAAGAGAAAAATGGTCTTGGAGGCGAACTCGTATCCGGACCGGCTGGATCTGCGGGACGCCCACATCCGCGCCGCGGTCGCGGCGGGAGTCAAGCTAGCCGTTGATTCGGACGCCCATGCCCCGGAGCACTTCCCGCTTCTGGAATTCGGCATCGCCCAGGCGAGGAGGGGTTGGGCCACCCGGGATGATGTGGTGAACGCCTGGCCGGTCGCAAAAATGAAGGCTTGCCTCAGGAAGGACGGCTAGAAAAGAAGGAGGCGGCCGTTGGCCGCCTGCCCGTCTCGCTGCTTTTTACAGGCACCTCCTCAACGGATATGTGCGTCCACTGCACGCGGGCGAGTCTTGGAACACCCATCCTTGGCGGGACGCCCTCGTCCGCCGTTCCCCATTGCAGTTTCCGAAGACCGCGTTGCCGCATGCCGGACGGGACCGCTCGTCCCGCCGCAAATTCCTAGCCTTAATATAGAAGAGGAGCTGATGATGTCAATTGAACGCCGTCTCCACAAAGTTTCCTTCACAGCATGTTCGGGGAACGTGATATGATACGGGTATGCCTATCCCAAAACCCGGGTCCACCGGAGGAAATTTAAGGACGAACCACGAGCATCCGGCTGCGGCCCACCACAAAGAGATTTCCGCGGGGGTGATCGTCTTCCGCCGCACGAGCGAAGGTCCTGCCTTCCTTATCCTCTATAACGGCGGCGATTACTGGAACTTCCCCAAAGGGAAGATCCAGATGGAGGAACGGAGCATCGAAGCGGCCATCCGGGAGACCTGCGAGGAGACCGGCATCGACGGCAAGGACATGCGGGTGATCAAGGATTTCCGAACACAGGAGCGATTCACCTTCCGCAGGGACCGGAAAACCATAGCTAAAACCATCATTTTCTACCTGGCGGAGAGCCGGACCATGCGGGTGCGCCTGGCGGAAAAGACCTCCGGAGAGCGCCATCGGGGATACGGCTGGTTTCCTTACCGGGAAGGTACTAGAATATTGGGCAAGTACCGCGAGAGCCAAAGGGTGCTGAAAGAAGCCTATGACTTCCTTTGCCGAAAAAGTGATCGCCGTGGTCGCCCGCATCCCCGAGGGGCGAACGCTCACGTACCAAGAGGTGGCCAGGCTGGCCGGGAGCCCTAACGCGTATCGCGCGGTGGGGAACATCCTCCATAATTACGACTCTTCCAAGATAAAGATACCCTGTCATCGCGTGGTGCGCGCGGACGGGGCTGCCGGCGGCTACCGCTGGGGCAAGATGAAAAAGCGGAAGATCCTGGCCGGCGAGTTCGCGCGGTTCCGCTGAGGTAACGCTGCGTCTGTCATCCTGAGCGACCGAAGGAAGTCCCTTTAGGGGCGACTCAGCAAGTCCCTTTAGGGGCGACTCAGCAAGTCCCTTTAGGGGCGACTCAGCAAGTCCCTTTAGGGGCGACTC
>JANWIW010000009.1 GCA_025449695.1 Minisyncoccota bacterium | reverse complement strand
CGCGAACGTCACCGGTCTCGGCGTCCTGCGCTTCCTGGAGGTGCTTCATGACCATGAGCTGAAGACCGGGAAGAAGATAAAGTTCTACCAGGCTTCCAGCTCGGAGATGTTCGGCGCCTCGGCGCCGCCGCAGAGCGAGACCACCCCGTTCCATCCGCGGAGCCCGTATGCCATCTCCAAAGTGTTCGCTTTCCACTCCGTCATGAATTATCGCGAGGCCTACGGCATGTTCGCCGCGAACGGCATCCTATTCAACCACGAGTCGCCCCGGCGCGGTCCTACCTTCGTGACCAAGAAGATCGCGCGCGCCGTGGCGGACATCGCCCGCGGCAAGCTCGACACCCTCTATCTCGGCAACCTGGACGCCAAGCGCGATTGGGGCTACGCCCCCGAATATGTGGACGCGATGTGGCGGATGCTGCAGCAGCCGGTACCGGAAGACTTCGTGATCGCGACGGGGGAGAGCCACAGCGTACGGGAGTTTACGGAGAAGGCCTTCGCGCACGCGAACATCTCCATCGAATGGCGCGGCGCAGGCATCAAGGAAGAAGGCGTGGACAAGCGGACGGGCAACGTGGCGGTGAAGATAGACCCCGATTACTTCCGTCCAAGCGAGGTGAACTTCCTTATGGGCGATGCGGCCAAGGCCAAGGAGAAGCTCGGCTGGGAACCGAAGGTCAGGTTCGAAGAACTCGTGACCCTCATGATGGACTACGAGCTGAAAGAGGCCGGCAACCGGGTGCACGGCGTGTGAGGCTCTGTCATCCTGAGGCCCCCCGCGAGCATACGCGGGGCAGGCTCCGCAGCGGGCGAAGGAACTTCTGCCCGTTGAAATGGCAGAAGGTCCGGAGTTTATCCTGCAGTGGTACTTCGTGGCATCATTTTCTCTGTCATCCTGAGGTATTCCGACCGCGTGCCGCCTTAGCTTCAGCGGTGGCGCAAGGACCTTCTCCTTCTCCACGACAGAAGGTCCTTCGCCTGTTGGGCTCAGGATGACAGAAGGAAGAGAGTTTTTCGGCCGCCCCTCAAGGGACTTGCTGAGTCGCCCCTAAAGGGACTTCCTTCGGTCGCTCAGGATGACAGAATAGGTATAATGGCTTTATGGACGCTGATTATAAAAAAGATTTTTACGCGCGCTACGTGTCCGCGCACAACGCGGAGCTATACGGACGGACGGATATCGCCCAGGTGAGGGCCCGGTTCACTTCCTGGAACGGCCAGTACGGCGACCTGCTCCCCGCCGCCCGCGAAGCGAAGATGCTGGATGCCGGCTGTGGCGAAGGGGGCTTCGTGCTATGGCTTCAGGAACGCGGCTTTGAGGCCGCCGAAGGCGTGGACGTGAGCTCCGAACAGATCGCGCTCGGCAAGGAACTCGGCATAAAGGGGTTGACCCTGGGAGACCTGCGGGACTTCCTCGGATCGAGAAAGGAGGCCTTCGACGTGATCTTCCTGCGCGACGTGCTCGGCCATTTCCCGAAGCGGGAGGTGCTCGAGGTTTTGCAAAGCGTGCACGGAGCCCTGAAACACGGAGGCATGCTGGTCATAAAGACGCCGAACGCGGAGAGTCCCATGACCGGCCGCCTGCGCTACGGCGACTTCACCCACGACACGAGTTTCACCGGCCAAAGCCTCCGCCAGCTCTTCCTGGTGTTCGGGTTCACGGATGTCCGCATACGTTCCATGCGGCCAGCGGTGCATGGCATCGTGTCCGGCGTACGCTTTCTTCTCTGGCTCGTGATCGAGCTCCAGATCCGCATCTACCGCCTCGTCGAGGCGGGCAGCGCGGGCGGCTGGTTCACGCAGAACGTCATGGCGACGGGGAAAAAGTGATCCATATGCGCCGCATCGCCCTCATCATCCCGTTGAGTCAGGAAGGCAGGGTTCTGCTTCAGCACAAAGACAAGGAGGCCCCTAATAATCCGGATATGTGGTGTCTTTTTGGAGGACAGGTCGAAGCGGGAGAGGCTCCCGAAAGCGCCGCGCGGCGTGAGTTTCTGGAAGAGCTTGGCGTGAAAGTGGATTCAATCGCGTTTTTCAGGGAGACACTGGATGAGACAAAAGGAATAGAGCGTCATTATTTCTCGGGATCTGTTTCCGAAGATGCGGCGACGCTGAAAAAACAGCAGAAAGAAGGGGACGATCTCGGTTTTTTTAATTTGCAAGAGATGCGGAATCTGCATATGAATCAGGCCCATCTCGAGGTTATCGCCGATTTCTTAACGTAACCGGGAAACCGTGCAATAATATCCGCAATGTACGTACCGGTCGGCAGGCCCTATTTGGGAGAAGAGGAAAAGAAATACGCCTATGACGCCATCGAGCAGGGGGCGATATCGGGCTTCTTCGGGGAGTATATAAAGAAGTTCGAGGACGGCTTCGCGAAGTACTGTGGCTCGGCTCATGGCGTGGCGGTGAACTCCGGCACGACCGCCCTCCATCTCGCGACCGCGACCTTGCGCTTGAAGCCCGGGGACGAGGTCCTGGTATCCACCTTCACCAACATGGCCTCCTTCTTCGCCGTCCTCTATCAGGGCGCGATACCGGTACCCATAGACAGCGAGCCGGACACCTGGAACATGGACCCCGCGCTCCTGGAGGAGAAGATAACCCCGCGCACCAGAGCCATCATGGTGGTCCACATCTACGGGCACCCGGCGGACATGGATCCGATCATGGCCGTGGCGAAGAAGCACAATCTGCTCGTGATCGAGGATGCCGCGGAGGCGCATGGCGCGGAATACAAGGGCAAGAAGGCGGGTTCTTTCGGCGACATCGGCTGCTTCAGTTTCTATGCGAACAAGATCATCACGACCGGCGAGGGCGGCATGATCGTGACTGACAGCAAGAAACACGCCGAACGCGGCAAGATGCTGAAATCGCTCGCTTTCGGCGAGAGCCCCGATAAGTTCATCCACCAGGATATCGGCTACAACTACCGCATGACCAACCTCCAGGCGGCCATCGGTCTCGGCCAGCTGGAGAAGATAGATTTCCTGATCGGCAAAAAGCGCGAGCTCGCCGCGTTCTATCACGAGGCGCTGAAGGATATCCCGGAACTCCAGCTCCCAGTCGAGAAGCCCTACGCCAAGAACGTCTACTGGGTCTATCACCTGGTGCTCCGGGGCGCCCTGAAGGGCAAGCGGAACGCGGTCATCGCAGCTTTGAAGGAAAAGGGAGTGGAATCGCGCGAGGCGTTCATGCCCTATAACGCGCAGAAGGAGGTCGTGACCAAGGGGCTCGCGAAGTATGAGGACTGTCCAGTGGCAAACAACATCGGCGAGAACGGTTTCTATCTGCCGAGCGGGCCGATCCTGAGCGACGAGGAGAAAGTGCACGTGGTGACGTCGTTCAAAGAGGTCCTCGCGAAGGTGTAAGATGCGTCATTAAGGCGCTCTGTCATCCCGAGCCCAGGCCCAGTTTGGAAAACTGGGTCTGGCGAAGGACCTTCTGTGTGTTTGCCGCCTCAAGCTTGTCATTCCCGCGAAGGCGGGAATCAAGTAGAGCGACGCAGGAGTTGATTCCCGCCTTCGCGGGAATGACAAGCTTGTGCATTTGGAATTATCCTTTCGGGGTCGGGATGACCGCTACGTTAGTATAGGCGTGTCCAGCCGGTACGTGTCCTTTTCGTAATCCATGCCCTGGCGCGGGCCGTGAGAGAGCTGGAGCAGCACGGAATTCTCCAGGGCCTTGAAAGCGTGACGCTCGCCGGGCAGGCTCTTCGTGATGTCGCCCTCCGCCACCTCGCGGGTCTCCACCGGACCGCCCTCCACTTGGCAGGCATAGGTGAACCGGCCGCTGATTATGTAGGTGTACTGGGTGGTCTCCTTGTGGTAATGGTTCGCGCGCACCGAGCCTTTCGCGCAGGTGATGAGCGAAACGGAATCCACCGCGGTCCCGGCGATGATATCGCGGATGATGCCGCGGTCGTCCTCATGATTGATGGGTTTGTGTTCTACGTTCATCCGGATAGTTTTTAGTTGTTAGTTTTTAGCCCCGAACGACGCGCTTGCGCCGTTATTCTATCTTCGGCCAGGGGATGGGGATGATGAACTTGCCGCCCCTCCGCCGGTACCCGGCCATTTTCGGAATGATATCATCCGCAAAGTTCCAGGCAAGCAGGAGCGCGTAGTCTATCTTGGCCTTGATCAGCTCCCGGTCCTTCGGGTCCCTGATGACGGGAATGTGCCCGCCAGGCGTGAAGCGGCCGGCTTTGAGCGAGGATATCTCCGTGGCGAAATCGATCCGCTCCGTGCCCAGCTTGCAGTAGTTCAAGAGGGTCATGCCCTTAGCGGGCGTGCTCACGATCGCGATGCGTTTCCGTTTCGCCCGCAGGCCGTCAATGAGGGCAATGAGCTCACGGCGGTGTTCTTCCACCCTTTGCGCGAATTCGGCGAGCCGCGGCAGGGAATGAATACCCGCCCGGCGCTCTTTCTTCAGAAGTTCCGCCACGTTTTTCTCGATCATGTGGTCGCCCTTGCGGCCGATGAACACGCGGAAGGAGCCGCCGTGGATGGCGTACTCCTCCACCCGGAACACCTCGAAGCCGAACCGTTCCACCAGCCGGACGACCGGGCGGAGGGAAAGGTAGAGAAGATGCTCTGAATAGACGGTGTCGTATTCCAGATTATTGACCAGGTAAAGGAAGTGCGGCGATTCGAAAATGAAGGTTCCTCCCGGCGCGAGGAGCGCATCCACGCCGCGCAAAAAAGCCGCGTGGTCGCCTACGTGCGCGAAGACGTTGGTGCCCACGATGATCTTGGCCGCGCCATAGCGCTTCCTCGCCCGGCGGGCCACCTCCGGGCTAAAGAACTCCGCGAAGGTGGGGATGCCCCGCTTGCGGGCGATCTTCGCGATATTTTCCGCCGGATCGATGCCCAATACGCGCGCGCCGGCCTTCTTGAACCCCTGGAGCAGGGTGCCTACGTTCGAGCCGATGTCCACCACCAGGTCCTTCCCGGACAAGCGGGAGCGCTTTGCCGCCGCTGCCGCGAATTCCGCGTAGTGCCGCCCGCCGCTGCCGCCCGTCGGCGATTCGTACGGATAGTCTTGCTGGTAGAGGATCTCCGGCGGCACGGTGTAGCTCAACTGGCTTATGCCGCACTCGCGGCAGAGGACAACTTTGAGCGGATAGTAGGTCTCCGGGCCTTCCAGTTCCTCTTTGGTGAGGAAGCGGTCGGAAGGGGGATGGAATCCGAGGTCGAGATAGGGAACGAGCTTCCGGCTCTGGCAGAGGCGGCAGGAGCGTATCGCGGGCATGGGACTTATTTTAATCCGGAACAGCGCAGGAACAAAGAGAGGGAAGTTATTTGACTGAAATGCATCTTAGTGGTAGAAATTGGCAGGACCAAAAATCTCGAGGATGAGGAGGAACAAACCTTGGGCACTCTCTATAGGATCATGCCCCGGCTCGTCGACGCGGTGCGGGCGACCCACGAGCTCCACGGTATGCAGCACGGACACGGTTTCGGCACGCATGTCTATCCGGTCGGATGTCTCGGCTACCAGTTCGGCGGAATTCTGTCCGGCGCCGCAGGCCTCTGCCACAACGCGGATCGTTTGCTGGCGCGGGTGAAAGGCGCCCCCGGCCTGGTGTCGGAGGACGACGTGGCCCGTCAGGTGACCGACTGGCTGGAGCAGGCCGACATGTTCGAACCAGGCGACATACACGAGATCGTCGAGGCGGTCATCGGACACGCACGCAAGAACTCGGACGGCGACCGTGTTGCCAAAGTCGGCACCATGGACGCGGACCGTGTTGCGAATGCGCGCCTCGATGTCGTCATTCGTTCGGCTCAGTTCCGCAGCGATTTGCCGCCCATCGATCCCGCCCTCGGAACCAGCGACACACGCGGCAATTACAACAATCGACGCTCAATCGTGGCCGACCTCGGGGACTGCTTAGAGTGGGGCTTCGAGGGAGGCCCGGTCGGGGTTCGGACGCCGGAGGCCAAGCGCATGATCCGCCGGCGCCTGGCGCAGCTTGACGATGTTCTGCAGACCTACGCGCGTCAGGTGGCGGACAATCCGCAGCAGATGACGGAATCGATGCTCGGCGTGGTCATCGCGACCGGTCAGCGGTATCCGGACTTGCCGGTCATCGACATGAACCTGCTTCTCGATGACCAGCGCGGCGCACGAGGCGACCGCCCGACCATTGTCGGACACCTCCTCGACAGGGTCGGCGAAGTTCCCGGGATGGGCGATTTCCTCGCAGCGTATGCCGCCCAGCTCGATGAGGAGTATATTTTCCCCTGGCCGTTCGCGGCTTAGGGCGAGTAGGTGACGGGGCGACATATCCATGTCGCCCCGCACTGCTTTTCAAGCTTCATTTTTCAACGTGCTTCGGTTAGGATGTGCAGGACATGCGCATCCTGCTTTTTAGGAAAGTGCTGACGGTCGAGGGGGGCGCGGAGCGTTTCATGCTGGAGGTCATCGATCACCTTGCCAAGGCGGGCGCGGATACCCGCGGCGTCACCCTGAACGGCAAGCCGGGCGAAGAGTTCTTCGACGGCAGGTACGCGCACCTCGACGTCACCCGTTTCTCGACCCGGCCCTACCCCGGCGGGCTTCTTGGCAAGATGCTCCGCTCGTTGTGGGCAGTCTTCAAGCTGCGCCGCCTCATCCGAAAGTTCGATCCGCAGTTCATCTGCGGCCAGAACACCGCGGACGCGGAGGTCCTTTTTTTCGCCACGCTCGGTACCAAATACCGCTACTCTTTCTTCATGCCGAGCACCATGTTTCGCTTTCCAGACGAGCGGCTGAAGTACACGAGACGGTTCCTCCCGGCGTTCCGCGAGGCTTGGAACATCATTCCCGGACACAAAGCGTTCGTGCCGGAAAAAGCGCCGGCCCAGGGGGCGTTGCGGCGCCTGGTGAACGAGGCGCGCGCCGTGATGCAATACCGGGCGGTGGGCAGGGCCGAACACCTTCTCTGCCTCACCCGCCAGATGGGCACCGAATCCAAGGTGCTCTACGGCCGCGATTATACGATCATCAAGGCGGGCCTCTCGAACGAGCTTTTCGATCATGTAAAGAAGCACGACATCAGGCGCAAGCTGGGGCTCGAAGGGAAGACGATAGTGCTGAACATCAACCGGCTCGATCCGCGCAAGCGTATTGACCTGGCCATGCGGGCGTTCAAGGAACTGCTCGCCGAGTTTCCCGACGCGTATTTCGTGATCGGCGGGCGGGGGCCGGCGAAGGACAACCTGGAAAAGCTTGCGGCGGAGTTGGGCATCGCGGAGCGGGTCAGGATGATCGGTTTTGTGGCGGAGGACGAGCTCTATGACCACTTCCTCGCCGCAGACGTGTTCATCCATCTGGACTGGGCGGATTTCGACCTGGCGGTCCTCGAGGGGCTGGCGCTCGGGAGGAAAGTAGTGACCTCGAGCGAGCTGGAGGCAGAGGGCCCCCTCGGCCGACTTGAAGGCACGCGTCTCTTCCGCGCCTACCCCGCGGCGGAGGATGTGCACAAGACCCTTGTCACCGCGCTCCGCTCCAAGGCCGAGCCGGAGATTCCCGCGCGCGAAGCGCTCAGGGACTACACGTGGGAGAGCTATGCGCGGAACTTGCTCCAACTTATCTCTCCTGGTGCCCGCGCCTTTTCTTCGCGTGCGGCCGCACGCGAAGAAAAGGCTGATCAATCCAGCTCCGATGGAAAATAAAATCCCACCCCCCAAGCGGCGTGTCGCCGTCCTTACCTCGCATCCCATCGAGCAGCAGGGGCCTTTCTTCAAAGTGCTGGCGGCGGAGCCGGATGTGGATCTGCAGGTATTTTTCGCCTGGGATTTCGGCGTGCATCGCCCCACCCTGGATCCCGATTTCGGCATCCCCATCCAGTGGGACATCCCTCTCCTCGACGGGTACCGCCATCGCTTTCTCCGCAATCTGTCCCCGCGGCCGACATCGGCGCGCTTCTGGGGAGAGATCAATCCGGGCATCGTGGCCGCGATATGGAAAGGCCGTTACGATGCGCTCGTGATGTACGGCTGGAGTTCGGTCACGGCCTGGCTCGCGTTTCTCGCCGCGCTCGCATCGGGAACGCCTTTTT
>JANWIW010000008.1 GCA_025449695.1 Minisyncoccota bacterium | reverse complement strand
GGTCCAGCAGGAATTCGCGCATGCGCCTGGTCGTGCCCGCGTAGCTTTCTCCGTTCGGGAAGGGGACGAGAAGGCGCGCGCCCTTTTCCGCATCCACCTTACTCGCTCGGTTCGCCATTCAGGTCGCCGTAGTCGCACTCGCGGAGCCGGCGGTCCTCCACGATGGGGAGCTTCCTGCCGAAGGCGAGCTGCGCCGTCCGGTATGAGCGCATGAGGTCAGAGCAGAACACGGTCGCGATCTCCTCACCCTTCCGCCGTTCCCCGAGCTCCCGGGCTTGTGCCTCGCCAAGAGGCGAGAGGCCCACGTCGTTCCAGCCGGACGCGAGCTTAGCCTCATTGTCCGTCGTCGTTCCGTGTGCTTCGAAGATGATGGTGACCATGTTACTTGGAGGACTGGGCCCACATGTAATCGAACCATTTACGATAGCTCTCCGCCAGGTCGCGGCTGCGGATGATGAAAAAGACCGTATGGTCGCTCATCTGCCCGATGCCGACGCCCGTGTACATGACCACATACTCGCCGAAGATGACGATGATGGAATTCGTGGAATATTCCTTCGGCAGGAACCGGTATTTCACCTTGGCCGGATAGGTTCGTGGAAATTGGGGCCAGCCCGTCTTGATCTCATGGTCGAGAAGAAGATGGAAGGTGATGTCTTGCTTCCGAGCCTCCTTATAAAAGGCCGCCCGGGGAAGATCGAGCTTCGGATCAAACCACTGCGCCTTGGCGCCGACAATGGTAACGTCCTTACCGACCCTCATGATCTCCCGCCAGATGTTCTTTTGCCCTTCGTAGCCCCTGTAAATATAGGCCTCTTCCGGGGCAAGACGCTTCCCGAATTTCTTTTTGAGAGAAGGGAGCACCTCCTGTAATTTCCGTTCTTTCTCCGCGAGCATCTCCGTCAGCTTGTCGGGATCAACCGCGTTGTAGCGGTTCTCGTTCGTGGCGACGATCTCGAAGCAGAGGCCTTTGTCGATGAGGCGCTCGATGGCGTCGTAGGCGTTCCGCCGGTGGACCTTGGCCGCGACCGATATGTCGCTCACGCCGAGCTCGCCGCGCTCGACCAGGGCTTCGTATATCTTCGCCTCGTTAGGACTGAGTCCCAAGGCTTCAAGCAGGGGTTGGTACATGGGTCATTGTGGTGGTGTTGGCCACTCCAAGACTATGCTGTATAAGTACAACCAGGTCAAGAATTGAAAACAGGAGGAAGCATGCGGAGAGCATTTGAAGTAACGGCATTGATCATCGCTGTCTTGGCGGCACGGGCGTCGGCTGCCGAGCCGGACTTGCAGGCGCGTAGTCTGTTCCATTACCAGGATGGGCGGTGGGCCGGTTGGAGCGTCGGCACCGACTGGACGGCGGAGTATCCGAGAATCCTCACCGTCTTCGGTCCCATGTGGAGACAAGAGAACAAGGAGGCGGGGCTCAAGAAGTGGCTGGAGGTCATGGCCGGAGGTTTCATCGATGGGAACACCGTGGTGAGCCCGGCGCTCAATGTGCGCGCCTTCCGCTCGGTTCCCAAGGTGGATCTCTACCTCGAAGAGACCTACAACTTCCGCACCGGCAGGTGGACGCTTACCCAATACGCGCTCTTTCCGGCAGGCAGGTTGAAGATCGGAATCGAGGCCGAGACGACCATCGGCAGGGGAGAGCCGGCTCTTGGGATTGGTCCGCGCGCTGCGCTTGCCGTCCCATGCGGTCCCCTCAAGTGCGCCGTCGCGGTCACGTATTTCTTCGGGACTCGGGTGGTGCGGACGTACGTGCCGGTCACGTACGTACGACAATGAAGCAAAGACCCTGGCTGACGCCGGGGTCGCGCTTTATGCAACCTCCGTCTGATAACAACTTTCGGCCGTCCGATCATCCATAGGGACGGCACTTCGGCCTCCCTATGCGCCTTCGCTTTGGTAGCAGGCCTCGGTCGCAGTGGATACTGCGGCACTTCGGCCTCGCTACACTACCTCTTGTTGATAGCAGGCCTCGCAGTATACGATCTCCTTCCGGCCCGCTCCGCCGGAGCTTGAGCGAGGCGAGTCCGGGGCGTAGGTCGTCTCGAACTCGTTCGGACATTTCCCATCGCCATGAGGATGTGAGGCCACGTTATTGTATGAGCCGCCTCCAGATGTTCCTGCTTGCAGTGAGCTGGTCGAACCTGCGCACTGGCAGGCGCGATGGTGAAGCTCAATAGGGTTCTTCCTCGCGAGCCGGGCAAAGTGGCGGCAATTGAAGCAGAGGAGCGGCAGCGGCGCGCCGAGTCGCTGGTAGAGCTGGAGCTCTGCAGGGGTGACGCGGAAAGCGGTAGTGCAGCCGTGGTTGCAGGTTCCTTGATGAGCGCAGCCGATGGTTTCTTTTAGCACGTCGTCCTTCACCTCCGTAATCGTGGCGGGGATATCCTCCGGCTTTAGGGTGACGGCATAAGACTTCTCCTCGGGGTCCTTCCATTTATATCCGGCCGCGAGGGCCTCTTCCTTGGTGAGGGGGAAGTATTCCTGGACCACGGTTTCGTTGTAGCCGAACTCACAGAGGTCCGTCGGGATGAATTCGCCGTACTTGTAGGTCCTGCCTTTGCCGTCTACATAGGGCATCTCGTCCATGTGTTTCAGGATCTTCGCCCGCAGCGCTTCGTAGTCCTCCTTTGCATACTGCTTGTTCAGGATGCAGTATTGCTGCTTGTGCAGGCTCACACAGCCGAAGAGATTGCCGGAGTTCTCGCAGGTATCTATATAATCGCATTCGAATGAGCTGAAAGGCCACATGGAAAAGTTGCAGTTCTTCGCGCCCAAGGCGCCGATGATCTCGAGGGAGTATTCGCTCGAGTCCACGCAGACGTAGGCGTCGTACACGAACTTGCTGCTATTGCCGTGATTCATGTACTTGCAGTCCTCCAGCATATCCGAGTCGAAGCAGCGGTAGGAGCTCTTGGAGTTGAAAATGTAGTCCCCCACCACGTTCACGTTCTGCTGGCCGTGGATGTACTTCACTGGATACTTCTGCCAGAAGGCCTGGGCCTCCACGCGCATCTTTTCCAGGCCCTCGCGAGTGTCGAGGCGCATCTCCGCCACCTTCTTCTCATATTCCTCTTTCGTGTACTGCTCGTTCAGGATGCAGTATTGCTGGTTCTTCAGGTCCACCGAGCCTACGCAGTTCTGGCAGTTCACGCAGTTGCGGCAGAAGGCCAGGTTCTGGGAATTGGAGCAATCCTCGGAGTAAGAAACCTGATAGCACTTGCGGCAGGTGATGCACTCGTAACAGAGTTCGCACTCCGTGCTGTTTAGGAGGTCGGCGGAATTGCGGCAATAAAAGATGGAATAGGAATACTGGGAGTCCTCGTTGTGGTCGCTCACGAAGATGAGGTAGCAATTCTTGTTGAAAGCGGAACCGTTTGTGTAGTCGCTGTTTACGTTCTGGAAGGCGAAGGCGAACTGCCGCGGCACCTTGCGCTGCAGTTCCCGGAACTGCTCGAAGAAGGGACGGGAGAAGTCATAGTCCTGCCCGTAGTCGAGCGGATTCCATTTATCGCCGTGGAAACACTCCCGGCAGTAGACCTTGTAAGGCTTGTCTTTCGAGTAAACCGAAATGATGCCGCGGCCGCAGAGGTCGCAGTCGCGCTTGTAGAGGCTCCGCTCGCAGCGCCACATGATGCGCCGCTGCATCCGGCACTCCGGGCAAAAGGTCGGGGAGGGGACCTTGAGCTTCGCGTAGAAGTCCAGGTCGTCCTCTGTGACCTCGAACTGCGCTTTACAGTTTTGACAATCTCTCTGTTGGATCTCCATGTGGCAAGGTCGCCTCCGCGGATTCGGCGCGGGCTTCGCCTCGCCGAAGGTCCGCTACGGCGGACCGAAGGCGGGCATTGGTTCAGTATAGCGCACGCCGGAAAGGTAGAATGAAAGCATAGGCTCTGTCCGGCATCTGTTATCCCGGCCTTGCAGTGCCCTTCGAAGCTTAGGCGAAGGAGGGAGCCGGAATCCAGTACAGTCCTTGTGCTGGATCCCGGATAGCCCAGCTCCAGTTTGGAAAACTGGGGCTGGGCTTCCAGGATGACAAGCGGGCATGGAGATCAATCTGATCGATGTAGAGCGAGCTGAAATTGACGCCCCCGCCTCAAGATGCTTTAATGCGCAAACCTAAGCCGTTGAGGATTTCGAAAGGTACGGCCAAGGCCGCACCTTTACATGGGAGGCATATGTACGAACCGGATCGCGCGATGGTGCTTGGCGCCATCAGGGACCTTTACGCAGGGACATTCGAAGATATCCTGTATCGCATCAACGAACGGAGGGGGCAGAGGGCCGACCAGGCCCGCTTCATCTCCGTTCCCGCCATGAGAGTGGTCCTGAACGGCCTCTTAAGCGATGGCCTTGTCGTTCAGGACGGAAACGAGTACCTGCTCGCCACCGTCGTCGTTCCGAAGCAACCGCCGCCCCCGCGCCGGAGACGCCAAGCCCCGTGGTGGAGGTAGCGTTACTTCAGAGAGGAGGTATCCATGTACTACCCGCATGCTGACGTGGTGATGAGAGTCATCCTCCAGCTCGGATCAGCGACTTTCGTGGAAATCCGCGCAGCGCTGGGGGCGAGGAATGACTGGACTCCGGCGGAGTCGTGCAGGCTCATCTCCCCGGTGTTGCTTGGCAACACCCTGACCAGGCTGATGAGAAGCGGCCGCCTCAGTGTTACGGGAGAGGGCGCCGAACGCCGCTATGCCGGCCCGGTTGCGATCGTATCGACGACATAAAAGCATTCATCGAGCCCTGTTGGGAGCGCTGCTTGGCCGCACCTGGCGGGGCTCTCACAATTTCGATGTTTAAAAATGACTGACCCCACCGCGTGGCAGGGCCAGGGTGGGGTAGAATGCGGATGCGCGTCAAAATCCCTGAGACCGGCCGATCACCAGGATGCCGGTGAAGAGCTGGTCGCTCTTCTGGCCATCCAGCCTGAGATCGCTCGTTCCGGACATGACGCTGCGCACGATCATCTGGAGAAGGAGGATGCGGTCGGGATCTTCCATCTCTTCCAGGCGCGCCAGAATCTCCTCGGTGTTCCGAGCCTCGGGGGCGATAAGGCCCTTGATGGCTCGCAGCGCAGCGGCGAGCTCCTCGTTCAGCCTTTTGCCACGGCCGGGGTGGATCAGGTTCAGCCAGGGCCATGGCAGCCAAGGCGGTATTCCGGTTCTCTTCCAGATGCGGATCGGAATGCTTACCGCAAGGCAAAGAAAGAAGAACATGGTCGTGGCGGAAGCGGTGCCGGAAACGCTGGCCCAGAAGGCGAGCTCCCACCTGTCGTGGAGGGCGGTGAACCAGATGATCGGCACGCGAGCCAGGCCGAACGCCCCACCCAGCATGACAGCTAAGAACACCTCCAGGCCACTTTTCGTCATCACGCCTAGGATGAAGACGCACCCGACGGCGCATATGCCCGCCCATCCCATGCCGAGGACTCCGGCGTAGGACTGGCTGCCCACGTACCACGTTACGAGGAGTAGGAAGCAGGCCACGACGATGTTGGCCCCGGTACCGAGGCTAAACAGCCACCTCTCTTTTCTCAATGTTGCCACTTAGTTTCGCCCTCCTTTGGCTCTGCCTATGATGCAAGTAAAGAGAGGTAATGTCAAACAAAGACGTTGATTCTCTTTCCGGATCGAGGTATAATGTGTTTCCGTTGATAACCGCATATGGGGATGCACTGGCATCGATAACGCTTGCTTCATGAGCTCGCGGGCCGAGCGCGGACTCGCAGCGCCCTCCGTAGCTTTACGCGAAGGAGGGTTAAACCCGCACAACTCTTAACTGCCAACTCCAAAGTTGCAGCTCCGGCCGCTTACGCTTACGCGTAATGTCTGAGGATCGCCCCGCTTTCGCCTCTTAGGCGGGTAGCGGTCTTATATAAGGAGGCTCGCGCCGGAGCGATGGTCCTGGCTCAGGCGCTAAATTAGGACCAATTTCGCTTCCGCAAGGAAACTACGCCCGTAGAAGGCTCATCGATTGCATCGTTAGACGGCGGTTCGATTCCGCCCATCTCCACCACTCCGCTCCTTCGGAGCTACGCGGTGCGCAGCACCACTACACTATCCCGCCTTAAGGCGGGATAGTGTAGTTTGAAAAAGAAGCTCGCGAAGGAGCGGAGTGGTGGACCCCGCGAAGGTTTACTGAAGTGGGGTGGACCCCGCGCAGAGTTCGTTAGAACGACATGGGGTTTAAGCGTAGTTTAGAGATCATTCGTAACCTTGAGGCATGCATTATGTATACGTCTTGAAAAGCCTAAAGGATGAGAGGTATTACATAGGAACAACCGGAGATTTACGCAATAGGTTCAGAGAGCACAATGCACACGAAGGAAAACACTCAAGATCCAAGGCACCTTATGCCTTGGCCTGGTACGGCGCTTTCAAAAACAGGGAATTGGCCTATATGTTCGAAAGATACTTAAAATCCAGCTCCGGCTTCGCCTTTCGCAACAAGCATCTTATCTAGGTGATTGACGGCAAAGCATCCATAGTGTTAAAAGGTTAGATACCTTGTGTCGCGAATACGCCAAAGAGCGGCAGGTTCGCTCGTTGATTCTCAGTGTGGAGCAAATGGGAAGGAGCCTTCTTTATGTCAATGTCATCGGAAGCTAAAGTCGTCTTTGTCGAGTTTTCGGGGGAAACCGGGGATCGGATCTTCATGGTCGGTTCCGGACTGGGAGCCGTTCTCGCCGACACCCAGTCGGGAACAGGGTTCGGAGCGTTCAAGCTCACTAATCACCGGCTTGTGAGCGAGGAGGACGTCCGGGCGGCTGCGAACTTCGGCACCCTCGACAACGGCATCTCGAGCGTTCAATCGGGTCTCGTACGCAGCTACTACGTCGGCAGCGCCCGTCCCGCTCCGTAATCACTCATCACCCGGGCCCCATGCGTGGCGACTAGAGTCCCACCTCGCGTGGGGCTCTAGTCGTTCTTATGCTGCCTGCCATCAGCGATGGATGAGGTACTATAGAAGATATGCATCCCGTCACCGCCCAGATATTAAGAATGCTGAAACCCAAGAAGATCTGGTTCGAGACGTTCCAGCACGAGCCGGTGAAGACGAGCGAAGAGGCCGCCAAGGTGCGCCCGGGCTATACCTTGAAGCAGGGCGCGAAGGCAATAATCTTCCGGGTGAAAGACGCGGAAGGAAGGCATTTTCATATGGTCGTGTTCCCGGCGGACAAGAGATTCGACAACGAGAAACTGAAGACGCTCCTCAGCGCAAAAGATATCCGTTTCGCCACCAAGGAGGAACTGGTGGAGATCACGAACGGCGTGGAGACGGGTGCAGTGCCTCCGTTCGGGCATCTTTTCAGCCTGCCCGTCCTGGCGGACAAAACGCTTTTCGATAATGAGAAGATCGTGTTCAACGCGGGGGACAGGAGATTCTCCGTGGCTCTGCGGTCCGAAGATTACCTCGCGCTGGAGAACCCCCGCGTGGAAGACATCGTGAGTTGACAAGCGGGAACGGGAGAAAAACCTTCCCGACTCACGCAGTTATTGACGACGAGCAATTTATTCAGTATAATACAATCACTCAGATGGCCCCAATCACGGGCGGCCTCTGGGCCGCTCTTAGAAAACCTAAAAGGAGCGTGCTAGATGCGATACCTATGGATGTTGGTCCTTGTCACGGCGATGTTTGTGCCGGCCGGCGCTTTCGCGCAGGCTACCACAGGCAGCGCTGCCGTTCTCGTGCATGTGACCCAGAAGCCCCGGGAAGGGCAGGCGGGTTTCGCAGTATGGGTGATCATGCCCAACCTGGTCCACCGCTGGGAGAAGCAGCTCGTCGTCTTCGGGCCGCGCTTTGAAGGCGAAGGATGGTGGATCGAGCCGATGGTGGGAACCTTCCTGGATCCGGGAGCCGACAGTCCGGTTCGTCCACTCGTCGACATCCGGGGCAATCTCAAGTCCGGCAGATGGTCCGCCTTCTCCATCCTGCAGGTCGTTCGTCCCGAAGGCGGCCCGGACATCGCGCCTTACCTGGAGGTGAACTACAACCTCACGCAGAAGGTGCTCGTCGGTCTCGAGACGGACAACGAGTTCCTGCCGGGACCGGATACCGTTTCCCTCGGCGCCCACGTCGGCGTCGCGGCGGACGATCATCTCTTCGTCATGGCGGCGTTCCAGAAGCACCGGTTTGGCGATGACCAGTTCTGGATCCGCCTGGTGTGGAGTGTCGGCAAAAAATAGAGAGGAGGACGGCCATGAGCAACGAGAGAGCTACCACCCTGGAGCTCCTGGAGGCCATCTTCGGGCCTGCCAGGATCGAACCGGTGTTCCTGCGGGTCCTGCACGATGGCCACTGGCATTTCCTGATCGCGAGTCCGGAAATGTCGCACGTGCTCGAAGACGCCGCGCCGCGCGCCGGTCTCGCCATCGGGATCATGACCCGGGAAGAGGCCGAAGCGGATCCGCGCGTCTACGCGGTCATGATCCCGAGTCTGGTGGCCGCGGTTGCAGTCGGCATGCTCCAGATCATCGAGATCGGAATTCCGTATTAGTTGCACTTATGCATCATTCAAGGCCCCGTGCGGGCGTGACTCAGGTCGCGCGTATCGTACGGGGCCTGAGCATTTGATAAGTTGCACGAACTAGGTTTTTGTATCATAATCCACGAACCCTTCGGGGAATCTTGTTCTTTGAGAAAGGAAAGCCGCGATGCGCCCTCTTTTAATAGGGATCGCGGTCGCGATCCTTCTCATCCTGCCGTTCGGTCTGCATTTCACGGACATGGAGGACTTGGGCCTGAACCAGAAAACGCTGGGGTTCACCGGCGTCGTCCTCTTCGGCCTGTGGGGCTCCCGTGGACTCATCATCCAGAACGCGAAGATCTGGCATCGGGAACGGGGGAAATCGGTGCCGACGAGCTGGTTCCTCTTCTTCGCCTTCATGTTCGTTTCGACCTACATCTACGGCGCGGAGAGTCATCGCTTCGCCCTCCTTTTCCAGGGAGCGATCCGGACCTTCTTCCATATCCCGCTCATCATCGGCCTGGCTAAGTTCAAGAAGTTTGGCTGGTTCGAGAGATGGGTGCTTGCCGCCCTGACGTTGGCCATCGTGCTGAACATTTTATCGGAGGACAAGGCCTGGTGCTATTTCGTGTTCTCCGCCGGCGGCATTTTCGCCTCCGCCACCCAGGTCTTTGAGATCCGGAAGAACGGCACGGGCGAGGTGGCGTGGCAGTTCCTGGCCGTGTACGCGGCGAGCTCCATTTTCTGGATGCTCTACGGGTTTGCGTTCCAGGACTGGAAAGTGTTCGTCGTGTCTCTGGGCTATCTCACGGTGCACGCGATCACCCTGCCCACCTTCTTTCTCGCTCACCGGCGGGAACAAGAAGCGATGACGGGAGAGCTCGGCCCGTAATCGCAGCTTCACGAGCAAATTCGCCCACGGCGACCCACGGTCTCCGTGGGCGTCGTTTTTTTTGCATGACGAAACACGCCCCTCATGGGGCGTGTTTCTGGAAAAGCCGTACCGGCTAACCGGCCCTGCGCCTTTTCTCCTCGAAGAGGTAGAAGAGGACTGCGGTCACGAAGCTGGCCATTGCCGCGAAGGCGAGTAGCCAGAGGTCCGTGGCCGGATCGTGCGGCTCGCCGCTCAGGGGCATGCCGGGGGCCGTATCGGCAGTAGGCATGATCTCGAAGAGCGGAGTGGTGTTTATTTGGCCGGACACGGACGTGCCGGGGGCGGTTACCGCGCCGGGCGTACTGGCACCGAGAACCGCTCCCGTGGGAGTGATCGCGCCGCCCCCGCCGAGCGTCAGGATGCCGCCTCCACCTCCGCCGCCGCCACCGACGGTGCCACCAATAGTACTGCCGCCACCGACCGTGCCACCGACGGTACCGCCTCCACCTCCGACGGTACCCCCGATCGTGCCTCCGCCTCCACCGACCGTTCCCCCGACCGTGCCGCTCGCGCCGCTCGTGACTGTGCCGTCGGAGGACAAGGTACCGGTGACCTCAGAAGCGTAGGCTGCGAAGCCGGGGGCCAGAAAGGCCAGGGCGATGAGCGCTACGATCTGGGCGGGAATATGTTTTTTGGTCATAGGAGTTTAGACCGGTTAGGGCAAGCTGCGCAGGCCGTACGAGGTGGTGTACGAGCCGTTCGCGGTGCCTGAGGGAATCTTCACCTCTACCGTGACGTCGACCTGGCGTCCGGGAGTGGAGGTGGACATGTCACCCGTGATGTGCAGATCGGGGCTTGAGTAGGTATCTGCCGCGCTGAGCGTCACCGTCGCCCCGCTGTTATCGGCCTGCGCGGAGGAGATGCGCATGTTGTTCGCGACAGCGATGCTGCCCGGACTGGATGTCGAATTGTTGCTCCAGTCACTGAACTTCATGGCGACATTCTGTTCGTCATCGGGAATGGTGATGTGGAAGACGTACTTCCAGCCATCCTCGTACGTGCCGTTCGCGATGCCGTTGCCGTCAAGGACATCCACCCCAGTTACCTCCAAGCTACCCTGACCAGGTTCCGCGGGGCAGGACGCGTTATCTACGATCACCCAGCGGTCGCTCTGAAGATTCGTGAAGGCAGGAGCTGTCTGCTGCAGGGAAGCCGCCGCGGCGTCCGCGAAGCTGAGCGAGCTCGTCCGGTAGCCCTGAAGCAAGTATTTGCCCGGGGCGCAGTCGGTCGAGGTCGCCACTACCTGGGTGGAAGTGCCGGTCGTAACCTCGGAGAGGCTGTAGGACGCACCGGCCTCCATGGCCGCGCTATCCGCTCCGTAAAGGGCGCTCGCGCCGCCGAAGTTGTTACCGAGCGAGAAGCTGCCGGTCGTTTCCGCGCCGCCGTTCAGGTTCGCGGCCTGCCAGGTGGCGCTTATTGGGAACAGGTAGCTGTTCGAAGAGCTGGCCGTGGCTTCGAGGCCGTTCAGATGCTTCAGTACGCGCACCTTGATGGTGTATGGCGTGGCGCAATCGCGGTTCCACACGATGACGTACTTGTCATCCTCAAGGCCGGTGAAGCTCGGCGCGGTCAGGCTGGGCGTGCCGGCTTCGGCTTCGGCCAGGGTGTTGCCGCTCGTATAACCGAGGAGCGCGAACGGACGTCCTGCTTCGCAGGTCGCGTCGGTCGTCGAGTCCATCACCTCGTTCGTGCTGTAGTCCGCGCCCGCGCTCATATCCGCGGTCACGGCATGATAGGGATCGGGACTGTTGTACCCGGCCGGGCTCAAGCTGAAGCTTCCGCTGCCCGAGCCGATATTCTCGGCGTCCCAGGTCGCGCTCATGGCGAAGCTCGCGCTCGCTGCGGAAGCTGCGGTTGCCATCTCGCCGTTCACGTACTTCACGATCGTCACTTTGACGACCGTATCCTCGACCGCAGGGACGCAGTAATCCACTACCGCTTTGTAGATCAGGCCAGTGGGGTTCGTGGTGGCGCTGGCGTCCGCCCAGTTCCGCACCACGAAGGAGAGCGCGTTGCTTCCCGCCATAGGAGAGAAGGAAGTGTTCGATACCACGCTGAAGTTCGCGAAACCCGAGGTGGAGGTGCCGTAAACTTCAGCCGCTCCGCTCTGGGTGCTTGCGATCGGATCCGGACCGCCGTTCAGATAGACGCTTGCAGCGTTGTCAGCGCTGAACCAAAGCTGGGCCGAACTCACCGTTGCGCCCGCCGGCAGGTCGAAACCATGCTGGAAGAGCCGCCATTGGTCGTTCGTGGGGGAACCCTCCGTATTGCCGCTGCCTCCGGGCCAGCTGGCTCCGCTCGACATCCAGGTCGCCCCGGACAGGTTGGCCTCTACGGACGGATCCACCCAAGGAGGAATGACGGTTTCAGTCGCAACTGCCGCGCTGAAAGACGCGCCGCTGTAGAGCGAGGGATTCAGCGGAGCGACGGGAGGGGCGCCCGTGTTGATCTCGGTCCATCCCGCAGTCTGCGTGCTCGCCCCGCTCACGAGCGTTATCGTGGAGCAGACGTCGCCTTCCGCCGCGCGCGCCGGAGCGATGCTCACTATAGCCAAGGCGAGCAACGGTACGATGGCCGCGCCGGCCCCTATCTTCTGAAGAATTTTCTTCATTGGTTATTTTGGTTTGTTTTTTGTTCTCGACCTACAAATGTTCGAGTGACCTCGTCTGCCGAGAGTAAGGAAATTTTATAAAATGCTGAGTCAGATTTTATGATGTAGCTCATCAAGGCGCGCGAGAAAAACTGCTGAGCTTCGCGCGGCGTTCTTCACCCGAAATTTACTTCACTGAACGCAACGCCGTTTGGAAGAATTGATCGCTAAACCATTTTTCCCCGGAGGTTCCAGCGGCTTCCGGGATCCAGGACTACAAGGCAGATGAACGGTCTCATTGACAAGAAAATAAATTTAGTGCAAAAAGGAGCTACGTTCTTTGAAAGGAGCTAACTTGGGAACCTAAGCGAAGCGGGGCGTTTAGGTTCCCAAGTTAGGAGGAGGATCCATGAGAAGGAACATACCCCAAGTCAAAACAACCGCCCCTCGCCGCAGCTCTCCCTGGCTGCAGCTCGCGACGCTCGTAGTCATCGTCCTCGCGATCAGCGGGGCGCTGCGCGAAAAGGAGGCGCCAGTAAAGCCGGGACGCGTCGCGGAGGCCGCGACGTTTACCGCCAGCCCGCGGACGGTGCGGATCATCCCGCCGGACGCGGTAGTGGGGCCCGGCGACGTTCAATGCGGGGAGTATTTCCGCCGCTGGAACGCCGACCCGCCCAAGGTGCCGGAGGATACCCTGGTGTATCTCCTGAACACCCGCGAGACAAGGCCGATGCGCGCCGTCACGGTGGTCCTGAACGAAAGCCGCGCCGCGCCCACGGTTGAGGTTCTCGGTGGGGACAGCGCCGGGGGCGTTAGGATTGAGCTTTCCCGCCGGGATTACATGCGAGCGCCATGTCTGCCACGGCCGGGACGCTGGGCGAAGGAAGGAGCGTGATGGACATGGATCAAGCAGTATTCATCAAGGTTCTGGACGGCGGGCACGCGCACTTTTTCGTCGCCACTCTCGCCATCGCGAACAGGCTGGACGATCTGGCCCCCGCGGCGGGACTGGACGTGGAGCTCATTACCCAGGCCGAGGCGGAGTCGGGAGAAGGCGTCAATGAGGACGCGATCCCGGCGGCGCTGGCTTTCATCGAGGGCGGAGCCAAGGGGATCTGCGACATCGGAGGGCGCGGCAACGGCCTCGCCATCATCGCCGGGATCACCGGCCTCGATGAAGACGATAGTTCTTCCTCCAGCTGATCATCATTCAGGGCCCCGTACGGGCGTGACTCGAGTCGCGCGCATCCGTGCGGGGCCCGAGCATTTGTTACTATGAATCCATATACGCGATGAAGCTGATCCGCTTTTATCACACGTTCCACCATAGGCGGCAGGGGCATTGGCTCACGAACTTCCGGCTCTTCGAACTTTCGGTCTGGTTCCACATGCTCGGCCGGTCCCTCGTTTCCATATTCATACCGGTCTTGCTCCTCCAGCACGGCTATACCCTGCAGGCGGTGATCGTGTACTTCATAATATTCTTTGGCGTGGATGTGCCTCTTAACTGGGTGGCGGACCGCCTGATCCGCCGCTTCGGGGCGGTGGAAGTGACCATCGCGGGCATAGGGTCCTATATAGCTTTCCTTCTGGCTTTTTCCCTCATGCCGCCTTCGGGCTGGGGCACTCTTCTTGTCATGGCGCTCTTCCTCGCCATCTACGACACTTTCTTCTGGGTGGGCCATATGTATATCTTCGCAGTGTCAGAGGACACCAAGGCGGATTCCTCCACGGATGCCGGTATCATGCAGATCGTCCGCAAGCTGGGCAGCATGGCGGGGCCGATGGTGGGCGGCGTCCTGCTTATCTTGGGCACGGAGTATGTCCTCATTGCGGGAAGCATTGCCCTCCTCGGCATGTCCATGGTGCCGCTCCTTTTCATGCGCCGGCTCGTGGACAAGCCGCGCACCTCTCCGCGTCCGCTCCTCGAGTTCCTGAAGCACCCGCGGGACAGATTCAATCTCTCGACCATGCTGCTTTACGCCTTCCACGGGACGGCGGAGGACGACCTCTGGCCCATTTTTATATTCCTGACGTTCGGAACGATAGGCTCCGTCGCTCTGCTCGCATCCATTGCCGCCGCGGCCAGCCTGATCTTCTCTTACATCGCCGGCAGGATATCCAAGTATCACGCCGTAGGGCTTATCGCCATCGGCAGCTTCGCCATCATGCTTATCTGGCTTGGCCGTATCTCCCTCTCCACACCCGTCTTCGAGGGAGCGTCCTTCGTCTCCTCTTTCTATTACGTCAGCCTGGTCCTGGTCGGTTTCTTCGCTCTATTTATATCCATCCCCCTCGAAGGGGGCATACTCGCGCGCGGCAAGGAGACCGAGCCGCTCTCGGCTATGACTTATAGGAACGCGGCGTCCATGTTCACCCCATTTCTCCTTTACCTCGTCCTGTTTGTTCTGCTCGAGGTGTTCAAGATAAGCTTCGCCATCGCCGCGGTAAGCATGCTCATGCTCGTGCTGCTCGCCTCGCTCTTCGCGCGGATGGTCCCGCGGCCGCAGGAGCGATCCTTATAGCCTGCGGCCGATCTCGCGCTCGATGTCGCGTTTCTTGATGGCCTCGCGCTTGTCCGCCCGTTTTTTCGAGCGGCCGAAGCCGAGGGTGAGCTTGATCTTCCCGTTCTTCAGATGGGCCTCGAGGGGCGCGAGGATGGTTCCTTTCTCTTTGAGCTTCCCGATAAGGGTGGCGATCTCCTCCTTATGAAGGAGCAGGCGCCGGGTGCGGGCGGGGTCGTACTCGGGAGGAGTGTTCTTGGGCTGGTAAGGAGGTATCTGCGCGTTCAGAAGCTCCGCTTCGCCGTGCCGGACCACCGCGTAACTTCCGGCGAGTTCCAAGCGGCCGCTCTTCGCGGCCTTGACCTCGTATCCTTTAAGCTCGATGCCGGCCTCGACGGTGTCCAGGATCTCGTAATCGAAGCGGGCCCGGCGGTTCTCTGAAATTAGCTTGGGCGACATATCAGATGTATTGTAAATGGAAACACCAAGCTCTGTCATTCCCATCCCGTATCAAGTACTGAATAGACTCCGGCGGGAATCAACTTCTTTCGCCTTGCCTGATCCCCGTCTCCGCCTTCGCGGGGACGGGGATGACAGAGTTGCGGCTATATTACACAGGCAGTTATGATTATTACGACAATGAAGGACATTTTGGAAAAACTTTTGCATAAGGCGGTGGGCGAGCCTCGCGGAGAGGTTGCCGCAGAGGCAAGGGAAGAGTTCGGCCACTATACGACGCCGATCGCGCTCCAGCTCGCCAAGGAACGGCACACCAATCCGCGGGTCACGGCGGAGGACATCCTGCGGGCGATCGAGCGGGAAGCTCCGGAAGGGTTCTTCGAGCGGCTAGAGGTCGCGGGACCCGGCTTCATCAACATGTGGCTTTCTCCGGCCGCGGTCCAGGCGGAGTTCGCGCGCATCGCCGAGAACAAGGCCTACGGGCAGAACAAGACGGGAGAGGGGTTGAAGGTCATCGTGGAGTTCTCGAGCCCCAACATGGCCAAAGAGATGCACGCCGGCCATCTGCGCAACAACTCCCTGGGAGAAGCTCTGGCGCGGCTCCACCAGGTGAACGGATACCAGGTGATCCGCTGGAACTACGTCGGGGACTGGGGCACGCAGTTCGGCAAGATCATCGCCGCCTACAAGATGTGGGGCGATGCCGTGGAGCTGAACGACCATCCCGTGCGCGCGCTGGAACGGATGTACGTGCGCTTCAACGAGGCGGCCAAGAACGACCCGGCACTGCTCGACAATGCCCGCGAGGAGTTCAGGAAGCTCGAGACGGGGGACAGCGAGAACCGCGAGCTTTGGAACAAGTTCCGCACGGCGACGCTCCTCGAGATCGAGGCGATCTACCGGCGCTTCACCATCCGCTTCGACGAGTATATCGGGGAGTCCTTCTTTGAAAGGGAGCTCGAGCCCCTGATCAAGGATCTCCTGGAGCGCGGCATCGCGGAGTTCAGCGAGGGCGCGGTGATCGTGAAGCTGGACGACGTGGGCCTGCCGCCCGCCCTCATCCGCAAAACCGACGGCGCGAGCCTCTACCTTACGCGCGACATCGTAGCCCTCGCCTACCGGGTCCTGAACTACGGGCCGAAGCGCCTGCTCTACGTGATCGGGAACGAGCAGACCTTGCAGTTCCAGCAGCTCTTCGCCATCGCCGGCAGGCTGGGGCTGGATCATGACGTGGAGCTGCGGCACGTGAAGTACGGGCTGCTCCTCGGGGCGAACGGCGCCAAGATGTCCACCCGCGAGGGCACGAGCGTTTCCATCGAGGACCTGGCCAACGAAGCGGTGGAACGGGTCCGCAGGATCGTCGTTCAAAAGAACCCCGGCATGGCGCCGGGGCAGGTCATGCGCACCGCGGAGAAAGTGGGGCTCGGCTCGCTCAAGTATTTCATGCTGCGGGAGGCGCGCACCTCGGACATCCGCTTCGATTGGGACAAGATACTGGACCTCAAGGGGGATAGCGGCCCCTACCTGCTCTATACCTACGCGCGCCTGCACCGTCTGCTGGAGAAAGGCGGGGGGCCGGCCAAAGGAGACGCCTCGCATCTCACGACGGAGCATGAGCTCCGTCTCATGCGCAAGATGTTCCATTTCCCGGTCGAGGTGCGCCGGAGCACGGAAGGGCTCATAACCAACAACCTAACCAACTACCTCTACGAACTCTCGACGCTCGCCAACCGTTTTTACGAGGACGAGGCGATTCTGGCCGACACCCATGCCGCGCGCCGCACCGCGCGTCTTATGCTCGCGGAGACCGCCGCGCACATCCTCTCCCGCGGCCTGGAGTTCCTCGGCATCGAGACGCTCGAGGCGATATAGCAGCGCCGCTCTCGGAGAGAGCGGCGCATTTCTCGCGGGCCGGCATGCGGGCTTCGGAAGGACGACGCGCTCGCGAGGGATCATTAGCGCGTCGATGCCTCGATGTGTTCGTGGAAGGATCTGATCAGGTCCTCGTTACGGCACACGTGCGGGAACTCGCTCACGTTCATGAGCCAGCGGGCCAGGGCGCTCCGGAAGATCGTGTTGCTCTGCCGCCAGCCGGTCAGGGGAAATCCCGGTTCGAGCTCGCCCCGGTTTCTCGTGTCGACAAAGGAGAGCGTGAGATTGTTGTCACCCTGGAGCGGCCCTTTGAGCAAGAGCGCAACCAGCGCGTTTCTCTGTCGATCAGCGATGAGGAGAATGGCAACGCCGTTGCTCGGCTCGCTCACAATTGCGTAATGGTGAGAGTGCTCCGCTTGAAGCACTCGGACATCCTGATTGTTCATGTGAAGCCTCCAAGGTCCTTATATCGGATAAGGAAGCCTCTGTCAAAACCCGCATCTGCGGCGCGGCACAGAAAAAACGAGCCTGCCTACACGACGGGGTCGTCATGGGCGCCTTTGATTTTCCTTGGCTTTCTGGTACTTTGAGGGACATGCTCGAGGGATTCGAAAAGCCGGCCGCAGGAAAGCCCTTTGACGACACGCTGTCCATCCCCGAGCTTGAGGAGAGGGTTATCGAATTCTGGGAAAAGGACACCACGTTCGCAAAATCCCTGGAGCGTACCAAGGATGGCAAGCCCTTCACGTTCTACGACGGACCGCCGTTCGCGACGGGCATTCCGCATTACGGACACATTCTCGCTTCCACTATTAAAGATCTCATACCGCGCTATCAGACGATGCACGGGCGGTTCGTCCGCCGCCGCTGGGGCTGGGATTGCCACGGATTGCCGATCGAGGAGATCGTGGAGCGCAAACTCGGCATCTCCGGCAAAAAGCAGATCGAAGAGATCGGCATCCAGCGGTTCAACGAGACCTGCCGCTCCATGGTGCTCCAGTTCGTGGACGAATGGGCCAAGATGGTTCGCCGCATGGGGCGCTGGACCGAGTTCGAGAATTCCTACAAGACCATGGACCGCACCTTCATGGAGTCGGTCTGGTGGGCGTTCAAACAGGTATACGACAAAGGCCTCGTATACGAGGGCCGCAAGGTCTTGCTCTATTGCCCCCGGTGCGAGACGCCAGTCTCGAACTTCGAGGTGGCGATGGACAACAGCTACAAGGACGTGAGCGAGGAGTCGGTGTATGTAAAATTCAGAATAAGCACCCCTCCCTCTGTCATTCTGAGCGCCGGCGAAGAACCTTCTGTTTCAAAGGGAGAAGGTCCTTCGCCCCGTATGAAGTATGGGGCTCAGGATGACAGCAATGTGTATCTCCTGGCGTGGACCACCACGCCCTGGACGCTGCCGGGGAACGTCGCCCTCGCGGTGGGCGCCGAGATCGATTACGTGAAGGCAAAGATCGGCGGAGAAACATACGTCCTCGCGAAGGAGCTGGTGGCGAAGGTCGCGCCGGAAGGATACGAGATACTTTCGGAGTCCAAGGGCAAGGACCTGGCCGGTCTGGCCTACGAGCCTCTCTTCGATATCCCGGCACTGAGGAGTGAGAGGGCGTTCAAGGTCTATACGGCCGATTTCGTGACCACTGAGGAGGGCACCGGCATTGTGCACACCGCAGTCGTATACGGCGAGGACGATTACCAGCTGGGCCTGCGGGAGGGATTGCCGATCGTGCCGCTTCTCGACGAGAAAGGGAAATTCAACATGGAAGCGCCGGAACTCATCCGCGGGCAGTATTTCAAACATTCCGAGAAGGCTATCAAGGAGGACCTGGAACAGCGCGGCCTGCTCCTCAAGCGGACCATGCATACCCACTCTTATCCGCACTGCTGGCGCTGCGGTACCGCCCTCTACTACAATGCGATCCCGGCCTGGTTCATCAATGTGCAGAAGATAAAGCCCGATCTCCTGCGCACTAATGCCGGGCAGATCAACTGGTTTCCCGGCCATCTGAAGCACGGCCGTTACGAGAAGTCGGTGGAGGCCGCGCCGGACTGGAACATCTCCCGCAATCGCTACTGGGGGAATCCCATCCCCGTGTGGAAATGCGGGGATTGCGGCAGGCAGAAAGTGGCAGGCAGCGTCGCCGATCTCGGCCTCGCGCCCACGACGTTCCATTTCATGCGGCACGGCGAGGCAGAACAGAACGTGGAGGATATTATCAGCGCTTACCCGGAGCCGGGCGTGTACCACCTCACGGAGAAGGGCAAAGAAGGGGCGCGCGCCGCGGCGGAAGCCCTGAAAGCGAAGGGCGTGGACCTGATTTTCTCCTCCGATCTCCTCCGCACCAGGGAAACCGCGGAGATCGTGGCCGAGGCAACCGGCGTGCCGGTCGTGACCGACCCCCGCCTCCGGGAGTTCAATGTGGGGATCTGGAACGGGAAATCAGAGAAGGATTTTGACAAGTCTCGTCCTGCGGCGGGATGGTGGAAGATAGCTCCGGAGGGGGGCGAGACCTGGACCGGCATCCGCAGTCGCATGGTGGAAATCGTGAACGAGCTGACCGCCAAACACCCCGGCAAGAGCATCGTCATCGTGAGTCACGGCGATCCGCTCTGGCTCGTCATGGAAGCGCTCGGAGAGGACATCCTGGTAGAGCCGGACTACGCGACGCCGCGCGAGGTGGTGACGGGCTTGACCGATCTCCACCGCCCCTACATAGACGAGGTGATTCTCGCCTGCGAGTGCGGCGGCAAGATGCGGCGCACGCCGGAGATCTTCGACTCATGGGTGGAGGCTGGTTCCATGCCCTTCGCCGAGTATCACTATCCCTTCCAAAACAAGGAATTATTTGAGAGCCGCTTCCCAGCACAATTCGTGGCCGAGTATATCGCCCAGACCCGCGCCTGGTTCTATGTGATGCATGTGATCTCGCAAGTGATCTTCGACCGCGCTCCCTTCGAGAACGTGGTCACGACGGGCAACATCCTTGCCGAGGACGGCAGCAAGATGTCCAAGTCCAAGAACAACTTTCCGGACCCGTGGCTTACCATCGGCAAGTATGGCGTGGACAGCCTGCGCTTCTATCTCATGAACTCGGTCGTGATGCAGGGCGACAATGTGAACTTCAGCGAGAAAGACCTCGGGAACGTCTATCGCAAGGTGGTCATGATCCTCTGGAACGTGTACCAGTACTATGTTACTTACTTGCCCGCCGAAGCTTTAGCGAAGGCGGGTGCGCCGCAAGAGAAAAGTGACGAGTCCCACTTCGCTAAAGCTACGCGGGACAGCGATCCAAAGCATGGCTTTGCTTTGGATCGCTGGATCACCGCGCGCACCAAGGAATTGGTCAACGAGGTGACCGATCACCTGGACAGCTATGACACCGTGCATGCGACGCGCTCCATGGAGAATTTCATTGACGACCTTTCCACCTGGTACTTGCGCCGCTCGCGCGGCCGGGAAGATGCCGGGTTCTATCCCGCGTTCCGCGAAACTTTAATCACCGTTTCCAAGGTCATCGCTCCGGTTATGCCGCACCTTGCGGAGGCGATATACCAGAATCTGGAATCTGGAATCTGGAATCTGGAAGGCGGAACAAAGAAGGTCGAGAGCGTGCATCTGCAAAGCTGGCCGGAGAAGCAGGCTCTCACGGAGAAAGAACAGGAGCTTTTGAAGCAGATGCGTACCGTGCGCGAGGCAGCCAGCTTGGGTTTGGCGGCGCGCAAGGCTTTGAACCTGCCAGTTCGTCAGCCCCTCGCCGGCGTCACCATCGAGATGGGGACGGAAGATGCGAAGCTGGACCCCGAACTGACCCGTATCCTGTGCGACGAGCTCAATGTCAAAAAGGCAGGCATCTTTAAAATGACGGGCGATGTTCCCATCGCCAAGCTCGATACGGAACTGACCCCCGAACTGAAGCTCGAAGGCTTGACCCGCGGCTTGGAGCGTTTCGTACAGGGAATGCGCAAGGCGCAGGGTTTCAAAGTGGGCGAGATGGCGGCGTTGCGCTATGAGACCGCCGATGCGGAGATAGAACAGGCGTTCAATTTGTTCGACGCGAAGAAAACCTATATCTCCAAGATCGAGAAGGCGACCGCGCCCGCCGAAGCCTTGGTGCAGGCGGGGGATTTCGAGGGCCGCGCGAAGATCGCGCTCGTGAAGGTTTAGTAATTGTCACTCGTCCGCTCTGTCATCCCGAGCGAAGGCGAGGGACCCCAGAGCTAGTTCAGGACTTGGAACCGTGGGTTCCTGCTTTGTGTAAGCTCCAGCTTCTTTGCCCGACTCCACCCTTTGATCCGCTTCTCCATCGCAATGGCATCTTCTACCCTCTGAAAGCTTTCAGACCACACCAGGCGGTTCACGTTGTAATTGGCGGTGAAGCTGTCCTTATTGAACTTCGAAACATGCTCAGCTAGCCGTGTTTGCATATCACCGGTCACTCCCGCATACAGCACGGTCCGCAGCTTGTTGGTCATGATATAGCAATAATATGGCATAGAGGTCCCTCGCCGCTGCTCGGGATGACAATACTATGGCGCTTGGAGGTAAATCCAAAATAAAGCCTCGTGCAGACCTGTTATGACAGGTTGTGGATTGGATGAGAGAACGAACTACTTCAGCATGTCCGTCTGCCAATCCTTGATCAGGCGTCCTTCCTTGTCTCGGAACTCGCCGAGGATGATCAGGATGAGGTCTATGACGTACCAGATGCCCAATCCTCCGAAAGTGAGGAGCATGAGGATGGCCGTGCCGGTCTTACCGACGTAGAAACGATGGATGCCAAAGTGGCCAAGGAAACCCGCGAATAATGCCGTGGCGAGGCGTGATTTCGGGGAAATGACTTCGTTCTGCACAGTAGTTTCCATGATCTTATATGAGTATGCCCATTTTTTTCTTTACCTCTAAGAGTTTCTTCTGAGCCACCGTGGCTGCCTTCTCGGAACCTTCCTTCAATACCCTCTTCAAGGTGCCGGGTTTTTTCATGAGCGCGGTCTTCTTCGTCCGGTAAGCGGCGAAATGGCCGGCCACGGTCTCCCCAAGCTCGCCTTTGAATTGGGCATAGGTCTTGCCGGCAAAGCGCTCCTCTGCATTGTCCAGGCTTTCACCCGTGAGGCCCGCCCAGATGCGCAGGAGATTGGAGATCGCAGGCTTGTTCTCCGGATCGTAGAAGACCGTCGTCCCGGAATCGGTGACCGCCCGCTTCAGTTTGTCCATGACCACCTTTGGCTCGTCATCCAGGAAGAGACATCCTTCCGGCTGGGACTTGGACATCTTCTTCGAGGAGTCCTTCAGGCTCATGATCCGTGGCGCCTGGGTGAGCAGGATCTTCGGCTCGACGAATGTGGGGCCAAAGTTCTTGTTGAACTTGCGGGCGATGGTGCGGGCCAGCTCGATGTGCTGGGCCTGATCTTCGCCGACGGGGACGACCGGCGGAGAATAGAGCAAGATGTCCGCGGCTTGGAGGACGGGGTAGGTGAGCAGCCCGGCGTTGAGGTTATTCTGTTGCCGGGAGGCTTTGTCCTTGTACTGGGTCATGCGTTCCAGCTCGCCCATGGGCGTGCCGGTGAGGAATATCCAGGTCAACTCCGCGTGCGCGGGCACCTGGGACTGCTGGAAGATAACCGACCGTTCCGGGTCGAGTCCCGCGGCCAGGAAGTCCGCGGTCAATTCCAGGATCTGTTGCCGTTTCTCTCCGGCGGTGAAGTCCTCGGTGAGCGAGTGCAGGTCCACGACCGCGAAGAAGCAGCGGTGCTTCCCGGAATCCTGGAGCTCGACGAAGTTCTTGAGCGCGCCGAGATAGTTGCCGATGTGCAGCTTGCCCGTGGGCTGGATACCGGAGAGGGTGGCGGGTTTGGGCATGAATCAGGGTGTGGGGTTTCGGGTATTGGGTTTAGGGCTGGCCAGAGACTGCATGAGGCGGTTCAGTAATTTTAGGACATCGGTTAACAATTTCAAAACCGGCCCGGATGTCTCTATGGAAGTAAAGCCAAGTTTCTCTGCTATTGCAAGATGGGTCTCAAGCTCGGCCCCGGAGCCGAAAGCGATCCGAAGGAACTGTAAATACTCCGCACGATACCTGCGCGAGTAACCCTCAGCGATGTTCGCCGGTATGGATATTGCAGCCCGGCGCATTTGACTTGTTAGGCCATAGAGTTCTGTCTTCGGGAACTGTTGGGTTAACTCGTACACCCGAGAAACAAGCTCGATGCCTCTTTGCCAGACGAGTAGTTCGCGATAGGAAGTCAGCACTTACGCATCCTAAGCTTTGCCATTCCATTCGCACAGCCAGAGGGCTGTGGATTGTCAAACCCAATACCCGAAACCCTACACCCTAATACCCTATACCCTATGCTAGTCCTACACCCTAATGATGACAGGCAGGATCATCGGTCTTCGCTTCGTCCGGTTGTACAGGAACTGCGCGATCTGGTCGCGGATCAGTACCTTGAAGTAATCGGGGTCTATCTCTTTGTCCTTGGGCACGCGGTCAAAGAGGCCCTTGATGCGCTTGCGCACATCCTCGAGCACTCCGCCGTTGTCTTTGATGTAGATGAACCCGCGGGAGATGATGTCCGGGCTCTTGATGAGCTGGCCATGGCCGTTCACGGTAGCGATGATGACTACCATGCCTTCCTCGGCCAGGTTCAGGCGGTCCCGCAGGACGACTTCCTCCACGTCGCCTACCCCGAGGCCGTCCACCATGACGTAGGATGCGGGCACCTGGTGGCCGGTGATGATGAAGCTATCCTTGCCGATCGTGGCCACCTGGCCGTTGTCCATCATCATGACCTGCTTCTGGTCCATGCCGACCGCTTTGGCGATCTTCTTGTACGCGCGGCGTTTGTAATAGTAGCCGTGGATCGGCACGATGTACTGCGGCTTCACGAGCTCCAGCACGATCTTCAAGTCGTCGGCGTAGGCGTGGCCCGAAGAGTGGATGTCGAGCAGGCTGGAATTGTGCACTTCTTCCACTTGTCTCGAGATCATGTCCTGCAGCATCTGCACGCTGCGCTCGTTGCCGGGCACTACGGACGACGAGAACACCACGGTATCGGTGGTCTTGAACGATATCGTGCGGTGCTCGCCGCGGGCGATGCGGGTCAGGGCCGCGTTCTTCTCGCCCTGCGCGCCGGTCGTGAGGATCACCACCCGGTCGTCGCGGTGCTTGTGCACTTCCTCGATAGTGATCATCGTTTCCGTGCGGGCCTTCAGGAAGCCGAGGTTCTTCGCGATCTCCAGGTTGGAAACCATGGAGCGGCCGTTCACGGCGACCTTCTTGCCCAGGCGCTCGGATATGCTGATGATCTCGATCAGCCGGTCCACAAGGGAGGAAAAGGTGGCGATGATGATGCGGCCGGGGGCGTCCTTGATGAGCTGTTCCAGGTTTTGCTCCACGACGCGTTCGGACATGGAGAACCCGCTGAAATCGGCGTTCGTGGAATCCATGAACACGCTGTTAATGCCCATCTTGCCGATCCTCTCGAAGGCGTCCAGCTCGCGCGGGTTGCCTTCGGGGTCGTTGTCCAGGCGGAAGTCGCCGAAGGACACCATCTTGCCGGCGGGGGTATCCAGGATGAAGGCGCACGCCTCGGGGATGGTGTGTTCCACGTGCATGAACTCAGCGGAGAAGTGCTCGGAGATCTTGACCTTGGAGCCGTCGGTGATCACCTCGAAGCGCAGTTTGGGCGCGTTCGGGAACTCCTCATGGCGCTTCTCCACGATGCCCTTCGTGAAGGCGGTCGTGTAGATGACCGGGTTGCCGAGTTTTTCGATGACATAGTGGATGGCCGCGATGTGGTCGTAGTGGCCGTGGGTCAGGATGATGCCACGGATGTTCTTCTTCTTGGGCTCGAGCGAGCTTACGTTCGGAATGATGAAGTCGATGCCGGGCGTTTCCTCTTCGGGAAACTGGATGCCGACGTCCACCACCACGATCTCGTCCTTGTACTCGAAGTAGTAGCAGTTGCGGCCGATCTCCTCCATCCCTCCCAATGGGACGAACTTGAGTTCGTCCGGCCGGAGCGCGGCACCCTTCACGGGGCCGGGCTTCAGGGTCCGGGCCAGGCGGGGATTGGAGGCGGGTTTATTTTTTTTACCCCCGTCGTTTCTGGGAGCGGTGCCGGGGCGTTTGGCCCCTGGCGCGATGTATGTGCGAGTGCGCATATGCGAATAGTTTTCAGTGGTTAGTTTTCAGTTGTTAGGCTCGACCGAACTTGCTGCAGCGGTAAGGTAGAGAGAATCTGGAATTTAGAACCTAGAATCTGCGTTGCGGAAGGTGACAGCCAGATTCTAAATTCCAGATACTAGATTCTTCTGTGTGGGCAAGGAGGGACTTGAACCCTCACGACCTTGCGGTCATAGCGCCCTGAACGCTACGTGTCTGCCAATTCCACCACTTGCCCATATGGGTGATGACGTACTTACGCACCGGCTGGTGCCGTGCAGCGTACGGTGCGCGTGCGGAAAGAAGATGCCTGCATGGATCAGAACTTATGGACGGAGTGTGAAGATACCAAGGATACTATCAAAGCATGGGGAAAAAGTCAAATAGAATATGGTCCGGCGCATTTACGCGCCGGACCGGACATGGCGTGGATCACGCGCCTTCAGGTGATCCATCCTCGCGATTGGAGCTGCTCCACTTCATTGTTGAGGGCGGTGACCCGGGCGGCATTGCTCGTGTGGATCGTGACCTGGAAGCGCACGGCAGTAGGCCAGTCACTCTCCGCACTGGACGTTTCGGTGACGTGAGCAGTCGGTGCCCAACCCTCCGCTTGCAGCTTGCCCATGACTGCGGAAAGGTATTGCTGGTCCACATGCAATCCGCGTGCGTTTGTGGACGCTTGGGGATCGTTTGGCATCTCATCCTCCTTCTCCTTGTTTTCTATCACGAAGCACCGAGGTTTACAAGGATCATTTCCAGACGCGCTTCGTGGTCAGATACCATGAGGTTGCTTCCGCGAACCGCTCGGAGGGGTCCGCCACCATGCCCGCGGAGATGCCGCGCAGGTCTTTCGAGACCGCATACACGGCGGTGGGAGAAAAGAGGAAGAGCGCGGGGTTGCCGGCGGCGATGATCTTACGGAGCTGGTCCATGAGGTCCAGTCTCTTCGCTCCATCTTCCTCCTCGCGGATGGACTGGATGAGCCCGTCCGCGGACTTGTTTTGGTAGAGCGCGAGATTCAGGCCGGGAGAGAGCCTCTGGGAGGAATGCCAGAATGAGAACGTATCCCCGTCCTTGGTAGGAGTGTTGCCGAAAATAACCGCGTCGTACGTGCGGTTCTTGAGCGGCCCGGCCAGAAGCTCGTCTATGGGCATCGTGATAAAAGTCACCTTGGCGCCGATGCGCAGCCAGTCGCTCCTCAGTTCCTCCGCCGCGCGCACGAGGAACGGCACGTCAGGCACGAGCACCGTGAAGGAGAGGGGAACGGAGGATTTCGCGGTTTTCTTCACCCGGACCCCGTCTTCGCCGAGCGGCCAGCCCGCATCGTCCAGCATGCCGCCGGGATCGGTGGATGACGCGCGCCAATCGAGCGGCGGCAGGAAGGCGGGCGAGAACGGATCGGTGGACGGCGCTCCGGCATCGTCCAAAATGCTCTTCGTGAGGGCGTTGCGGTCCACGGCCAGGGCAAGTGCGGCCCGAACATCGTCCACGGCGAGGGCCGGGTTGGCGCTCTGGTTCCAGAAGACCGCGTAGTAGGTGGGCGTCGTGAACCTCACGCCCTGATAGGGACGGCGGATATCCCCGAGCGAGCTTGGGTCGGTGAAGAACAGCCCGTCCACGCGCCCGCTGTTGAATGCCTTGAGCAAGTCGCCCCGGTTCCGTTCAAATACGAAATCGATCGTGTCGAGGAAAGTCTTCCCGCCGTCGAAGTGCGAATTGGCCTTCAGGTGATAGGTCGAGACGAAACCGTCCTTGCTCATCGCTCGCGAGGCGAACACGTAAGGGCCGCTGCCGACGGGACGCAGGTTATAGTCGGAGAGGCGCCAGTTGGCGGGAGGGATCTGGCTCCAAAGATGCTTGGGAACCGGCCGCAGATTCTCGAGGTTCTGTCCGAAGAAGGCATATGCGCCCGGCAAGACGAAGTCGATCTCCAGCTTGGAGATGCGCCGCGCAGCAACGCCCTGCCAGGCGGGGGCCAAGGGCGATGCGGCATCGGGGTTCTGGATGGATTCTACGGTGAAGATCACGTCGTCCGAGCTGATCTCTTCACCGTCCGACCAGCGCAGGCCCTCCTTCAGGTGGACCTTGACCGTCCGGCCGTCGCCCGCGGTCTCTATGTGGTCGGCGAGATCGGCGACGCTTGCGAAGAGCAGGATGCTCAAACTCTTGTCCACCGGGCTTCGCGCGGCCACCGGGTTCACGAAAGCGGGCTGGCCCACCATCCCTTCCTGATAGGTGCCGCCCAAGGCTGGCGCTTCCACTGTGTGCGTCATGTAGAATATCGCGCCGAGGGCGAGCGCGGATGCCGCGGCGAGGCCTGCGGCGACGAAGAAGATAAGGCGTTCGCGCCGTGAAAGGACTGTCCAGAAAGAAGGAATGAAGCGCATGAGGATAGGTCTCAGTTCCTAGTTGATGGTTTCTAGTGGCCGTTGCAAATAAAGTTGTTTTCCTAACAACTAAAAACTGAAAACTAAAAACTGTCCTATTTGACCCACAATTGGGCGATCGCCAATCCCGCGAATATGACCGCGCAGACGATGGTGCCGTAGAAAATCATCCGTTCCAGGCCCCGGCGCGTCTGGTAGATGCCGCCGCTGTCTCCTCCGCCGAAGATGCCGGACATGCCGGCGGAGCGTTCTTGGAGGAGGATCAGCACGACGAGGACCACAGACACGATTATTTGAATGACAGGAATTAATTTCATGGGGGGAGTTGCAGACGTTCTAATCGTTGTAAGCGTGCAAGACGGTTGGTTGGGCGACTAGAACGGTTTGAACGGTAGAACTTTATATGCCTGCAAGTAGGTGAATCAGGAAGTTGATGACGGCGATCAGTACGGTGGATACGAGCAGGGGCTCGATCCCCTGAATGCTAATGCCCGGCAGCAAAAAGTCAAGCAAAAGGAGGATCGCGACGTTCACTAACAACGCGCCAAGGCCGAGGGTGATGATGATAAGCGGTCCGAAGAAAAGCTTCAGCACCGGCCGGAGAACCACATTCATCACGGTGAGGGCGATCGCGGCGATCGCCAGGTCCTTCATGTCGCCCGTGAGGACGAAGCCCTGGACCCAGCGCGCTGCGGCGAGGATGCCAAGGACGTTGCCCAGCACGACGAGGATGATGCGAGCTATAAGACGCATGGAATAAGCATACAGAATCTGGTAACTAGAATCTAGAATCTAGGGATTGTCCAGATTCCAGTTTCCAGATTCTATACAAGTTCCTTCAGCAGGCTCTCGCCGGTCATGTCTTCCGGCTTCTGGATCCCCATGAGTTCAAGGATAGTCGGCGCGACATCGGAAAGGATGCCGCCCGTTTCCTCGCGCACGTGCGGCCAGTTGCCGAAACGGCGACCCCGGAGTTCCGGAGCGATCAGGTGGAAAGGCACGGGACTCGGGTCATGCTGCGTCTCCGGCTCGCCGGTCATGGGATTCAGGAGCTCCTCCACGTTGCCGTGATCGGAAGTAATAAGGAGGACGGTCCCGGTCGCCTCCACCGCGGCAACGACCCGGCTCAGCTCCCGGTCGATCACCTTGACCGTTTCCTCGGCGGCCTTGTAGTTGCCCGTATGAGCGACGGTGTCGCCGTTCGCATAATTCACCAATATGAAGCTGTACGCGCGCTCTTCGATGGCGGCGACCAGGCGGTCGGTGATTGCCGTTGCCATCATTGCCGGCCGCTCGTCCGGATGGGGGATGGGCTCGGAGGGGATCACCACGCGGTACTCGTTCTGGAATTTCTCCTCGATGTAACCATTGAAAAAGTAAGTCACGTGCGCGTACTTGTAGGTCTCCGCGAGGCGCAGCTGGACGAGCCCCTGGTCCGCGATCACCTTGCCCAAAGGGTTCTTCACCACGTCCGCCGGAAACGCCGCCGGCGCCTCAAATCCCTCCTTATAATGGGTCATGGTCACGGTGAAGAGGTTCGGCAGGGATGCTCGCGGGAACTTGTCGAATTCCTTGGCGATGAAGGCTTCCGCGAGCTGGCGGATGGAATCCTCGCGATAGTTGAAAAAGATGAGCGCGTCGCCGTCGGCGATCTGTTTTCCGGCGGCCACCCGCGTCGGCGGCAGGAATTCCTCGCTCAAACCCTTGGCATAACAGGCCTGGATGACGGCCGCGAGGCCGGGCGCGGCGGGCCCGTCCTCGGTGAGCAGGTTATAGGTCTCCTGGGTCAGGCCCCAGTTCCCTTCCCGGTCCATGGCGTAGTACCGCCCGGCGAGCGTCGCAACCTTGTCGCGCGGCAGGAGTTCAAGAAAACGCTCCAAAGACTTGGGCGGGGTGTCTTTCCCGTCCGCAAAAAGATGGAGCTTCACGTCGGTCACCCCCTGCTCGCCGGCCATCTTGAGGAGCGCCTCCACGTGCTCCAGGGATGCATGCACGTTGCCCTTGCTCAAAAGTCCCACCAGGTTCACGGCGGAGTTGTTCTTCTTCGCGTGCGCGAAGGCCGCGAGAAGCGCGGCGTTCTCAAAGAACGTGCGGTCCCGGATGGCGAGGCTTATCTTCGGATAGTACTGGTAGAGGACCTTGCCCGCGCCCAGGGTGAGGTGGCCCACCTCGGAATTACCCACCTCTCCCCAGGGCAGTCCCACGGCGATGCCCGATGCCTGGAGCGAGGTCATGGGATACTCCGCGGCCAGCCGCTCCAGTGTCGGAGGATGGACCATATGGATGGGGTTCGATTCGTCGTCGCGGCCAATACCCCAGCCGTCCAGGACGACGAGCACCACGGTACGTTTCATATAAAAGATTATAGAACAAATTTTGTCATCCCGAGCCCCGCAGCGTTTCTGTCATCCCGAGCAGCGGCGAGGGACCCCTCGGTTACCCCAAGTTTTAAGGCAGGGATTTGTTTTTGGCGTCATCAGGCTTTATAAGCCGGCTCGGACACGAATCACATTTTTCGCTCGCTCAAACAATGATGCCTTGATATCGCTCAGAGGTCCCTCGCCTTGCTCCCTTCTTCGCATGAAGCTTCGAAAGGGCGCGGCGGGATGACAGAGTGGTCGCAGGAGTTGACTCCCGTCCCCGCCGGAGTTTATCCCCGCGCAGGCGGGGACGAGGATAAACTCCGGCGGGGGATGACAGAAGCTGATTCGAGAACCTATCCTAACCGAAATACAAAGTCACCCGCCTTTGAGGACGGGTGACGATGATCATGCTAGTTCGTGAATCTCCCCGCCGCCGCGCGTTAACCGGAGGGAAGGGGGGTGGTGGGCGGGTTCTCCAGGATGAAGGCCGCCATTGCCGCGGCAGTCGCGAATCGCTCCTGCCGGCCGGTGTCAGAGCGGCGGAAGGTGGAGTTAGCCAGTCCCCATTGACCCCGCGTTCGCAGGAAGCGGAACTGGCCCATGAGCGTCGCGCTCGCGCCGGTCGAGACCAAAATGGACTGGAAGGTCTGCACGGTGAACTCATCGTTCGCGAGTTCCGAATCCTTGGGGCTGGTGCGATTGGGCCTGGTGAAGCCGGGCTTCGGATCGAAGCCCTCGCTCACAAGGATCTTGCCGAGCGTCGAGGCCCATTCCACGGCATCGTCGAGCAGTTGCTGGATGACTTGCGCGTATTGGGCCATGGCTACTTCCCCCCCCGCTTCACGCGCGCGGCGAGGAGAATGGAAGCGGTTTCCGGCAATGGCATCGTCCGGAATTCCTGCCGGTCGTAGTTCCTGCGCGCCTGGAGGATCTCCAGGTTCGCCCGCTCGACCTTAAGTCCCGCTCCACGCATCATGCCGATGAGCGCCCTTCCGTCCCGGACATTGCCCTTGTAGTCGGAATCGAAGCCGGGCTCCTTGCGGAAGACCCAGACAGGCATCCACGGAGACGCGTCCCGGGAGTGAGCGAGGAGCTTGACCCTCAGAGCATCGAACAATGTTCCCTCCGGGGTTGCCATGACGAGGAGGAAATCCCGATAGGCTGTGAACTGCACATCTGCCACTTTCGTAGTCACCATAGACCTCCTTCGACCTGCAGCCGTCCCTGAGGACGGTGAACAGGCCGATGCCAGAGCGTCGCCCTTCCGGGTGGACCTTCTCTGGGGTGCGGAAATGCCTGCCGAAGCGGTTGGAACCGTCCAACCTGACAACGCTGATTCAAGCAAGCTGGGCGCATTATACCATAAAAGGTGATAGAAATCAATACAAGCCTCTTTACTTCCCGGGCCGAACGGCGCATAATGCAAACACTTAAAAGTCACCATTCATATATAAGCCTTTTCCTAAAGAATTCGAATGACGGAGAATTTAGGGATTATAAAACACAATGCAGTACATACTAGCGCTCGCCGCGCTCGTTTTGGGCGGAGGGTTGGGGTACCTGGCCCGCAGGTCTTGGGCGGCTAAACAGATCGGTTCGCTCGAAGAGCTGAGCGATCGGAAGACCAAAGAGGCCGAAGCGAAGGCCAAAGAGATCATTGTCGAGGCCAAGGACAAGGCCGCGCAGGTTTTGCTCGAGGGCAAGAACGAGGAGAAGGAACGCAAGAATCAGATCGCAGCGCTGGAGCATCGTCTCCTCGAGCGCGAGGGGCTTTTGGACAAGCGCCTTGGCGACATCGCGGAGGAAGAGAAAGGCATCAAGCGCAAAGAGGAGGAGGTAAAGAAGAAGGAGGGCGAGCTCGACGTCATGCACGACAAGGCGGAGGCGGAGTTGCGCCGCATCACCGGTCTCTCCGCGGAAGAGGCCAAGCAGGCGCTTTTCGAGGAGGTGAAGGGCCGCCATGCGGAGGACCTGGCCAAGAGCGTCCAATTCTTCGAGACGGAGCGGCGGGACGAGATGGAAAGGAAGGCAGGCGAGGTCATCACCATCGCCCTGCAGCGCTTCGCGCGCTCGCACATCGCCGAGCTGACCACCACCGTCTTCCATCTGCCGGATGAGGAGATCAAGGGCAAGATCATCGGCCGCGAGGGCCGCAACATCCGCGCCCTGGAGCGCGCCACCGGCGTGGAGTTCGTGATCGACGAGGCGCCCGGCGCCATAGTCATCTCTTCCTTCGATCCCTATCGCCGGGAGATCGCCCGCATCGCCCTCGAGAAGCTCGTGAAGGATGGCCGCATCCAGCCCGCCAAGATCGAGGAGGCGGTCGAGGAGGCCAAGCAGGAGATTGCCCGCCGCACTATGGATATCGGCGAGCAGGCGGTGGCGGAGGTGGGCATCTACGACCTGCCGAAGGAGATAGTCCAGCTCTTGGGCAGGCTGCACTTCCGCACCAGCTTCGGCCAGAACGTCCTGACCCACTCCGTCGAGATGGCGCACGTGGCCGGCATGATCGCCGCGGAACTGAACCTGAACGTGGCTGTCGCCAAGAAGGGCGCTCTCGTCCACGACATCGGCAAGGCCATAGACCACGAGGTTGAGGGCACGCACGTGGATCTCGGCATGAAGCTTCTCAAGAAATACGGCATCGACGAGAAGATCATAGATGCGATGAAGTCCCATCACGACGACTACCCCTACGCGTCTTCAGAGGCGTACGTGGTGACCGCTGCGGACGTGCTGTCCGCCGCCCGTCCGGGCGCCCGGCGCGGCACAATGGAGAACTACATCAAGCGCTTGCAGGACCTGGAGAAGATCGCGAACGAATTCCCCGGCGTGAAGCAGTCCTACGCGATCTCTGCCGGCCGCGAGCTCAGGGTCTTCGTGATCCCGGAGAAGGTGGATGACTTCCGCGCCCTGGAGATGGCGCGGGAGATCGCGAACCGCGTCCAGAGCGAGCTGAAGTACCCGGGCGAGATCAAGGTGAACGTGATCCGGGAGATGCGCGCGGTTGAATACGCGCGCTAGCGCGTATTCAACCGCAGTGAATAGTTTGTAGTGCGTAGTGAGTAGTCCACAACCTCGTCTTTTGTGCTCAACTAAAGAGTGTGAAATTCTTTGACCGTGGGCATTTCCTCATATCGGGATCTTGTCGTATGGCAACGATCCATTGAATTAGCGCAAGAAGTATATGCGGTTACAGAACGGTTTCCTCGTTCCGAAACCTACGGTCTGGTCTCGCAAATGAGAAGAGCCGTTGTTTCGATAGCTTCGAATATCGCCGAGGGAAGCAGGAGGAATTCTCGGAAAGATTTTCGCAAATATCTTTGCGAGGCATTTGGTTCCGGCGCAGAGCTAGAAACCCAGGCCACCATTGCGGAACGGCTGCCCTTTGGTAAAGATGTGCAATTTGCTAAGATGGATGCATTGCTCGGGGAAGTGATGAAAATGCTCAATGTATTGATCCGGAAGTTGGAGTGACCGCCCCTTACTCACTACTCACTACAACCTACTCACTAGTAAATGTTCTTCCGCCTCGCCAAGCTCTGCCTCTTCATAATTCCCTTTACTGTGCTTGTGGTTTCGACCGGCACGCTTTTCCCGTTCATCGTCGGCAAGTACGTGCTCTTCCGCGCCCTGACCTTCCTCTCTGCGGGCTTCTTCCTGCTTGGCCTCATGTTCGAAAGCGGCGCGGAGGTGTACTTGGCCGAGCTGAAGCGCCTCTTCCGGTCCCCGGTGGTGTGGGCCCTGACCGCTTTCGTCTTCATATTCGTACTGGCCGGATTCACCGGCATGCGGCCTAGTTTCTCCTTCTGGTCCAACTTCGAGCGCGGTGAGGGCGGGTTCCAGATGATCACCCTGTACGTGTTTTTCCTAATGCTCGCGGCCCTTTTCCGGGAACGGGCGGATTGGAAGCGCCTATTCTGGCTCACCATTATCGTCGCGGTGCTCATGGGCGTGTACGGATTCTGCGCCGGGCTGAAATATCTGGACGCGGAGAGGACCATAGTCATGCAGAACGGCGAGGAGATTACCCAGTTCACCGGCGAGGGCGGGCCGTGGTTCAACACATTCCGCATGTTCGTGGGACCCGAGTTCGGCCCCACTTACCGCTTCCAGGGATCCATCGGCAATCCCGCCTACGTTGCCGGCTACCTATTATTCGTCCTCTTTTATATGAGCATGCTCTTCCTGTGGGCGAGAGGCTGGCTCGACAAGAGAAAAGCCGCGGGTTTCGGCCTGCTCGGGGTATACCTGCTCGCCATGTTCTACTCCGCCGGCACGCGCGGCGCGTTCCTCGGCCTCCTTTCCGGCCTCTTCGTGGGGGCCGTGGTTTTCGCGTTCCTCACGAAGGATGTCCGCCGGCGCCGCGTCATCTTCGCTGCGGTCGCCGTGGTGATCGTCCTGGCCGGCCTCATGGTCACGTTCCGCGGGACCCCTCTGGTCAAGGCGATTCCTGGTTCCCGCATTTTCGACATCTCCCTGGAACGGCTCGTGCAGGGCGGGCAGGAGGGGACCTTCGGCACGCGCACCGTCATGTGGTCCATCGCCTGGCGGGCCTGGCAGGAGCGGCCGCTCCTCGGCTACGGCCCCGAGAACTTCATTTGGGTTTTTGACCGTTTCTTCGATACCCGCTACTACCATCCGGGCCAGGGCTTCTCGGCCTGGTTCGACCGCGCGCATAGCATTATTTTCGATTATCTCGCCGCGACGGGTATCCTGGGACTGCTCTCTTTCCTGTCCATCTTTGCAGCGCTCGGCCTCCTGCTTTTCCGGGCGGCGCGCGGGAACATACCTTCCGCGGACGGGCCGTCACCTGGACCCGTGTTTCTTGCCTTCGTGGCGGGGCTCGCCGCCGCTTACCTGGTGCAGGGCATCGTCCTCTTTGATGTGCTCACCATTTACGTAAATCTCTTCATCTTCCTTGCCTTCGCGCTTTACCTTTTCCTGCCTCCGGCCGAGGGGCGCCTCAAGGAATTCCGGCCCGGAGCGCCGGCATTCATCGCGGGCTTCGGCGGCCTCGTCTTCGCCCTCGCGGCCATCTATGCCGGCGCCATCCTGCCCTACGTTAAAGCCAGCCGCTTTATCGGGGCCGAGGCACGCATCAACAGCGTACGCAATCTTCAGGAGTTCGAGGATAATTTCGATCACGCTTTGAAATACTACTCGCCGGTGGGCGACGAGGAGGTGTCCAAATTCCTCTCGAACGACGTCATGGGCATACTCCCGCGTATCGATTCGGAGGTCGCTGCACGCGAGCTTGCACGGTATATAGAGGAGCCTCTCCTCGCCGGCCACTTGCAGAACGATGTCCGCCATCAGATCATCGTGGCCCAGCTCCATGTGATTCTTTGGCACAACTTCAAAGACGAGAGCGATTTCCAGGCCTCGGAGCGCGCGTTCCTCAAAGCACGGGAACTGGGACCCACCCTGCCCCAGCCGCTCGAGGGACTCCATGCGCTCTATCTGCTCCACGGGGACAACGACAAGGCGATGACGATCAGGGAGCACTTGATCTCCCTCTGGCCGGAACAAAAGGCGCTTCTCGAATCGGTAACCACTTCGACCGCCACTTCGTCCGAGTAAGGCCGCCGATATGGAGACCGGTTCCAAACGCGCGCTCATCACCGGGATCACCGGCCAGGACGGCTCGTACCTGGCAGAACTCCTATTGGAGAAAGGTTACGAGGTCCTGGGCACCATGCGGAAGAGCGAGGGAGCGGATGCCTTGTGGCGGATCGCGCCTTTCGCCGGCCGCTTGTCCCTTATAGTCACGGACTACTCGGATATCGGCGAGATCGCCGCGGCCGCACGGCCGGATGAGCTCTACCATCTCGCCGCGGAGAGCCGGGTAGACGAATCGTTCTGGAAGGAAATGAGCACCTTCCAATTCAACATCGCGACCACCGAGCTCATCCTGCGCGGCCTGCGCAAAGATTCTCCGGGAACCAGGTTCTATTTCGCGGCCAGCTCGGAGATGTTCGGCCCCACCTCCGGTCGGCCCCAGAACGAAACATCCCCGCTGAACCCCGTTTCGCCCTACGCGGTATCCAAGGTGGCGGGGTTTTACCTGACCCGCATGTATCGCGAAGCGTACGGCCTGCATGCCTCGTCCGGTATCGCTTTCAATCACGAATCGCCCCGTCGTGGCGCGAGCTTCGTGACGCGCAAGATCGCGCATGCGGCCGCGGCGATATCGCTCGGCCGGGCGAAGGAGCTGCGCCTCGGCAATCTGGAGGTGCGCCGCGACTGGGGCTTCGCAGGGGATTACGTGGATGCGATGTGGCGCATGCTCCAGAAGGAGCAGGCCGCCGATTACGTGATCGGGACGGGCAGGAACCACGCCCTGACCGAGTTCCTGGACCTGGCCTTCGGCCATGTCGGACTGGATTGGCATGAGCACGTCGTCTCCGATCCCGAGCTCCTGCGGCCGCTCGACATACCGGTCACGCTGGCCGATCCCGCGAAGGCCGGGCGCGAGCTCGGCTGGGAGCCGCGAGCGAGCTTTGAGGAGCTCATCGCGATGATGGTGGACGCGGAACTCGAGCGCCTGTCATCCTGAGCGAAGCGAAGGACCCCGATGTGCGTGCACGTTGTCCGGGATCACTCCTCCGCATCAAGTGCGGAGTCAGGATGACAGGTTTTTATTTTTGGAGTAGATTAAATATCATGAAACGCGCGCTCATCACCGGCGTCACGGGCCAGGACGGCTCGTATTTGGCAGAACTCCTGTTGGAGAAGGGTTATGAGGTCCTGGGCGTGGTACGCCGCGCATCCACCTTCAACACTCCGCGCATCGACCATCTCCTGCCGGACCTGCACAAGAAAGGGGTGCGCCGATTCCGGGAGTCCGGGGATCTGTCCGACATGCACAGCCTGGTGCGCCTGATAGGCGGCCAGTATCCCTGGAAAGGCGAATCGCCGGACGAGATCTACAACCTCGCCGCCCAATCCCACGTGAAGGTCAGCTTCGACATCCCCGAGTACACCGC
>JANWIW010000007.1 GCA_025449695.1 Minisyncoccota bacterium | reverse complement strand
TTGTCATTCCCGCGCAGGCGGGAATCAATTAGCGCGACGCTGGAGTTGATTCCGGGGTGGGCGGGAATGACAAAGTATCAGCTTGCAACGAAGCAACGAGGAACGGCAGAATCAAAAACGGCCGCGTGGAACGCGGCCGTTCATGACATGCGTGGCCTGCAGCGGTTACTGAGGGGGCCGGATCTTGGATGGCGGCGCGGCGACGTAGTTGCCGGAGCCCTTGGGTGACTCGACGAACCGGTCGAGCTCTCTCTCGTCGCCGAAGCGCACGCCGTTCCGTCCGACCAGGGCGCCGGTATGGAGCGACATCGCGTGCGGCCCGGGGCGGGGCAGGCACATGCTGTTCATAGGGAAGTGCTCGGGCCGCAGGAGGAAGTAGCGTCCTTCCGCCTCGTATCCCGGGACGTAGTACGCCGAGAAGTAATACCTCCCCGGAGGCACGGGCTCTCCCGAGGTGCGCATGCGCTCGTACGCGACTTCCTTGAGGTCTCCGACGCTTGTGAGCGGCGGGCTGAAGGTGACCTCCAGATTGCTGTCGCACGGATTCGCCGGTGGCGGAGGCGGGCGAGGGGGAATGGTCTCCTGGCGGTTGCAGCCGAGAGCCATGATGACGAGAATGAGCAACAAAACACGGAGCTTCAAAGTGATCCTCCTTTGCGTTCGCGAAGATGGGAGCGGGTGGCTGCCTCGGCGGGACGATTTTGCTACAGGCAGACTTGCAGCTCTTAAGGTCCTACGGGCCCTAAAAGCTGCAAGCCAGAGTGTCAAAGTGCACAGTGCATTATAAAACATTAATTGACGATAGTCAAAGTGTTCGCGGAGTTTGAAAAGGTTAATGTTATACTCATATAAAGAGAGGTATATCTGAAAGGGGACGCAAGGCTTTTCATTTACAAACGTCGTATGAGACATACACCAGCTTCAATTGGCACTCTTGCATCGAGATTGCCAATGCACTATTATCAGGGCCTGCAACCTGTAAGCTAAAACCTACCAGCCTTACCTAATGCCCAATTTCCATAGATTCACTATCAAAGCCCAGGAAGCACTGCAAAACGCCCAGGAGATCGCCGCCGCCAAGAACCACGGCGAGCTGAAGGCGCTCCATCTCCTCATGGCGCTCCTGAACGACGAATCCTCCCTTGTCGTGCCTTTGATCATCCGCGGCGGAGTGAACCTGGACACCCTGCGCGAGGACATCGACGACGCCATCGACCATCTGCCGAAGCTCACCAATATGGCCAACGTGAGCCAGCTCTACCTCTCCCAGGAGCTCATGCGTATCTTGGACCAGGCCGCGAAGATCGCCGCCCAGCAGAAGGACGAGTTCGTGTCCTGCGAGCACCTCCTTCTTGCCGTCCTGGAGGTTCCTACTAGCGCCGCCCACCTCCTTGAACGCGCCGGACTGCGCCGGGAGGCGGCCCTCCGTATCCTGAACCAGCTTCGCGGCGCGGCGCGGGTGACCGATGAGACCCCGGAATCCAAGTTCCAGGTGCTCGAGAAGTACGCCATCAACGTCTCGGAAAGGGCCCGCAAGGGCGAGCTCGATCCGGTGATCGGCCGCGAGGACGAGCTGCACCGCCTGATGCAGGTCCTCTCTCGCCGCACCAAAAACAATCCTGTCCTGATCGGAGAACCTGGGGTCGGCAAGACCGCCATCGTGGAAGGCCTGGCCCAGCGCATTGTTTCCGGGGACGTACCCGAGCTTCTGAAGGGCAAGGAGATCCTGATGCTCGATCTGGGCTCGCTCGTCGCCGGTACCAAGTTCCGCGGCGAGTTCGAGGACCGCTTGAAGGCCTTCGTGAAAGAAGTCCAGGCAAGCGCCGGGAAAATTATCCTTTTCATCGACGAGATCCACACCATCGTGGGCGCGGGCGCCGCGGAGGGCGCGATCGACGCCTCGAATCTCCTGAAGCCCCCGCTCGCGCGCGGCGAGCTGCATGCCATCGGCGCGACCACCATCCGCGAGTACCAGCGCTACATCGAGAAGGACCCCGCCCTGGAGCGTCGTTTCCAGCCGATCGTCGTGGACGAGCCTTCGATCGAGGATTCCATCGCCATTCTGCGCGGCCTGAAGGAGAAATACGAGATCCACCACGGGCTCCGCATCTCCGACGAGGCCATCATCGAGGCGGTGAATCTCTCCACCCGTTACATCACCGACCGCTATCTGCCGGATAAGGCCGTGGACCTCATCGACGAGGCCGCTGCCGCCCGGCGCTTGGAGTCGGAGAGCATCCCGGCCGAGATAGCCCGCGTGCGGCGCGACATCAACCGCCTTGAGGTGGAGAAGCAGGCCCTGACCAAGGAGGGCAAGGCCAAAGGCGCCGAGCGGGTCAAGGAAATCGAGGAGGAGCTTACCGGCCTCAAGCTGAAAAACGACGAGCTTTCCGGGAAATGGCAGTCCGAGAAGACCAAGTTCGAGAAGCTGCATGAGCTGCGCCAGCGCATCGAGAACCTGAAGCGCGAGGCCGAAGTTGCCGACCGGGAAGGCAACCTGGAGCGGGTGGCGGAGATCCGCTACGGCGAACTGCCTTCCGCCCAGAAGGACTTCGAGCGCTTCGAGACCAAGTTCTTCGGCATGAAGAAGGGCAAAAAGGGCCTGGAGGAGAACGGCCAGTTCCTAAAGGAGGCCGTGGACCGCGAGGATGTGGCTGCGGTGGTCTCTACCTGGACCGGCATCCCCCTCCAGCGCATGCTGGAATCGGAAGGGGAGAAGCTCGTGCAAATCGAGGACAAGCTCCATGACCGCGTGATCGGGCAAGACGAAGCCATCACCGCGGTGGCGAGCGCCCTGCGCCGCGCCCGGGCGGGCCTTGCGGACGCCAACCGCCCCTTGGGGTCGTTCATGGTCCTCGGGCCGACCGGCGTCGGCAAGACCGAGCTGGCCAAGGCCCTGGCTGAGTTCATGTTCAACGACGAGAAGGCTCTGGTCCGCATAGACATGTCCGAATATATGGAGCGCCACGCGGTCTCCCGCCTGGTAGGCTCGCCGCCGGGATACGTGGGCCACGACGAGGGAGGCCAGCTCACGGAAGTAGTCCGTCACCGCCCCTACAGCGTCATCCTCTTCGACGAGATCGAGAAGGCGCATCCGGAGGTGTTCAACCTGCTCCTGCAGGTCCTCGACAACGGCCGCCTGACCGACAGCAAGGGCAAAACGGTCAACTTCAAGAACGCCATCATCATCATGACCTCGAACGCCGGCAGCGAGTACCTGCGGGCGATGTCCACCCTGGGCTTCTCCTCGGCGACCACCGAGACCGAGCGGCAGGAAGAGGCCTATCGGGGTAAGGTCATGGACGCCCTGAAGGACAGTTTCCGGCCGGAGTTCCTGAACCGCATCGACGAGATCGTCATCTTCAACCCGCTCACCCGGGGAGACATCGAGCGTATCGTGGACATCCAACTGACCCAAATAGAGCAGCGCCTCAAGGAGCGGGGGATACTGATCGCTATAGACAAGAGCGCTCGCAAGTACCTGGCCGAGGAAGGCTTCGATCCGGAGTTCGGCGCGCGTCCCCTCAAAAGGCTCATACAGAAGGTCATTTTGGACAAGCTCGCCGACAAGATAATCCGCGGCGAGCTCAAGGATGGCGGAAAAGTTAAGGTCAATTATAAGGCCGATTCCCTGGTCTTCTCTTCTTAAGGCCGCGGCGCTCGGGCTCCTGTGGTATCTTACGGTTGCCTCGAACCTGCGGTTCGGGACGTCATTCCTTATCTTCGCGGCGGGCGCCCTCATCGCGTACTTCGTGCCTCCGTTCAGGCCGAGGGCTCTCCTCTTCCCGCTTTCCGCGGCACTCCTTCTCGCGGCCGTCCTGCCGCGCCAGGGAGCTGCGGCGTTCCTCCTCGGTTGCGTGTTCCTTCTCGTACTGGGTATCAAGGACCTGGCTTTCCTTGATCGCGAGACGGCGTACGAAGTGCTGGTATTCCTCTTTATATTCGGGGGAAGCTGGTCGTTCTATTACGCCGTTCTGAACTGGATATCGCTCCTCACGGCAGGCACCGGCTTGCTGCTCTTCTCACTATTCTTCTACGGGCTCGCGAACGCCTTGCCCTGGCGCGATGCCGACGGGGGATCGCCTCACGCCCCGGAAGCGGCCCTCTCTGCCTTCCTCTTCCTCGAGGCGGGGGCAAGCATCCTCTTCCTTCCCCTGGACCATCTTCTCCAGAGCCTGCTCCTTTTCGCGGCGGGCGTCTTCGTTGCGGTGATGCTCGCCAAGCTGCGCGGCGGGCAGATCTCCGAGCGAGGCCTTTACTATGGGTTCGGTATCCTGGCCATCGCGGCAGGGTTCGTGTTGGTATTTGCCGGCTGGGGAATATAGATCTAGTGAGTAGTGAGTAGTGAGTAGTGAGTAGTGAGTAGAGCTCCTTTACCCAGCCTCTCTTTTTCTGTCATCCCGAGCAGCGGCGAGGGACCTCTGTGCTATCACAGGCTTCGAACACGAAACTTGTTCCTGGAGTTATGAGACTTGGCAAGCCGGCTCGGACGCCAAGCACGTTCTCCACATTATGGAATAGGAAGTGTTGTCATTATCGGGAGGTCCCTCGCCGGAGTTTACCCCGAGTATGTCGAGGGACCTGGATGACAGAGCGGATTGCCGATCTCAGGTCAACGTCCTAACCTACTACTCACGACCTACGATCTACGACCGCCTGCTTGACCCTGGTTGCCGAATAAGAGTAGAATTCGGCACTTCTGCAATGGAGCCATTGCCCACCCAAAAAACAGTCCGGCAAGCCTACAGCATCGCCTATGCTTTATTTCGCCTGGGAGAGACTTTGCCGAGCAAGCAATTGAGGGCGGCTTTGGAAAAGCGAGGAGTGGGCCTTCTTACTGCTTCCCTCGAGAACGATGGGGCTCGTGCAGAGAAGGTTTTGAGGCAGCTGGAGTATCTGCTTGCCTTCGGCAGGGATACCGGTTCCATCGAAGGGCAAACCGTGGAAATCATCCTCGCAGAGATAGAGCGTTCTTATTTTCCTGCCGAACACCTCCACTCGAACCGGCAGCTTTCACGCGCGGAGCTTTTCCCAAAGGACATTCCGGCAATAGGTATGCCAAGACGGGAAGGGATCGAAAAGCCATCTTCGTCCGCCCATCAGGCAATTGCCGGCTCTCCGGAAGAGATACCCAGTATCATCCTTGTGGATGGAAGGACCACGGATTCGTCCGATCTGAACCAAGAAGGGTTTAAGGTAAGGAAAGAAGCGATATTGGGCAAAATCCGGCAAACCGGCAATGCTGAAGGGATGGGTTGCCGGATGCGGGACATCCAGGATACCTTGCCGGATGTTTCCGAACGCACCCTCCGCTATGATCTTCAGCGGCTGGTATCGGAGGGTCTGCTGGAGCGGGTGGGTAACAGCGGCCCCTCCACGTACTACCGGCTCCGCCAGGAGGCCAGGGCCGGAATGTAACATTTTAGGCGCCATACCGTTTTAATAGGTGTGTGCGGGAGACCCCAGGCTAGGCATTGAAAAAGGGGGCATCTCTGGTACACTGTGTCTATAAAAGGTTCAGAAGTGAGGCTGGACCGAGGACTAGGTTAGAGGTTTCAGGTGACAGATTACAGGAGCTTCCCGTTCGGGTTGCTTTGCCTGTAAGCTGTAATCTGTCACCTGAAACCTATCCCTTCAGCCTCGCTTCAAGCGAGCTTTTTCTTTATCCATCAGCTACCAACCCTTTTTCTCTGGCTGCGTTTCCCTCACTGACGCGGCCAGGGAGAAAGCACCGAATAACGAACAAATCAGAAAGGTCGACGTCCTTTGCGGGAGCCCGCGTCAGTCGAATGATGGGACCCCCGCTAAAGGTCGATAATTCTCTTCAGCAAGTAAATAAACTTAATGAGCAAATTCCTTAAAACGTCTGCTTTGACCCTCACGGTGGTTCTTTCCATCGGGTTGGTCGCGCCCGTTTCTGCGCAGACTATGTCAACTGAACAGTTGATGCAGATGATCGCGCAGCTTCAGGCGCAGCTCCAGGCTGCCCAGGGCGGCTCTTCCTCTTGCACCGCGTTTACCCGCAACCTCACTGTGGGCATGACCGGCGCTGATGTGAAGGCCCTCCAGCAGTTCCTGAACTCCCATGGCTTTGCCGTCGCCGCTTCCGGTGCCGGTTCCGTGGGCAATGAATCTATGTACTTTGGTTCTCTGACCAAAGTAGCGTTGGGCAAGTTCCAGCTGGCCAATAACATCAGCCCGGCCGCTGGCTACTTCGGCCCGATCACCCGCGCCCTCGTGAACTCCATGTGCGCCACTGGCGGTACGGGAGGCACTGGAGGTACGGGAGGCACTGGCGGTACCGGTGGTACCGGTGGTGGCGGCGGTATTTCGACGGCCGGTCTGACCGTTGGCCTCTCCGCTTCCAATCCTCCGGCGGGCTCGCTCATCTCGAGCGGCTCCTCGGCGGCTGCGCGCGTTCCGGTTCTCACCTTCACTTTGACGGCGGGATCCCAGAGCGGCGTGACCGTGAACGGCATCAAGTTCCGCAAGAACGGCGTATTGTCGGATAGTTCCATTTCCGGCGCCTATCTTACGGAAAACGGTAAGGTTTTGACCCAGTTCAGCTCTATCTCGAACGGAGTGATCGATTTCAACTCCCTCGGCTGGAGCATCGCGGCTGGTCAGACCCGCACCTTCACTCTGGCCATCGACCCGGCAACGGGTCTCTCGGCTGGCAACACGGTAAGCTTCTCGATCACTTCGGCCTCGGATATTTCCGCGGTTGATGCGGCGAACGCGACCGTCGCTCCGAACGGCTCCTTCCCGGTCCAGGGCAACCTCTTCACCGTTACCTCGGTGTCGACTCCCTCGATCGCGACTCTGGCCCTCGTGAACGTCGCCGTCGGCAGCACCGTGAACGCCGGTCAGAGCGGTGTCCTCGTCTCGCAGTGGACCGCTACCGTGCAGAACAGCCCGGTGGCTTTGAAGGGCCTCAACTTCAAGATTGTTGGCTCGGCCCGCTACTCTGACCTCAAGAACATCGTTCTCAAGGTGAACGGCGCGCAGGTTGGTTCCATCCTGCCCTCTGTGGCCGCGGATGGCACCGCCTACTTCGACCTTAGCTCTTCGAACGCGGTCCTCTCGACCGGCAGTGCGAATATCCAGGTCTTCGCGGATATCGCTGGCTCTCCGAGCTTCGACTTCCGCTTCGAGCTCTTGAACTCGTATGACGTATACGCGGTGGACACCCAGTACAACGTGCCGATCTCGGTCACGATCACTGGCGGCGCCGGCACCAAGATCACGATCAACCAGGGTCAGATCACGGTGACGACCGACACCGGTACCCCGTCCGGCGTAATCGCGAAGGGCGGGTCTTCCCAGACCATCGCGAAGTTCAAGATCTACGCGGCTGGTGAGGCGGTCCGGGTTAAATTCCTGACCGTCACCATCACCGCGACCGGCGGTGCGGTCGCGTGGAACACCACCGACACTGGCACTGGTACCCTCGGCGACCCGAACCTGGATATCAGGAATATCCAGCTCGTGGACGATGCGGGCAACCAGATCGGCAACACCGCGAGCAGCATCGCTGCGGGTTCTGCCAGCGGCCAGTGCACGGTTGCTTCCAACGTGCTCACCTGCTTCTTCGGCACCTCGTCCTCGAACATCAACTACACCGTTCCCGCCAACACTGCGCGTGTGATCTCGGTCAAGGTTGATGTGCAGACGACCGCCGACTTCACGACGATCGTTGCCACCTTGCCTGGCAACAGCCAGAACCTCCAGGGCGTGACCTCTTCGCAGATCGTGTCCTCGGGTTCGGCGTCCGGCAACACCCTCACCCTTTCTTCCACCCCGCTCTTGGTCTCCAGGAACTCTGCGGTTGGCACTCAGACCGTGGCTCCGGGCCAGCAGGGCGTGAAGATCGGCTCGTACATCCTCTCGGCGTCCTCGGCGGAAGGGGTTAATGTGTCCAACATCACGGTCACCTTGTCCGCTTCCTCGACCGCGTTCCAGAACATCCGCGCCCAGTTGAACGGTCAGCTGTTCGGCATGCCGACCCAGCAGACCACCCTCTCGGGCAGCGATGTCATCACCTTCTCTGGCAACGGCAGTGTGAATGCCGGCCAGTCGGGTATCTTTGACATCTGGGCGGATGCGCTCTCGAGCGCCTCGGGCTCCTATGTGGCTCTTACGAACTTCACCTCCTGCACCGGCAACGGCATGATCACCCACAGCTCCGTGAGCTGCTCGGGCGTGCCCGTGACCGGCCAGACGGTGACTTCGGCGAGCGCTGCGACGGTAACCATCGGCGCGGATGCTTCCAAGCCGCTGGCCGCGCAGGTAGTGATGGGCTCGACCAATAACCGCCTTGCGACCTTCTTGCTCCGTGAGACCACCAATGTTGAACCCGTTGGCATCACGACCATCACCGCGCTCGACACCACGAGCGTCGTGACCAGCAAGCAGGCCTTCGTCGCGGTGAGATTGGTCTGTAAGCTGGTGAACGGCAGCACGTCCGGCTGCGCCAATTACCCCTCGGTAACCGGCGTCGCGGCGGCTTCCTCCACCAACTTCACCTACACCTTCAACCCCGATGCGAGCGTGTGGAAGATCCCGCAGAACTCTTCCCTCGTTGTCGACCTCGTGGGTGATGTCGTAGGCAGTGGCTCCGGCGGCGATCCGTCTGCGGATGGCTCCGTCCACACGTTCACGATCCCCGGCAACCTCAATCTTATGAGCTTGACGGGCGCTCCGAACGTAGCGATCACCCCGGTCGTTTCGGGCGCGACTGGCAATGCCATGACTGTGGTCGGCGGCAAGCTCCTCTTGTCTGCTGCCCAGACCGTCACCGGCAACCAGGCCCGCACGATTCAGAATGTTGCGAACCTGACCTTCAACGCGGCCCAGCCGGGCAGCGATGTGCAGGTGAACAGCATCGCCCTCAAGTTCCAGGGCTCCGCAGTGAGCGGCAGCTTCAACGTGCGGCTCATGCAGGGCGGCGCCGACTTCGCGGGAACGACCGTGCAGTCTTGCGTCAGCGTTGGCAACACGTGCACCGTGGTCTTCACCTTCTCGCCGGCTCCGAACGTCTCGGCCGGCAACTCGGTGACCATCCAGGTTAACGTGGATGCCACCGGCTTCATTGGTGCGGTGTCCAACGGCCAGACCTCTGGCGTGGCCCAGATCACCGTGAACGCGACTGGCGACGTGAACTGGAACGACACTATCGCCCCCACGATCTTCCAAGGTCTTGAGGCCAGCGTGGTGCCGCTGCAGGTCGCGACGGTTATCTACCAGTAAGGCCTGACCTCACGGTCTAGCCTGGCTGCTACGATAGCGACGAACACCCCCCGCAAGGGGGGTGTTCGCGTTCAAGGGACGTTCGATCGTTGTAATCGTTCTATGCGTTCTAGTGTGTATCCCGCCTGGAACGGCTAGAACGATTACAACTTCTTGCGGCTCTGCTATCATGTTCTTCATGCAGCCTGCCATGCTGAAGCGAGGCATCTACGCCCTTCTGCTCGTCCTGGTTGTGACCGTCCCGCTCATCTTTTGGCAGGCCTCACTCTTTCCTTTCCAGATACCCAAGCTCCTGGTATTCGAGGGCGCGGTCGAGCTCATGGCCGGGCTTTGGGTGGCGCTGCTTTTCCTCGGCGGCGCGCGTCTCCCCCGTGCCCGTCTTTTACTCATCGCGCTCGGGGCGTTTTTCATTAGCCTTTTCATCTCGGCCTTTGCGGGCGTGGACTTCTTGCGGAGCATGTGGAGCTCGGCGGACAGGATGCTCGGCCTGGTTGCCCTGTTCCACTTCGGGACGCTCTTCCTCATCGCCGCATCGGTCCTGGATGCGGGCCAATGGAAGAGAGTGTGGCAGGCGAGCTATGCGACGGCCGCCGCTGCGGCCGTGCTGGCGCTCCTGGAACGCGGCCCGCTCATGGATTTTCTCCTCAGGCAGAATCCCGGCCGTCCCGGCGGCACGTTCGGCAACCCCGCCTTCCTCGGGATATATCTTCTCTTCCACCTGTTCATCGGGGGGTGGCTCTGGCGGGAGTACGGCAAACGCGGCGCCCGCGCATGGACCGGGCTCGGCCTGCTGCTCATTTTATCCGGCATCATGTTCTCCCAGACCATCGCAATCATGCTGGGTCTTGCGATCGGCGTCCTTTTTCTCGTCCTCTGGTACGCTTTCACCGGCTCGACAAGGGTCCGGCGGACATCCGTCGCGGTCCTGGCCTGCCTCGTGGTCCTCGGTGGAACCTTGTTCCTGACCCGGCATGCGCCGCTCTGGGACAAAGTGCCGGGCGTTTCCCGTATCACGGATCTCAGCCTGGCCCAGGTTGGCGTGGGCGACCGCCTGATCGCCTGGAAGATCGCAGTAGAAGGGTGGCGGGAGCGGCCGCTCCTCGGCTACGGCCCCGAGAACTTCTACGTTCCTTTCGAGAAACACTACGACCCCCATCTCTTGCGGACGGGGAACAGCACCGTGTTCGACAAGCCCCACAACCTTTACCTGGAGTATCTCGCGACGGGCGGAGTAGTGGGTCTCGTCGCGTACCTTGCCCTCCTTGCGGCCGCCGGGGTCACCCTCGTCCGTGCCCGCTGGCAGGGCGATTTCCGGGGGGATTGGCGGCCCTTCTTCGGTGCGGCCCTCATCGCGTACGCTGTCCAGAACGCGTTCCTGTTCGATGTGTTGGCCTCGTACCTTTTCTTCTTCCTGATACTGGCGTTTGCGGCCGCAAGGAACGGCAATGAGGGAGAATCGAGAAGTAGACGTTCGGCGGCGTGGCGGACCTGGGCAGGGGTCGGGAGCATCCTGACCGGCGTAGTGATCGTTTTTCTTCTGCCGGCGCCCATTGCGGTCCAGGGGCACTCGTATTACATCGCGCTGGATTCCTTCTTGCATAACGATCCGAATACCTCCCAGGTGCATTGGCAGAAGGCCCTGACCTCACGTTCTCCCTATAGGGATCACATCGCGAAGGATTACGCCGCGACCCTGACTCAGGGAATCGCCCAGGGCGTCCTCTTCCCGGACCTTCCCGCGCGCAAGGCAGAGGCGTTCGCGGCATTGCAGGAAGGGGAACGGCGCCATCCCATGGACCACACTTTCCTTCTGGCGCTCGCCGATTTCCACAACGGCATTTATCTGTGGCAATCCGACCCCGCCGAACTTGAGGCCGCGCGGAACGAAGAGATGAAGGCGCTGGCCTTGAGCCCCAACCGCCAGGAGGTGTACTTCATGCTCGCACGCACCCAGCTTCTTCAGCAGGATATGCCCGGCGCCCTGGCCACATTGAAGCGGGCCGTGGAATTGAACCCGGAGGCGGGCGAGTCACACTTCTTCTACGGCCTCATGGCGTACGAGATCGGGGACGCGTCCCTCGGCGAGCGCGAGATCGCGAGGGCCTTGGCCCTGGGACGGGAACCCCGCACCTCGGATGAGGCGGTGCGCTTGGGGGAGGCGGTGGGCGACAAGCAGGGAAACTACGCCGCCGCCGCCGGCTACTTCCTCAAGGCAAGAGAGCTTGCGGCGAACCCGGAGCTCTTTCCCAATATCACCCTGAAACTGGCTATCGCGCACTACCAGGCGGGCAACCTGGAGGGGGCCAGGGCCGAGTTTGGGAACCTCAAGGCTCAGGGCGTGGACGTGACCAGGCTCGTCATCTGGCCGGCGCTCCGGCCCATACTGGACAGGTTGGGGATCAGTTATTAGTTTCTCAGTTCTCAGTTTTTAGTTTTAAGGGGTGAACCAAGTGGATCAGAGCGTCTTCATGGCACTATTCGGAAAGCCTGGTTTTCGTTTGTCATCCCGGAAGGCCAGCAGGGCTATCCGGGATCCAGATTTCGAACGGCATGCACGCTTGAATTGACAGGGTTGTCTAGATAGGTTCATATACTAAAAACTTGAAACTAAAAACTGAAAACTGGCTTGCTATTGATTTCCCCTTGATTTTGCTATACTAAAACCACAAAAAGGTCGATTTATAAGGTTACAGGTTTTAGGTTACAGGTTCCAGGATGAGATCTAAAAAGCTCCTTTTCTGCAAGCTGTAACCTACAACCTATCACCTACAACCTACACTCAAATGACCAAAGACGGATTGGTTGACGCGGTAATGAAAACCGCGGGCATGGAAACCAAAGCGGCCGCGCAGCGCGCGGTGGAAGCGGTCTTCGACGCCATTACGAAGACCATGGGCCGGGGAGAAGATGTAGCGATCACCGGTTTCGGTACGTTCCGCGTGGCGAAGTCCGCCGCCCGGCAGGGCCGCAACCCTAAGACTGGCGAGACCATCCAGATCGCAGCTTCGGTGAAGCCGAAGTTCCGCGCTGGCAAGGGCTTGAAAGACGCCGTTAAGTAAGAACAGTTGTCAGTTCATAGTTTTCAGTTGTTAGCGAAGACCCGCGCCGACTTTGTTCGGCGCGGGTCTTCTTGTAGCTATAAACCAACAACTAACAACTTCTCACTACGGCACTATCTTCTTGATCTCGTCGGAAAGCTCTAGGAACATCTTATAAATGCCCGAGAGGGGCTCGAGGGATCTCCGCACCAGGGCGTTTGCCGCAGGGTCGCCTTTCTGGATGGCTGCCTTCGCGGCCTCGTTTTTGGTCTTAGCCTCGGCGAAGGCCTTCTCCGCATCCTTGAAGGTGGCTTGGATGCCGTCGTTCGAGATGAGCTTCAGCGACATGACCACGGGCCGGACCTGATCGAAGCGTGCCTCCGCCTTGGAGAAGAGGGACTGGTCCTGGCTCCAGAGGAGCAAGGCGTCCTCCCGGGCCATAAGCGGCACGTAGTTCGATGCGCGCCAGCTCGCGAGCTCCTGAGCAAGGTCCTGGGTGCCGCGGATGCCCAGGTCGCCCACTGCCTCCCGCTTCCTCGCATAGAACTCCTCGCTCGCATCGAGGCTGCGGGCGATGTCCTCCAGGGTGCGCGGGTCGTCGAAGCGGATGGTCTTCAGCGTTTCCTTGCGATGCTTCAGATCCTCCAGGGCGCAATCGATGACGCTCCGGAGCAAGGCCTTGCGGACCTGGAGCTGGGCCCGGATGGCCTCCAGGTAATCCTGGTCGCCATTGGATTGGATGGCGTGCAGCTTGTCGAAAAGGGGCTTGAAATCACAGGGATTGAGGGTGGAAGGTGCATCCGCTGCCCTTGCCGTGGCGGCGGCGAGGAGGCCAAAGAGAAGGGCGGCGGCCGTCAACTTCCGGAAGGAGTCTGACATGTCCCGATTATCCTCCTTCCCGGCCTTTTTTTCAAGGCGTCGAAGCTCAGCAGTGCTTGAAAAATAAGGCTTTCTTCACTTTTGGGCATTTTCGAGCTAGCATTAGGCAACCGTAACCCACCATGTTCGCCCACGTTATATATGCCGGAAGAGGAAGATAATTTGATCCTTCGGGCGGTAGAGGGTGACCCTGCGGCGTTCGGCGATCTGTACGACCGCTATCATCCCCAGATCTACCGTTTCATATACCTGAAGATAGGGCGGCGAGAGGAGTCGGAGGACCTGACCCATCAGGTATTCCTATCCGCCTGGGAGCATGTTCGGGAATATACCCATCGCGGCCATCCCTTCGGCAGCTGGCTCTACCGGATTGCGCGGAACTCGGTGATCGACCATTACCGCAGCCGGCGCGATGTCTTGCCTCTTGAGGAAATGGACGGGGAGATGTTTCGCAGCGAGGAGAACATCGAGGAAGCGGCAGCGCTTTCCATGCTCCTTGCGGACGTGCGCGAGGCGTTGCGGAAATTGAAGCCCGACCATCAAGACATCATCATCCTGAGGTTCGTGGAAGAACTGTCCGTGAGGGAGGCCGCCCATGCCCTCGGCCGCAGCGAGGGAGCGGTGAAGCTCCTCCAGCACCGGGCCATGCGCGAACTGCAAAAGCACCTCCGGCAGCCCGTCACGATCCTCGGCGACCCTGAACTTACCACCGAGCAACCATGGAAATAGAACACCTTTTGCGCCATCTGAAGAAGATAGAGTCACGCGCGGAATATCGCGCACATTTGCGCGCCCATCTTTTGACCCGCGCGCGCCATCCGCGCCGTCTCACCTGGCGGGACGTCGTTATCGGCGCGTTCCAGTCCGGCTCGGCCATTGCCCTCACCGTCGTACTCATAGTCCTCATGGTGGGCGGTTTTTCCATAGCGAAGTACGTGCAGAAGGTGGCGGGCCTGGACCCGCAGGGCCTGCGCGCGGAGGCTCACGCGATCGATATGCAGCTGGAGCTCACCGGCCTGGATTATCAGGACTTCGGCACCGCCGGCACGCATGCCCTGGCCGGCATGGGCGTGCACCGCGCAGCGCCCCGTCCCTCGAAGCCCGCCCCGGCCGCCGGCACGGGTGCCGCGACCGTCACCACCACGACGGATTCGGGCGAGGCGTCCGCCCCGGCGATGAGTGTGGACGAGGCGTTGGAGCTCCTTTCGCATTAAGCAGGAATCCCGGAGTTTCCACTCACACGCGGCCTGAGGCCGTTTTGTTTTTGCGCATGTATGGAACGATTGCGCCGAACGTCTTAAGATGTACCCATGCGCAAGCTTTTGTTCTTCTTTCTAGCCGTGCTCTTCCTCGCCCCGCCGGTCTCGGCGGTCACGATTCCTTCGGTAGAGGTGAAGCCCGCGCGCATCATGCAAGGCGAACCGGCGCTGGTCACGATCCATGGACTCACTTCGGTTTCCGCAGTGCGCTCGGCTACCTGGAACGGCAAGCCGTTCGGTATCTTTCTCTATGACTCTAAGCCCGGCGGCTTCATCGCCGCCGACATCGGCCAGCGGCCGGGCACCTACGACGTCGTGGTGTCCCTGAAAGACGGCACGTCCCTTCGGGCGGCGGTCAGAGTGGACGAGCGCCCCAAGCTTGAGGCGCCTTTGGGCATCCCCGAAAAGCTCGGCGGGAATACCACCGCAGCCGAACAAGCGCTCCTCAAGGCCCTTGCGCAGGAGAACGCCGCCCTCGCCGCGCTCAAAAGCGGGACGAAGTCTTACTGGACGGGAGGCTTCCGCTACCCGGTCCGGAACCCCGTCGTGACCGACGCGTACGGCTACAGCCGGCTTACTGTCGGTTCCGTCATCACCCACAAGGGCACCGACTTCCGCGCTTCCCTAGGCACACCCGTGTATTCCATGAACCGCGGGGTCGTGCGTTATGCCAAGACCACCCGCGCCTACGGCAATATGGTCGTCGTGGACCACGGCCTTGGGCTCATGACGCTTTACCTGCATCTTTCGAAGATCAAAGTGAACCCGGGCGAGCTTGTGGAGCGAGGCCAGCTCGTGGGACTCGCCGGCGATACCGGCTACGCGGAGGCGCCCCATCTCCATCTTTCCGTGAAGGTGAACGGAATTTCCATAGACCCCATGAAGTTCATGGCGCTGGTGGGCGGTTAAACGATGAATCTGCTCTGTCATCCCGAGTGAAGGCGAGGGACCTTTGTGATGTGGAAAGATATGACCTATGGAGCTATTTAGAAATCAGCAGAGCTTCTTAAGCCGGCTTTGACACTAATAGTATTCCCCGCCATAGAACCAATGATTGCACTTTATAGTGCCGGGAGGTCCCTCGTCTTCACTCGGGATGACAGAAGAGAGTGATGACGCACTACAAAAGCCTGCCATTTTTGACATCCCTTGCGTCTTCTTAAAGATGGTGTAATCTTCATTTCACGTCGTCGCGAGATGACGCTAACGCCTTTAGGAGGTATGTCGGTATGTGTGACGGATCGCTCTTTGCCATTGCAACACGTGAAGCCAAGATCGGCGACGCTTTGGAGGTGCGTCGCTTCGGCGAGTACCGGGTGTCCGCGTTCTCGGTTGTCGGCAGTACGGACGAGTGCGCGACCTGCCTGCGACAGGGCCACAAGGTCCGGTTGATGGGCCTGCCAGCCAACATCCAGGAGGAGTTCGGCGTCGGCGCGATCGCGGATGCGACGTTCGTCGAGCGCGCTGCGAACGTGGCTGTCGACGGCTACGACGGATTCCGCTTCAAGACGGATGGACCAGTATTGCCCCTGATCGCACTCGGAAGTGGCACGCGTCTCAACGTCGTCGCGGTTCGCGCCGAGGTGGCCGCGGAGGTTCCCGTTCATGCCGAGACGATCGTCGGCATGACCGACGCGCCGCCCGCCGCCGCTCATGCCGTTCTGGGGGTCCTCGCGCTCGCCACCGATCTCGTCGGCCGCCGCCGGGCCTCGCGTCCGCACCGCCGCCTGATGCAGGCCGCTGTAATCCAGTAATCTTTACCTCCACGATTTGCCGCGCCGGGGATGTCCTCCCTGGCGCGTGTTCATTTTTGATGCCGGGCTTGCGGAGCGGGAAGGCTTTTGTATAGTGAAGACAGAAGGAGGGTAACCCATGCCGGACAGAACGAGACGGCGCAAGATGGCGGGACCGCGGATGAGCAGGAGACTGATGCATGATCTCATCGTCATGTGTCTCCGTGATCGCCGCTTCGTCCCGCGTAAGCGCAGGCGGAAAAACGCATGAATACAGCCGGACCGGCCCACCCCGGTCCGCTGTGCTTTATGGGTTCATCGAAATATGAGGTTCATACGCTACTCTGTAGGCCTATGAGCCCGCATGCCTCTTCCTCGACGAAACGGGGAGCTTCCTCCCCGGGGATCATCGCGGCGGTGGTCACCCTCATTGTGGGAGGCGTGATCGGGTATGCGATAGGAAATAGCGCCGCCGTTCGGGTTCCGGGGAGCGAGAACACGAACCTGGCCCCGGCCGGCATTTCCGCCAAGGAGATTGCTTTGCGTCAGGATATGCGCGAGCTGTGGACCGACCACGTGGTCTGGACGCGCGGCTATGCCGCTGCGGCCATCGCGGGTACGCCGGATGCGGATGCCGCGGCAGCCAGGCTGATGAAGAACCAGGAGGACATCGGGGCTGCGGTCGCGGCATATTACGGCGGGGAGGCGGGCAACAAGCTCACCGGGCTCCTCAAGGAACATATTGCAATAGCGGTGGATCTGATCCAGGCGGCCAAAGTGAACGATCAGGCCAAGTTTAACGACGCCGATGCGAAGTGGAAGCAGAACGCGAACGAGATCGCCGATTTCCTGAGCAGCGCCAATCCGAACTGGCCGCAGTCTACCCTAAGGGCGATGATGGCGAAGCATCTTCAGACGACTGTGGATGAGGTCAGCGCGCGCCTCAAGAATGATCACGCCGCCGACGTAAGGGCCTTTGATCTGGTCTATGACCACATATTAATGATGGCTGATGCGCTTTCAAGCGGCATCGTGAAGCAGTTCCCCGACAGGTTCAAATAAACACAGACGGCTTGCACGCGAAAGCCCTCTTCAACGAGGGCTTTTGTGCGGGGTAGGGCATTTGAGAAGTTAAGTCACGGGTACGTGACTCTCTGAAGGACGTCCCCCTTCGCTCTACGAGCTTCGGAATTACTTTTCATTACACAACTTCTGCCTGATAGCACTGCTCGCAGTAGACGATTTCCGGCCGGTCAGTGGAGTAGGTGGTCTCAAATTGATTAGGACACCTTCCTTCGGGATGGTGGCCATGCTGAATGATATTCTGATACTTTTGGTAATCGCAATCGCATTGTCGTTGCCATATCCGCAGCGAATTTCTTTTCTTGAGCCGTTCCCTGTGGCGGCAGTTCACGCAGAGCCGTGGCAACGCAAGATTGAAGCGCTTATAGAACTGTAACTCTTGTGGGATAATACGAAACGCCCCAGCGCATCCGTGGTCGCATTGTTCTTTATGCTCGCAGCTTACGATTTCCTCCAAGATTGAGTTATCCACACCGTTGATGTTGTCGGACAACGCGCTAAATTGCATCGTGGTCGTATGATGTTTGGACTCAATGTCCTGCCAATTGTAGCCCTGCTTTAAGGCTTCTTCTTTAGCTAACGGAAAATGTTCTTGAGCGATAGTTTCGTTATAGCCGGAATAGGAAAATTCCGCAGGGAAAAACTCTCCGTAGCGATATTCGCGGCCAGCCCTATCAACGTAGGGCACCTCGTCCATATGCTTCTTGATACGCGGTACGAGTTCCTCGTATTCCTTCTCCGTATATTGCTTGTTCAGAATGCAATACTCCTTATTTCTCATGCTCACGCAACCGAAGAGATTCGACGAGGAATTGCAGTATTCCGCGTACTCTAAATCCCGCACACCGCTGTATGATTGCAAGCAGAATTTGAGGTTATAGGATTTGTCTCCCACCATCGCACACTCATAGCAATGTTCTGCGTTCTCGCCGTAGACGGTGAAATCGTAGCAATCCTTGATGGGAATGTAGTTGATGTATTGGCAGTATTTCACGTCCTCCGCGCCGATGGCCTGATAAATCTTGTGGGCATTTTTGGAATGATAGATGTATTCGCCGCTCACGTTCATACTATGTGAGCCGTCCTGCCGGAACTTATTAGGGAATTGCAGCCAGAATTGCTCTGCCTTTTTTCGGATTCCTTGCAATTCCGCATAAGAGCCGAGGTCGTACTTTTCCAGCTCCTCAAAATATTTCTCTTTGGAATAAGGCTTGTTGAAGATATAGTAGCTTTTCTTCCTCAGGTTGACGCAGCCGAAGCAGTCGTGGCAACCGCGCAGATTCTTGGAGAAATAAATATCGGTGGATTCCGTAATAGTTACCGAGAAAAAAGTGCGGCTACAGCGGGAGCAATTGAAATTTTCGTAACTTAATTCCGATACGTTGATATTAGAGTTGTCGAACGAGTAGCTGCAACGATTCACCGCGTTGCCGTAAGCGCAATCTTCGTCATATGAGGAGTTGAAGATAAGATAGCAATTCTTGAGGTCGGCGGCGTTGTTGGAATAGTCGCTATTGTTTAAGAATCCGGCTGCTGATTTTGCGGGTTTCGGCACTTTATCGGAAAGTGCTTTGAACTGCTCGAAGAATGGGCGTGAGAAATCGTACTCCTGCCCGTATGTCAGAGCATCCCAAGAGTCGGAGAACCATTCTTCTTGGGTGTAGACCGGAAATGGTACGGATGCGGGATAGGTCGAGAATATTTCCTTGCCCGAAAGGTCGCTTTTTCTCTTAAATAGCGCTCGTTCATTTCGGAAGGCGAAGCGACGCTGAGCGCGACAGAGCCAGCAAAAAGTAGGCAGAGGAACCTGCAGCTTTTCGTAGAACGCCAAGTCATCCGGTTCGAGGGGGAACTTATTTTTGCAATTCTGGCAGGTTTTGTGTTGGGCTTCGAGAATAGAATTAAGTATAGGCTCTTAGCCAGAGGGCCGCCAGCAAATTGTTGATTCTTTTTATAGCCCTCCTTCGCCAAGGCTTCGGAAGGGCACTTGAGAATATAAGCTGCGAGTATGCAGCTATCTGAAAGAAGTCCCCCTTCGCTCTACGAGCTTCGGAGGGACACTAAGAAAATCTAAGCCATGAATACATGGGCAAGATTTTCTTAGTGAGCGGGCCGCCAGTCCGCCCCGAAGGGCGAGACGGGCGAGCCTCGCTCAAAAATAATAACTATTATTTTTGAGCGGGTAAGGGGAGTCGGACCCCTCTCTCGTCCATGGCAAGGACGCATAATACCGATATACGATACCCGCCTTCGCCCGCCATAGCGGGCTTCGGCGGGCAAGGCCCGCTAAAGACCGCGAAGGAGGGGTTCGCCCCTCATGACGGACCTTCGACGGGCAAGCCCGCTGGTCCGCAGAGGTGGCGCATTGGGACACGTCAATTCGCCGGTCTATTGTACATTCCCCGGGCAGGATTCTCAAGTCCGCCTTTCGATCTGGGGATGGCATAATGAACTCCTATGGAGAAGCTTCGCAAGATCCGTCCGGCGGTATGGCTTGCCCTCTTCGCGATCATCTTTGTGGGGATGCGCCTGGCCACGATCCGCGCCTTTCCGATATTCAACGATGAGTCGCTTTACGTGCAGTACTCGCAACTGATCCATAGCGACCCGGAGGGATACAAGTTTATCTCCGTCCACAACCAGTTCCGCGACTGGAAGCCGCCCCTGCAGTACTGGCTGGGAGCGGTAGTGGTCGGCCTCGGGCGCGACCCCGTCCTTGCCGTGCGCCTTCTGACCGTGCTCATCTCCCTTCTCGGCATGTGCGGGATGTACTTGCTGGCCAGGGAGCTCTGGGGCGTGCGGGAGGGGCTCTTCGCGGCCTTCCTCTACGCCATCTCGCCTGCGGTCCTGATCTACGACTCGCAGTTCATTGCGGAACCGTTCCTGGCCGCGCTCGCGCCCTGGTTCTACTGGAGTATGCTCCGCGCATTCGGCCCATCCAAGGGTCGCTGGTGGTTCCTGGGAACGGCCGCGCTCCTCGGCGCCGCCATCCTACTCGTGAAGCAATCCGGCACGCTGATCCTCCTCCTCGCGCTCCTCCTGCCATGGGTTAGCCGGACGGACCAGACGGAGGATCGCGCGCGTGTGATCCGGCGGCGAGTGCTCCTCGCGCTCTGCGCAATCCTCGTAGCCATGGTCCTGCCCCGTCTCATCGTGCCGCTCGCCTTTTGGCTGGACAGCGCGAGTTTCAATGCTCGCTGGGTGCTGCCTCTCGCCGGGCTTCTCCAGCTGCCGAGGGACCTCTGGGCGGGAAATGTAGGGATGGTGGGGGATTACTACTACCATGTCTATTCGCTTTTCGCCGCGGGGCTCTGTGCGCTCTTTCTCTTCCGCGCCCTCCGGCGCCGTGAGCTGGCAGAGATAGGGATCACTGCCATGTTCCTCTGGGGATCGCTCGCGGTCATCGTCGGCCTGCGGGGGTTCAACGACTACACCTACAACGCCGCCGTGGCCACCCTGATTCTCCTCATGCTGGCGAGGATCCTGGCCGCGCCCTTGTCTCGTCCGGCGCGCCGCGTCGTCCTTGCGCTCGGCGCGCTACTCGTCCTGAACTGGGGCTACCAGGCGGGAAGGATGATGTTGCGTCCCGCGGAATACTTCCTCGGATCGACGGCCTGGATGCGGACGAGCTATGTGACCAATTGGCCCACGGGCTTCGGGGTGCGCGAGGTGGCGGAGTTCCTAAAACAGCAGCCCGGTCCGGGCATCGTCTTCGCCGATCCGCAGTGGGGCAACCCGGGCACGAGCCTTGAGGTGTACCAGGAGTGGTACCCCGATATCCGGGTCGCGAAGATAAGCCAGCAATTCTTCGATCCAAATACGGTGCGCGAACTGCGGGAGAGATCGATCGAGACATACCGGACGCGCCTCGTCATATTCTCCGCGGTCACGGTGAATCAGCGCGAGCGCTGGCAGGCGAACGTGTTCGCGTTGCTTTGCGACGAGAAGACGGAGATCGCCCCGGCAGCAGGGCAGATGCCGATCGTGCTATGCCGGTTTTAAGTTTAAGACTATTCGCGGTCCAGCCTCGGGGAATAGGCAGTGCGATCCCTTCCTGGTTATCCAATAACTCACGATCGTGGAGCTACTGGATAATTGGATAAGCGCGGAGCAGAGGCGCGGGGACAGAGGATATCCGTCCAAGCTCCAGATCAAAAATTAGGAGGCGGCGCGGAGGGACCGATGATGTATGGCTTGCCGGTCGGACCCTGGAACGCGCCCGGGGTGGAAGAGCTCGTGGTGACTGCCGCAGAGTTCGCCGGATCGGCGAGGCGTTCCTCCATTGCGGAAAGGTAACCGCGCTCGAAGCCGTTCTGGAAGATCTGTATGGTCACGAGGATAAGTACAACTGCGAGCAGGGCGATGAGTAATGCGTACCTCATAGTTTCATGGTGCGGAAGATTGATACGTGAAACGGGGCGTGGATTCGCCATTCACTTCCACGTTTCCCGTGAACATGGCGTAGGGGCGTATCCAAAAGTAAGGCTCGTCCTCACGCTCGCCGCTCACGTGCCGGTAGACGACGAAAGGTTCGAGCGTCTCGCTGTGCATCGCGACCCCTATCACTTCCATAAGGTCGCCCTTGTAATGCCGGTACACTCCTTTCTTGAGGTCGGGAGCATGGATGCCGGCGGGAGACGGGACGTCCATGGGTTGAGTATACCAAAGCTGCGCCTGACCGGTCGCATAAAAATTGCCTCGCCCCGCCGTTTCTGCTACAATCGCAGGGCAAATTTGGAATGCTGCGCTCTGCGTAGCTTTAGCGGAGCAGAGCTCTCGTCGTTCAAAGCCGACGCAGGCGGTCGGCTCTCCGACCAACACCTTAGCGTTGCGTCGGAGCGGATAGATTGGGGGGATGTTCTTTGTCACTGCCATTGCTCTCGTCGTTCAACGGATAGGACACGGGATTGCGGATCCCGTAATAGAGGTTCGATTCCTCTCGAGAGCACAACAGTCAAGACGGCATAAGTACAGCAACATCGTACTTTTTATGTGGCAAGAACAATACGAAAGAATATTGCGAGGATTGCAACAACTAAGGTCAATCTATGCCCAGACTTACTCAAAGAACGACCTCAAAGGCCTCCAGATTTGGAACGGAGGAGGTTCGTATCAGGATACACGTGATGCGGTGGTCCATTTCTTTCAAGATTGTTTCCACCTCAAGGATTGGTTAGTAAATTCCGGAGTTCTTACCCACGAGGAAAGAACACGCATCTTTTCGGGAGAAGATCCAACAAAAATCGGCTTGCCGATCTGTCGGGACATTGCTAATGCATACAAACATCTAGTGCTAGATAAACAGGTCAGTTTCGATCAGACACTAAGGTTGTCTACAACGGGCACAGCTCACGTTATTCCTAGCGAGACCACCTTCAGTCTCAGATTTAGTGTTGAAACTGATACGGGCCGCCTAGAGGATGCGCTAGAGTTAGCCAATCTATGTGTTAAAGAGTGGGACGATGTTTTAGGTAACCTCACGCCGCCGACTCAAAAAAGTTAAACTTTTTATCGTACGCGTGTATAGCCCGGAATCCCGTATCTCTAGTGTGGAGCTGTTCGGAATCTGTCATGCCGGGCTTGACCCGGCATCCAGAATAAAGTAGAGAAACCTGGATCCCGGATCAAGTCCGGGATGACATGCGGGCGCGGAAATCAGCGTTTTCGAACAGCGTCATCTGAGCCGACAAAAAATTGGATAGACGCTTTCCAGGACTTCGTTTCAGCGCCTTCGCTTGAGGCCCATGAAGAACGGGCGATACATATCATCCGCGGGATCGATACGCACTTCGTCTTTCCGCACGCGTTCGGCGAACTCCACCGGCGCGTCCTCGATTAAGGCGAGCGGCGTGCGCTCGCGGCCTTCGCCCATGACGAGCACCGCCGCAGCTGCGAGGGAATCCGCCACGTTCACGCGGGAGAATTTGAACTTCCGTCCGAAGAGGTCGCGTTCGCCGCGATAGTCCCTGAGGCCCTTGAACCCCGCCCAGCCGAGCGCCGTGCCGGTCACGCCCGCCCGGAGCGGCAGGGTTCGGCTGTCGGTCAGGAGCACCCCGAGGCGCTTGAGCCTCCAATGCGCCATGAGCCGCTTTCTCAGAAGCGCCGCGGCGCGAAAACTGTCTTCCGGCAGGAGGATCAGCTTGCCGTCCGCGTTCGATTCGTCCACGCCGGCGGATGCCATGAGCACGCCGTCCTTCAGGGTGAGCCATACGTACTTGGTCCTGATCGCCCAGTCGCTCTCTGCGCGGATGACCGCCGCCTTTGCCCGCCGCCCCGCGGCCCGCGCGACCCTTCCCTCGGCGAGGGCGGCGATCTTCGAGGTCACGACCACCACCGCGCCGTTCCGGGGCGTAGGGAGGTGGGCGATGGTGAATGCGAAGAGATCCTCTCGCTCCCGGAAGAGCCTGGTCCGGTAAGGAGTGATCTTCATGCCGCAGGAGCGTCATCCGCCCGGATGAGCCGGATGCCGAGATAGGAGAGCGGGGTATAAAGAAGCCCCACGGCGACCTTGTAAGCGGTCCAGGTGACGATGACGATCCCGATGGTCCGTGGGCTGTATATTCCGGCGAAGGCCACAACCATGAAGATGGAGGAGTCGAGAAGCTGGGACCAGAGGTTGGAGAGCGCGGAGCGCAGCCAGAAAAGCCGCGCGCCGATGCGTTGTCGCACAAAGAAGAACACGAAGACATCCTGGTATTCCCCGATGGCGAACGCGAGAAGGGAAGCCAGGGAGATGCGGATGGAGCTTTTGAAGATGATGTCGTAGCCCTCCTTTGCCCAGAGCGAATCGCCCGACCACGGCGCCACAACTGCGATGGCGGACCAGAGGATGAAGAGCAGGGTGCTCACGAACCCCGCGAGCACGAAGGCGCGGGCGTAAGGCTTGCCGTACACCTCTCCGACAATGTCCGTCATGAGGAATACGAACGGGAAGAAGAACACGGTCACCGAGAGGTGCGAATCGAACCAGAACGGCATGAGCTTCAGACTCAAGGTATTGGAGGCGATGAGGGAAGTGATGTAGATGGCGAGCGCCACAATGAGTTTCAGGGCGGCGCGCCGGGAGAGATGAGGTGGGGTGTTGTTCATGTTGGTGAAATAAAAAACCGCCGGAGGCGGCCGCTGACTGCGCGAGCGCCTCCCGTCAGGACGAAGCAGAGGCTTGTACGAATGCGGACCAGGTGGCGATGCGGCGGGTGATAAGCATGGGAGCGGAATTATTTAAAAACCGAGATATCTTTCCAGCACCTCGGTCATGCCGGGTTCGAAATGCTCCTCCGGGATATGAGCCTGCAATTCCCGGCGGACCTCCGGTAACCAGGACATAGGAGCCTTTATCCTGAGCGGCGTGCGGAAGTGGTGGCGGAAGCGGATGACGACCTCCGGGTAGGCGGGATCCAGTATGCCTTCCGAATCCGCGCTGAAGGAATGCAGTTCGCGCATGGGGTAGTAGCGGCGCTCGCCGACCCGGAGCCCCTTGTCGGTCAGCTCGAACTTCACTGTCGGCGGCTCGATGGCGCCCCAGACGATGACCAGGACCTCGGCGATGATTATGAAAAGCGCGAAGAGGAAGGATTTTTGCCAGATGGCCAGCGCGAGAAGGACGACCGCGATGACGACGGTGGTCCAATACCAGCCCGCCGTCTTGGGGCGATGCTCGAACTCGGGCGCTTCCCAGCGGATGCCTGGCATAGTTCCATTATACAGTACTTCGCGTTCCGGCGAAGGCTTGAAATTGGAATGAGGAGGGACGTATGTCGCCCTCCTCATTCATGCAATTCTCTCCTCATGGAGCTTAGCTCCAAATCCCGCCCAGCACGGCCGGTCCTGCGCCGGTGGCGGGCGTGTTCGTGACCTGTCCCTTCAGCCGCTTGAACGCGACGAGCCCCACGGTGGCGGACTCTTTGTCCTCCGGGCCGATGTTGCTCTCGCGGTCGACATCCTCAATCCTCTTGAAGTCCGGCTTCTGCCAGTCTCGCCGCAGGCATTCCGCGGTGACAGCTTCCTCCAACCGTTCCATGAGGTACGGATTGAGGGAGCCGCCGCCATACACGATGAATTCGTGGATGGGTGACTGGACGAAGCGCAGGCCCCAAACGATCGCGCGAACGGTGAACTCGGCGGCCGTGGCGACGAGGTCTTCCGGCTTGCATGAGGCGTACTTCCTCTGGAAGAAGACCCGGTTCACCCAGTGCCCGCCGAATGTCTCCGCCCCGGTGGTCATCGGCGGCTTGCGGCGGAAGTAGGGGTGCATCATGCATTCCGCGAGAAGCGGTTTGATGACATTGCCCTTCCTCGCCATAGTGCCGTCGACGTCGTACTTGAGCGGGTTGCGTTTGCGTCTGGTGAGTCGCTTCACGACGAAGTTCATCACCATGTTGCCCGGCCCAGTGTCGAACGACAGGAGGTCGCGAAGGCGGGAACCACCGCGGATGAAGCTGAAATTCGCGATACCGCCGATGTTCAGGATGAGCCGGCTGAGGTTCGCGTGCCAGAAGCGGACGTAATCGTCAAAGCCGCTCAAGGGCGCGCCGCGCCCGCCGGCCCGCCGGGTCATGTCGGATTCGCGCATCTTGGAGACGACGGGTAGCGCGATGCTGTCCCGGATCTCGGCGGGATCCCCGAGCGTGTCGATCGCACTGATCATGACGCGCTTCCTGATCCAATCCGCCTGGAACTCCATGCGGACGGGGTCGGGGTCGTACCGGAGCGTTTGCCCCAGGTAGCCGAAGAAGCCGATCTGCTCACGGGTGATGCCAAGTTCTTCTTCGACCTCCCGCAGGAACGCGTTCACCGCTTCGGCCACGAAGATGCTTACGGCCTTGTCCAGCCGGCTGCGTTCGGCCAGGACATCGCGCGGGAGCATCTTCCGATTGCTGTGCTGCAGGGAGAAGATGCGCCGTTCGATGTTCTTGGGGATCGCGTACGACTTGGCCCAGTACTTGGTGACCTTGGTGTGCTTGATGTCGACGTCCTCATAGTGGGCGAGCAGGAGACGGATGTCTTCGAGGGACGTGCCGATCATGCCGCTCACGCCGATGACTCCTTTCTGCTTGCCGAGCATAAGGTCCAGTAGCTTGACGTGCCGGCTGTCGGGCGTCAGGTCTTGCGGCAAGCCGCGCTCTTTCTTGTCTGCTGGTCCCTGCCTGTCCCGGTTCACGCCCGGACCGCGGCTATGAGATCGCAGGATCGGGGAATCGGGACGGGTGAGAGTGACCTCTCTGACTTTCTCTCCTTTCCTTCGTTTTTTGTAGGTGCCGGTTACTGCAACCTCAACGACTAGGGTACGGTCTGTTCTCATCAGACCCCCTCCTCTCTAGACATGCGCCGCTCAGATCATTGGACCGATTTTTTGCACGCGGGGAGCGTGGGACGATTTAGTCACTTACGATTCTGTTCAAGGCGCTCCGTCCAGCCTAGCTTGTTGAAGGTGAAGGCCGGGTGAACTTGCAAGATTTACCGGCGTTAAAACGACATGATTTTTATTTCTTGGCAATATCAAGCCTTTGCGCCCGCGAGCGCCAGGATGGCCTTCGCCCCGCCGTGTTTCAACGCCAATGCGGCGGCCTGAAGGGTGGCTCCCGAGGTAACCACGTCATCAATGAGGATCACGTTCTGCCCGGCAACGTCCGCGCCCGCCTCGAAGCAATCGGCGACGTTCCTGAGCCGTTCTTCGCGGGCGCCGAGCGTGCTTTGGGGCTTGGTGTTCCGAACGCGCCGAAGTACGGAGGGAGAGACGTCTGTAGTGAAAGCCCGCGCGATGATCTCCGCCTGGTTGAAGCCGCGCTCCCTGAGCCGGCGGGAGGAAAGAGGCACGGGTACGGCCAGGACGTCTGCCGGAAAGCCGCCCAATACCTCCACATACTCCTTGAGCATTGCTCCCAGCTCCGCGCCCGCGTCGCGTACGAGATCGAACTTCAACGCGCAGATCAGGCTCTTCACCGGCCCTTGGTAGTCATGAGCTGCGCCAAGGACATAAGGATGATGCGGATGGCATGGCGAACGGACTCGGAAAAGGCCGCGCCCGTCCGGCAATGACGGCCCGAGGGGCAGCCTGGCGCGGCACCGCCCGCAGAAGAGCGTGGCGTGAGCCATGACGGCGGCCCTGCATCCGGCACAGAGCGCTCCCGCGGGCAGTATGCGCCGGCAATGAACGCAGCGGCGGGGAAGGATCAGGTCGAGAAAAAAGTCGAGCATGGAGGTATACTGAAGGAGGAATTTCCCGCAGACCCTTCTATTGTTCATGAAGTTGTTCAATTTCTTATCAAAGCCGCAGGACGGCTCCGTGCTCGGGCTCGATATCGGAACGACCTCCATCAAGATGGTGGAGATCGGGAAGAAGGGCCAGACGCCGGAGCTCGTGAACTACGGTATCCTCGAGACCAAAGGTTCCGTGAGCAGGACGAACACCGCCCTCCAGACGAGCGGCCTGAAGCTCTTCGAAAAGGAGGCTGGCGAGTTCCTGAAGGCGCTGATCGACCGCATGCAGCCGCGTACGCGGAACGCGATCGCGTCTTTGCCGCTCTTCTCGGCATTCACCACCGTGCTGTCGCTGCCGGCAATGGGCCAGACCGATCTCCAGAAGGCGGTCGCGTTCCAAGCGCGTCAGGTCATCCCCTCGCCGCTCGCGGAAGTCGCCCTGGATTGGTCCAAGGTGGGGGAGTACAAGGACGCGAAGGGCTTCACCTACTTTCAGGTCCTCCTTATATCCGTGCCCAATACGGAGATCCGGAAATACCAGGGCATCTGCGCTGCCGCCGGGTTGAACCTGCAGTCCCTGGAAGTGGAATCGATCAGCCTGACCCGCATGCTCGTGGGATCGGACCCGACGCCGACCTTCATCGTCGATATCGGCAACCGCTCCACCGGCATCATCGTGGCGACGGAAGGGAGTATCAAGTTCACCGCGCAGACGGATTTCTCCGGCAGTTCGCTGACCCAGGCCTTGGCCAGCAGTCTAAACATCAATTCTCTGCGTGCCGAAGAGCTCAAAAAGGAGCGGGGCGTTCTCGGGACCGGCCCCAACTATGAATTGTCCACAATAATGTTGCCCTTCCTGGATGCTATAATTAGTGAGGTAAAACGGACCGATTTTACCTACCATTCCCAGTTCACGGGGGCTCCCAAGATCGAGCGCGCCATCCTGACCGGCGGCGGGGCGAACCTGCTGGGGATCCAGAAGTACTTCGAGGCTCAGCTTGGCATCCCGGTGGTCAAAGCGGCGCCCCTCCTGAAGTTCCGGTATCCCGCCCTGCTCGAGCCGCTCGTGCCTGAACTGAACCCCTCGCTTGCGAATTCCCTCGGCCTGACCCTGCGATAGCGTTGTAAATGTTGTAATGTTCTAGACGTTGTAACCGTTACCTGGAACATAGACGTTTACAACAACTACAACACTTAGAACGACTACAACATCCCATGGCCCTCCCCCCTCAAGCGATCGACCGGATGATCCAAGAGCCGTCCGCGACGCCCGGACCCTACAAGGAGCTCCTCGTGCTTTCCGGCGCCCTGTTTCTTCTTATGATCGTCCTCTATGTAGGCCTTGCCTTCGGCTACCAGCCGTACCTCAAGAGGGAGGTGCAGGACATAGACAAGAAGATCCAGACCTACAGCCAGCAGATACCGCCGGAGGATCAGAAGATCACTGCGGACTTCTACTCTGCCCTCACCAACCTGAAGCAGCTCCTCAGCACCCATACGCGCGTCCTGCCGGTCATGGGGTTCCTGGAGCGTACGGTGATGCCGAACGTCTATTACAACAAGGTCAGCGTGAACACGATGAGCAACCAGGCCAACGTGGCCGGCATCGCCAAGAACCTGGAGGACATCGCGAACCAGGCGGCCCTTCTCGAAAAGCAGCCGGAGGTCGCGCGGATCAACTTCTCGAACGCAGGCGCGCTGAACGGCGTATGGCAGTTCACCATGGATATCTGGTTCACGCCGGCATTCCTGCACGCGAACGGCGCCTCCTCGCCCGTACTCCAGAACAACCTGCCCGCCGCGACCACGACCGCCCCCGCCGCCGCGGCTTCGACGACCCCCGGTTTCCCGCCTCCATCTGCCACCAGCTCCGCACCCCGTTAGCTTGTAGAACATGTACGATACAACCTTCCGATCCCTTCAACCTGCAACCTGTAACCTGTAAGCTACCCTATGAAACACGCCACCCAACGCCTCTTGAGCCTTGCCATCGCCATCGCGCTCTTTCTCGGCGCGCTCTTCGCGTTCTTTAACCTGGTTCAACCCGCCTACCAGAGCTCCCAGCTGGTCAAGGCGCAGAAGATCTCCAAGGAGAACTTTTTGAAGAACCAGCAGGAGACCATCAAGCAGGTCAAGACAGTAGTGGACGCGTATAAGGGCAACGGCAATCTCCAGAACCTGACCGCCCTGGCCCTGCCGCCCTCGAGAGACGAGGCGAACCTGGTGAACCAGATCAACGTCCTAGCCACAAAGCACGGCATCGCGATCCAGAACCTGACCATATCGGCGCCGACCGCCCGCAGCGTCACGAGCAAGACCAAGGCCACAGCCTCCTCTTCCCTCGTGCGTCCCATCGGGGTCCTGACCATCCAGGTCCGCGCCACCGCGAGCTACGCCAACTTCCGGCAGTTCCTGGAGAGCGTGGAGAACAACATCCGTGTCACGGACGTGAACGGCCTGACCGTGACCCCGCTCGGGCGCCCGAACCAGGATTATTACGGCTACGACCTCGCCCTTGCGACCTACTATCAAAATCCCTAACGATAGTTCCGAGTGGTTAGTTCTTGGTTCCGAGGAGATGGGGTAATATGAATGTGAGTAAGAGCCGTTGATCAGTATGGAAACTAACAACTAACAACTCAGAACTAATAACTATCTGTTATGGCAATAGTCATCGAAGAAGAGAGCCGGAACGGCACCCATTGGGGCAACAGGATTGCCTGGCTCCTTGTGGCAGTCGTCCTCGCGGTGGCAGTCTATTATATCTTCTTCAAGAAGCCGCACCTCGTGGAGGTTGCGACTCCCGACAATTTCCAGAACATCGAGCAGATATCGACGCTGACCAAGCTCGACCCGAACGCGATCGTGAACACGAAGGAATTCCAGATCCTGCAGTCCTACGCAACTCCGCTCCAGCCCCAGAGCGGGGGCCGGATCAACCCGTTTCTGAGCAGTTTTTAGGGATGGTTTGTAGTTGTTTAGCGATGCTTAAAGCGCTGTCTTGGCGTCGCCTCTACCAACTACTCACTACAACCTATAAACTTAGCTCATGACCTCCCCTCAACTTTTAGAGCTCATAAGGTCCCGGAACCTCCTCGACGCGGCTAATGTCGCCAAACTGGAGAAGGAAAGCGCGGCCTCGGGCCGTTCGGTGGAGGAACTGGTCCATGAGTGGCATCTCCTGGATGACGACCGCGTCGCCGAAGCGAAGGGGACCGCGCTCGGCATCCCTTTTCAGAAGATAGATCCGGCTACGCTTACGCCGGAGGTGATGCAGCTCATCCCGGAGGAGACCGTCCAGAACTACGGCATCGTTCCCCTTGAGAAGCGGGACAATCTGCTCGTGGCGGGGATGGTGAACCCCGACGACCCGCGCGCGCAGGATGCGTTGAAGTTCCTGGCCCACAAGAGCGGCCTGGACCTCGGCGTGTACGTGATCTCCTACGCGGACTGGGAGAAGGCCCTCCACAAATACTCGCCCTACGAGAGCGAGGTTGCGCGCGCCTTGACGGCCATCAAGCTGAGCAACGAATCCAGCCTGAAAGCGGTCCAGTTGGACGGGGGCAAGGACGTGAAGGCGGACGACGCCCCCATCGTGCGCATCGTCGCGGACACGCTAAAGGAGGCGGTGGAACGCGGCGCCTCCGACGTGCACATCGAGCCGGAGCAGAGTTACCTGCGCGTCCGGTTCCGCCTGGGCGGCGAGCTGGAGGAGGTCGCCAGCCTGCCTGCGGAGCTCGCCCAGCCCGTCGTCTCCCGCGTGAAGATCATATCCAATCTTCGCATCGATGAGACCCGCGTGCCGCAGGACGGCCGCTTCCGCACGCGCATCTTCGACCGCGAGATCGACTTTCGCGTCTCCACCTTCCCGACGCCGCTCGGCGAGAAGGTCGCCATCCGCGTCCTCGACCCCAAGACCGGCCTCAAAAGCCTGGACCAGCTGGGCCTCACCGGCACGAACCTGGAGAGGGTGAAGCGGGGCATCGCGCGCCCCTACGGCATGGTCCTCATCTCCGGTCCCACCGGCTCCGGTAAATCCACGACCCTCTACGCCATCCTCCAGCTCCTCAATACCGACAAGGTGAACATCGTCTCCCTGGAAGACCCGGTGGAATACTTCGTGCAGGGGGTGAACCAATCCCAGGTGCGGCCGGAGATCAACTACGATTTCGCCTCGGGCCTCAGGGAAATCCTGCGGCAGGACCCCGACGTGATCATGGTCGGTGAGATCCGCGACAACGAGACGGCCGGCCTCGCGGTCCACGCCGCCCTCACCGGGCACGTCGTGCTTTCCACGATCCACACCAATAACGCCGTGGGCGTGGTCCCGCGCCTCATCGACATGCAGGTGGACTCCTTCCTCCTGCCGGAGGCGCTCGCGCTCATGCTCTCCCAACGGCTGGTTCTTGAGCTCTGCGAAAGCTGCCGCAAGCCGGAGGACGCGCCGCCGGCCGTCGCGGAAGCGATCGAGCGGACCCTGGACACCGTGTCTTCCGAACAGCGCAAGGAGTTCCAGCCGCCTTACCGGATCTATCACGCCCCCGGCTGTCCGGATTGCCACGGGCGCGGCAGCAAGGGCCGCATCGCCATCTTCGAGGTGTTCGAGATGACGAAGGAGCTCATGCTTCTCATGAACAAAGAAGTTTCCCTGGAGAAGTTGCTGGCGGAGGCGAAGCGCCAGGGGATGATCTCCATGCGCGCGGACGGGGTCATGAAGGCCCTGCGCGGCGATGTCGCCGTCGAAGACGTACTGCGGGAAACATCGTCGGATTAGGTCGTAGGCTTGTCCCGGCCTTCGAGCCGGGATCGTAGGTCGTAGAACTCCCTTACCGGGCCTCTCTTTTTTCTGTCATCCTGAGGCCGCCAGAGCGGCTGAAGGACCTTCTGTAGAGCCCCTTGTCTGTCATCCCGAGTGAAGGCGAAGGACCTCTGTGCTAGCACAGGCTTCGAGCAGGGAGTCTGCTTCTGGGGTCATCAGGCTTGGCAAGTCGGCTCGGATGCTAAAGCACGTTCTACGCATCATGGAACGGGAAGTATTGTCATTACCGGGAGGTCCCTCGCCTTCACTCGGGATGACAGAACTGGCTATGTCTTCAGCCAGAACTGGATCAGGGTCGCGATGATTGCCCAGCTCACTAACGCCAACCCCATTGCTAACCAGAAGTCCATCCTATGAAGCAGCACGTAGAATGCAAAGACGAAATAGACCAGCGTAAACTCATAAATAAAAGTCGATTTGAGCGTTTGGCGCGCAATTTCCGTGCCCTGGTTCATGTAAATAAAAATCATCGCCACAATCAAAATTATAGGAAGTGCGTAAACAATTCCCGTGTACTTCGGATCCAGATACCTCGCAATAAGGGTTATGCCCACTACCGATGCTCCTCCCAGGACGAACTGCAACGCGTAGTAGAAAATTGGGCTCATAGGCTCATGATATCAACATGCAAGATCACGCGCTAACGGGCTTGTTTTACACATGAGAGGCTTCAACTCTGCATGCTATACTTTCGATAATGGATTTCCCGGAAAAATTGAAGGATCTCTTGATCACCACCGCCCGCCAGAACGCATCCGACCTGCATATCGCGGTGGGCCGGCGCCCGACGCTTCGCATCGACGGCACGCTCGTGCCGTTCGCGCAGGAGGAGATCGTGACCCCGGACGCCGCGAAAGGGCTGATCGGCGCGTTGCTCACTCCGGAGCAGAAGGAAAAGCTCGAGAAGGACCGCCAGATAGATTTCGCCTACAGCTTCGAGGACAAAGCGCGCTTCCGCGTGAACGCCTACTACCAGCGCGGCTATCTCGCCGCCGCCCTGCGGCTCATCAACGCGCGCATCCGCACTCTGGAAGAGCTGTCCCTGCCTCCCATCCTCCATGACTTCGCGAAGCTCTCCCAGGGGTTCGTACTGGTGGTGGGCCCGGCCGGCCACGGCAAATCGACGACCCTCGCCGGCATTCTGGACGAGGTGAACCACAGCCGCGGCGACCACATCATCACCATCGAGGACCCGATCGAATATCTCTTCACCCAAGACCGCGGCATCATCTCCCAGCGCGAGGTCGGCTCGGACACGCTTACGTTCGACGACGCCCTCCGTACCCTGCTCCGGCAGGACCCGGACGTGGTCATGATCGGCGAGATGCGCGATTCCCGGTCCATCGCCACCGCGATGACCGCCGCGGAAACGGGGCACCTGGTGTTCTCGACGCTGCACACCAACTCCGCTTCCCAGACGATAGACCGCATCATCGATTCCTTCCCCGCGGAACAGCAGGGGCAGCTCATCTCCCAGCTCTCCGCGACGCTGGTCGGCATCATTTCCCAGCGGCTCCTGCCCCGCCTCGAGGGCGGCCGGGTGCCGGCGCTCGAGATCATGATCGTGAACTCTGCCATCCGCAACCTGATCCGCGAACATAAGATCTACCAGATAGACCTTGTGATCGAGACGTCCCTGCAGGAGGGGATGATCACCCTGAACCGCTCCATGGCCAACCTGGTCAAGAACAAAGAGGTTTCCCTGGAGAACGCGGAGCTTTATTCGAACAATCCGTCCGAACTGCGCATCCTGCTGGAGAGAATGTAGAAAACAGGGTATGGGGTATAGGGTGTAGGGGATGGTGGGACCCTAAACCCTAAACCCCATACCCTAAACCCCAGAATGAAATATCGCTATCAGGCAA
>JANWIW010000006.1 GCA_025449695.1 Minisyncoccota bacterium | reverse complement strand
CTCCTAGGCTGGCATCCGAAAGGGGATCAGGAGGTGTTCACGACGGGCGAGCTTATCAATGAGTTCGATATCGGCCGCGTGCAGAAGGCGGGGGCCATCTGGAGCGATGAGAAGCTGAACTGGCTGAATCGCGAGCACATCAAACGCTTGACCACAGACGAGCTGGATGAGGCGCTGGCACCGTTCTGGGACCAGAAGGCCAAAGCGGCCCCTCCGGAGTTCCGCCGCGAGGTTCTCGTCGCCGTGCGGGAGCGGCTCACCACTTTAAAGGAGATCAACGATTTCACAGGCCTATTTTTCGAGCTGCCCGCCCACGCGCCTGAGGTGCTGGTATGGAAGAAGGGAAGTCCTGCCGAGGCGAAAGAAGTGCTGGAACGGCTGGAAGAGATCTTTCTGAACCTTGCCGTTTTCGACGCGGAGAGTCTGCCCCAGGAACTCCGGCCCCTTGAGGAGAAATACGGCAAGGGGAACGTGCTCTGGCCCTTGCGCGCGGCCCTGTCGGGCCAAGCAGCTTCCCCGGACCCCTACATCATCGCTTCCGTGCTCGGCAAGCATGAGGTTCTGGAACGCCTGCGCGCTGCCCGAAAGAAACTAGAATCGGTTTCGTCTTAATATATACGATGAAGAACCTCGCGCTCTTTCTCGTTTCGGTTATGCTCTTTGGCATCGGCGCTGCCGCCGTCTCCGCTCAATCCACTTCGACCGACGTGGATGCCCAGATCAGGGAACGGGCGAGCCGGCTGAATCAGTTGAATCAGGAGATCCAATCCGCACAGAGCACCCTGAACCAGGTGCAGAAGCAGAAGAGCAGCCTTCAGACCGAACTGAAGAAGCTCGATACATCCATTCGTTCCCTGGACCTGAATATCCAGGCGGACGGCGTGGTCAGCCAGAAGCTCACTCTGGAGATCGGATCGCTCGCGGACCAACTCCAGGCCATCAGCCAATCCATCCGTTCCAAGGAAAAGACGGTCGCCGATCTCTTCCGGGCGATGCAGCGCGCGGACGAGCAGAACATGTTCGTTACCATCCTGTCCGGGCGGAGCCTTGCAGACGCCCTCCTCGAGGTGCAGTCCCTGCATAGCCTTCGGAACGAGTTCTCCGGCGAAGTGGAGAAGCTGAGCCGGCTCTCGGAGGATTACCATCACAAGCTCGGCGCAGTGACCGTCAAGAAGGGCGAAGTGGAGCTCCACCAGGAGAACCTGGAGAACCGCAAGTTCATCGTGGAGGATCAGAAGTCCACCAAGCAGGCCGTCCTCCAGGAAACAAGGAGCCAGGAGGCCGTATATCAGGAGAAACTAGCGAAGCTGAAGGCCGAACAGGATGCGCTGGAGGACGAGATCGCGCGGATGGAGAGCCAGCTGAACAAGAACTTCAACACCAATGTCCTGCCCCCGAAAAGCACCGGGGTGCTGGCCTGGCCGCTCCAAGACATCCGCTACACTCAGCACTTCGGGGCCCGTTCTTCCCTCTATCGAGGCAAGCCCCATAACGGCAGCGACTTCGCGGCACCCCTCGGCAGCCCCGTCTTCGCCTCAGCGGACGGCACGGTCATGGCAGTGGACAATAACGACCAGTCCGCGTTCCGCAAGTACCAGTACGGCCGGTACGTGCTGGTCAAGCACTCGAATAACCTGGCCACCCTCTATGCCCACCTTTCCCGGCAGACCGTGGGCGCGGGACAGGCGGTAAGAAGGGGAGAGCTCATCGGTTACAGCGGCAGTACCGGCTACTCCACGGGCCCGCATCTGCACTTCGGTCTCTATTGGGCGCCCTCTATCAGCCTCAAGGCCATCCCGCCTGCCAAGGGTCTGGTGCCGGTCGGCGTGGTACTGAACCCCGAGGATTACCTCTGATCTCGCGCGCCACTGTTGACACCCCGCCAGAGTTGTTATAATTGAGCCATGGACAGTTCGATGCGGACCTGGGTCGTGATCGTTGTGGTATTCGTCCTGGCTTGGTGGTTCCTGAATAACGGCGGGGGCTCCCAGATACCGGTCATAAGCGATAGCTGGGATGTCTTGAACGCCTGGTTCAAGACGAATACCGGCGTAGCCCTGGACGAGATCGGCGTTGCCCTCTGGAAGCTCTTCCTATGGCTCCTGAAGGCGGTGGTGGGGTTCATTATGGTGATCGTGAACCAGCTCCTCGGCATGTCCGGGCAAGCATAGGGGTAAAAGATCCACGGCAATACTGAGATCGTGAAAGATCGTCCACTCGTTTTTCGACAGTTAAGCGGCTGTCCAAAAACGAGTGGGTTATTTTGTGACAGCAAGGCAGAAGGCTCCTAAGCCTTCTAGAGGGAGCCTGGAGCTGATTGCTGTCACAAAATGTATATTGTCCGACAGTCTATGCCTGACAAGGCCTCATATCCCCTATATCCCTGATGCTCTATGATATAAGCCACATGACCCCCGCATCCGGGTCGCCGCAGTGGCGATTTTTTCTTACCTCCGCCGAGGCCTGGCGGGCGATGTATGACGATTGCAGGAAGGCCGTCCGGTCCATAGACATCGAGGAGTACATATTCCTGAATGACGCCGCCGGCCATCCCCTGTTCGACATACTGGAGGAGAAGGCCCGCCAGGGGGTCACCGTGCGGCTCATATTAGACTCGGCGGGCAGTTTCTCTGTAGCCCGGTCACCCCTTCTTAGCCGGTTGCGGCAGGCCGGAGTCCAGGTGTGGGAGTTCAATCCCATAGGAGCCCATCGCCTCCACCGCATCCGCGCGTGGTTCTTTCGGGACCATCGCAAGATGCTTGTCGTGGACGGGGAAGTCGCCCATATCGGCGGCGTCTGCCTGCAGGCGAACATGGCTGATTGGCGGGACACTCAGCTGCGCATCACCGGGAATGTCGTCGCGGAGTTCACGCGCGCGTTCGAAGAAATGTGGACAAGGCACGTGAGCAGCAAGCGCGTCCCCCTTACCCGGAGCGAATTTTCTGCGGAGGGTTTCCAATTGCTTGCCAACGCGCCGAGGCTCCATCAGAGGCGTTTGTATCACGAGCTTTTGCGGCGCATAAAAGCGGCCAAGAAGCGCATTTATATCACGACCCCCTATTTCATCCCTAGCGCGCGGTTCTTTCGCAGGCTGCGTAACGCCGCGCGGCGGAAGGTGGATGTCCGGGTCCTCACGGCGAATAAATCCGATCACACCTTCGTGGACCGGGCTTCGGACTTCCATATGGACGCGCTCTTGCGATCCGGGGCCAGGGCCTACCGCTACATGCCGTCTATCCTGCACGCCAAGGGAGCTATCATGGACGACTGGGCCACAATAGGCAGCGCGAACATAGACAACCTGAGCTTTCTCTTCAATCATGAGGCTAATCTAGCCTCGGTCCATCCGGATTTCGTGCGCGACATGGAACTAATGTTCCAGGAAGATATCCGCGCATCCAAAGAACTCAGCCTCAAGGAGTGGCGCAGGCGGCCGCTCCTCGCGAAGGTGCTGGAGGCGATCACCTGGCCGTTCCATCGCCTGCTTTAGCTTTTGGCCCCGCTCCCCTATAATGAGGGGCGTGACTCCCGACGACGTTCTCTTCAACCTCGAACTCCAAGGCCCCAAACAAGTCCATTTCGTAGGCGTCGGAGGCATCGCCATGGCCTACCTGGCCAGATGGTTCCTGACACAAAGCTGGAAAGTCACCGGGTCGGATATCGCCACGAGCCCGCTGACCCAGGAGCTGCGCCGCGAAGGCGTAAAGTTCTTTTTGGGGCACCGCAAGGCAAATGTACCGCCCGGCGCAGGGCTCGTGATCCGTTCTCAAGCCATCCAGCCTGCCAACGCCGAGATCCGCATCGCCATCCGGAGAAAGATCGCCCTGTTCACGCTGCCGCAAATCGTGGGCGCGCTGACGCGGCGGTATGACACCGTGAGCGTAGCCGGAGCGCACGGCAAATCCACCAGCACTTCGCTTTTAGCCTTGGTGCTCATGGCCGCGAAGCGAGATCCCACCGTCCTTGTCGGGACGAAACTGAAAGAGCTAGGCGGCAAAAATTTCCGCAAAGGAAGCGGCAAATGGCTCGTTTTGGAGACCGACGAGTATGGCCGGGCGTTTCTGCAATACTCCCCTCTCCACCTTCTAGTCACGAACATCGACCGCGAGCATCTGGATACTTACAAAGATTTGTCCGACATCAAGCGGACCTTTCTCAAGTTGTTCTCGAATGTCATGCCGAACGGCACCCTTGTCCTGAACGCGGACAACGAAAACTTGCGCAGCCTAAAAGGGGAAATCAGGACGCTGGCGCGCGCCCGGAAGGTAAAGGTGCATTGGTATTCTGCAAAAGATCCTATTGGGCCTAAGTTGCGCAAAGTGCTCCAGATTCCCGGCGCTCACAACCTCTCGAACGCGATAGGTGTCTATACGCTCGCCAGGCAGAGCCTGGGGGTACCCGCAGCAGTCATCCTGAAGGCCGTGGGGAGATACAAGGGCTCCTGGCGGCGCTATGAACACAAGGGCAGTTTCAAGGCTGCCGGCGTGAAGTATGACGTTTTCGACGACTACGCCCACCACCCGACCGAGATCAAGGTCAATCTGGAGACCTTTCGCGAAAAATTCCCCAAGAGTACGCTGATATGCGTTTTCCAACCCCACCAGGCGGAGCGGCTGCGGAAGCTCTTTCCGGAGTTCCAGGGGGCTTTCAAGCCGGCTGATATTCTCGTGCTCTTTCCGGAGTATCGCGTTGCTGGCAGGGATAAAGCGCGCTCCCAGTTCACTGCCGAGACCCTGGCCGCCGCCGTGGCCAGGCGAGAGCCGGATAGATTAGTCGCCTATTTGAGGGATACCAAAAAATTCTCACGGAAATACCTGCAGCAGTTATCTGCTACAATGGACCCCAGGCGCAAGCATGCGGTAGTGGTCATGATGGGCGCCGGCAATATCGCGGACTTCACTCCCAAACTCCTGAAATAATGGCCGATTACTTTAAAGATGCTGACGAATTCAAGAACGACTGCGGTTATACGATCGATGGGTCCTGGTATCCCCGGGTTACCCGTATCGTCTCCATCAAGTCCAAGCCGGGCCTGAACGGCTTCTTCAAGGAGGTCGGCGCGGCGGGTGCCAAAGCGATCTCTGAAAAATCCGCTGAGGAGGGCACTCTCGTCCACCAGGTCGCGGCGGCGATCCTCTTGGGCCAGGAGCCGGAGGTCCCGGAGCAGATCGCGCCCGCCATGGGGGCGTTCCGCGCGTTCCTGGAAGCGAAGGATATCGAAGTCGCGCCCGAGAACGTGGAGCGTCGCATCTTCCATCCCGATCACCGTTACGCAGGGACCATAGACGTGGTTGCGAAAATCAACGGCAAGCTCGGCGTCCTCGACATCAAGACCTCGCAGGCGATCTATCGTGATTACAATCTTCAGACCGCAGCATATATGGAGGCCCTGTTGCAGGAGATCCCCGGCCTAGAGACGCGCTGGATCTTGAGGATTGATCAGAACAGCCGCTGCGATGCCTGTGGAGCCATAAAACGGGTCAAGGGAGGCAGGGAGAAGGTCAGGCCTCCTCGCGGCGGCGTGTCCTGCGCAGACCACGAATGGTGCGAGGTTGAGGGGGTGGTGGAGGTGCAGGAGTTCCCCTTTTGGAAATCCGATTTCGAGGCCTTCCTGGGGGCCAAGAGGCTATGGGAATGGGAGCACGAATGGTGGCTGAAGAAAGTGGGATATTTATAGCTATAAATAACCAACCGTTGTAGACGTTGTAATTGTTCTATCGGCCGCTTGTGCGGCCTTGTGGTAAGCGTGCGCTGATCGTCTAGAACAAAGTCGCGCCTTGCGCGGCTGATCCAACAATTACAACAACTAAAACGCTCTACAGCCCTTTTTTCGAGCGCTTCTCGTCGTTCTCGTTCAGCCAGAACTTCCGGAGGCGGATGGACTTCGGCGTGATCTCCGCGAGCTCATCGTCGCCCAGGTATTCGATGGATTCCTCGAGGGACATCTGCCGGGGCACCTTCAGGAATTCCATCCCGCCTTCACCTTTAGAACGCATGTTGGAGAGCTGTTTTTCCCTGCATACGTTCACCCGAAGATCGCTTTCCTTCGCATTCTGCCCGACGATCATGCCTTCATAGATCTCCACGCCCGCGCCGAAGAACAGGTTACCGCGCTCCTGCGCGCCCATGAGGCCGTACGCGCGGGTCGTGCCGGATTCGGAGGCCACGAGCGAGCCGTGCGGGTTGCTCTCGAACTCGCCCTTGTATTCCTCATAGCCCTCGAAAAGCGAGTTCATGAGGCCCATGCCTTTGGTGTTGGTCAGGAACTGGTTGCGGAAGCCAATGAGGCCCCGGGTAGGCACCAGAAATTCCAAAAAGGCGGTGCCCTGGTCCATATGCAGATCCACCATGGTGCCCTTGCGGCGGCCCATATCCTCGATCACGATGCCCACGTCCCCTTCTGGCACTTCTATATTCACCCGTTCCACGGGTTCCGATTTCACCCCGTTCACGTCCTTGAAGATGACCTGCGGTTTCGAGACCTGGAACTCAAAGCCTTCGCGGCGCATCTTCTCAATGAGGATGGCCAGGTGGAGCTCCCCGCGGCCGGAAACGACCCAGGTGTCGAAGGAATCGGTCGCTGCCACTTTAAGCGCAACGTCAGTCTCGATCTCTTTCTGCAGGCGCTCGGCGAGATGGCGAGAGGTTACATACTCCCCTTCCCTGCCGGCGAAGGGTGATTTATTGACCAGGAAGTTCATCTTCACGGTCGGCTCCTCGATCTGGATAGGCGGCAGAGGCACAGGGTTCTCCGGGTCGGTGATGGTCTCGCCGATCGAGACGTCCGGGATGCCCGCGATGGCGACGATGTCGCCCGCTTCCGCGAAGTCGTTATCTACCCGCCCCAGCCCGTCGAAGGTCATGACCGCAGTGAGGGTAGCCTTCTTGACCTTGCCCTCGCGGTCCACGTGCGCAATGGGTACGTTCTTGCGGAGAATGCCGGAATAGAGGCGGCCGATGGCGATCTTGCCCTTATAGTTGTCGTAGACCAGGTTCACGGTAAGCATTTGGAGCGGCCTGCCTTCCGGGATCTTCGGGGCCGGGATGGTCTCGAGGATGCTCTCGAAGAGCGGCAGAACGCTGTCCATCTTTGCGAGGTCCGCTTCCTTGCCGGCCTTGCCCTGGATGGCCGCGGCGTAGAGGACCGGGAAATCGGCCTGCTCGTCCGACGCGCCCAGATCCACGAAAAGATCGAAAGTCTGGTTCACCGCCCAGTCCGGACGGGCGCCGGGCTTGTCTATCTTGTTGATTACCACGATGATCTTGTGGCCCGCCTGGATGGCCTTCTTCAGCACGAACTTGGTCTGCGGCATGGGGCCTTCTTTTGCGTCCACGAGGAGCAGAGCTCCGTCCACCATGCGCATGATACGCTCCACTTCGCCGCCGAAATCGGCGTGGCCCGGGGTGTCCACGATATTGATCTTGGTGTCCTTGAAAATAACCGCCGCGTTCTTCGAAAAAATAGTGATGCCCCGTTCCCGCTCGAGCTCGTTCGAGTCCATGATGAGACTCTCGTCCGCGCCTGACTTCAGCTTGAAGCCAAGGGATTGTTTCAATAAGGCATCGACCAGGGTGGTCTTGCCGTGGTCCACATGAGCAATAATGGCAATATTTCTAATATCCATAGTAATGATTCTTACTCATGGGGACGAGGAAGGGGGTCGGGGAAACTTTCGTTTCCCCGTAGCGGAAACCGTTAAAACCGGTGGGTTTTAAAGCACAACCCTTAAGGGTTGTGCTGTCTACGTGGGCGATGATGGCGATGTTACGGATATCCATTGGGTCGTCTATAAATAAAAAGCGCGCGAGGAACGCCGGATAAGAATACATTAAACTCATGAAAATTGCAAACGATTGGGCCCTAAAAAGTCGAAGAGGCCACGGTTTGGGGCCGGGCCTGCATCGATGTTTCGGGGTTCGCGGAGAACTCTTTCTAAAACTCGGCGCTGTGGACAGCGACAGTCCTTGATCTCGCGATCTAGAACTACCTCTTCCTCCGAAGCTTTAGGGTCTCTGGCAGACCAAGCCCTCCATGAGCAGTTTTTTCGCCTTCGCCCGTCGGCTCCAGCATGTCCTCGAAGTTTGTTTCGGTGGCTGGGTTAATTCGAACACCCTGCCCCCAAAGATCCTACAAACGATCTGCTTTCTGCCAACCGAGATTCGTCTTTGCCGACACTCGTCTTTGCTGGCTCGTCGTGGATCTGACCCCGCATCGTACGCTTTGCTTGCGCACTCCGCCGATATACGTGAACCTCAGCTTCAAGGTCCCCGCTTCCGCAACACAGATTCTCCGCTACCAAGGTTTTACCCCCGGCGCGTCCAATTGATCCTCTGTGCCACAGCAGGTCTAACTTCAACAGTCGCTCCCGTTCATTTAGTACCCTCGCTTTCGCTCGCCGCAGGTTAGTTCGGATGACTTGCACTGTCTCCGTCCCTGCGTCGCCCAACGCGCTGGTCTGTCATTACTAGGACTGACCCTCAGTCGGCACGGATGCCTCCGCGCCTTCTGCTGGCCACGATCTGCTCACTCTGGTCACGAATGATGTTCCCCCTCGGAGTCAAACTCCTCGGAGGCCCCTCATCACCGCAACTTTTGTAAAGGAACAGTGGAGGAGATTCTACTCCTCTCACTCACGGTGTCAAGTACCTTACGAATTTATCAAAATATTTTCTGCTTAGCTACTTAAATAGAAAAGGGTCAATAGCAACAGGAATCATTCCGGCAAGAACTAGAGGAGCCGCGACGGGGGGTCGCGGCTCAACTAAATCTCAGGTAAGGATCTTTCCTAGGCCCCTGCGCAGACGATTCTCTCAAGCTCACGGTTAACGATTCCCCTTTTGAGAGAGATGCCTTTTGCAAGAACTTTATTGACGATCAGTGGCCGGTCCAAGGAGGCAAAGCCGCGCTTTTCCGCGTCCGCACTAGCATTGTTTGTCGCTTTTGCGGGAGGAGTGTCGCTTGCGCTGGCAGCTGCCCTGACGAGCGGTTGCCGTACGAGCGAGGTAACTCTCCGTTCGGAGATGCGTGCCTAGCGTAGTACGGGCGTTGGTCCTTGGTTTGTGATCGGGCTGGCTGGTCGGAAACATCCTCCGAAAAGGGCTCCTTTCGGGTTGCCTCTCCGGGTCACGGGAGTGCCTGGCGGTTTTGACCGCGAGGCTGCAGGAAGCGATGTGACATCGCCTCGTGCTGCTGCCAGGGATCGGCTTCCCCTGGGTTGCGAGTTACCACGCATCAACCATGCGTACGATCCGCGCGAGGTTCCCTAACACCTCTTGTTCGCGGTCTGGCCGGTTGACGCAGGCGTTCCACATCTGATGCTTTGAGCGACTTCGGAAGCCCTGCCTTCGGACCTAAAGAGGGTCCGTCGATCAAGGTGCCTTGTGCTCTCCGCATGCCAGAAGATGAGTCTCGCGCGCTTTCCGGGACTTACTTTACCGCCCTCCATCGTTTTGGACTACGCACGGTTCAGGGCCGTACTACGTCCGCGAGATGGGTCTCGAGAGGCGATGTTTCTGATCCCCATTGACAGTGGCCTTCCCCTGAGAAAGAAGACGTGTCGCAGATTTTCGAAGGGCTGTTTTGTCGGTGTCTTCCCGCTCCGGCGATTTCCCGCCTTCACGAGGTCTTCACGACGAAACGTGCTGACATCTTACGCCCCTTCTCCGGAGTGTCAAGCTTCCGGATTAGAGCGCGGGCTTCATGGGCGGCTGCAGGAAATCAGCGTCGATGGTCCGCGAGAAACAGTGGCGCCCCGCACCGTGCTGCCAGTTGTTGCCGATCGGGCCGTAGTAACCGCCGTATGGCTCGGAGATGACATAGGGACGGCCTTGAGAGCCGCTCTCGGAATCCCAGGCGAAGTGGAACGTCGCGCAAAGCTCAAAGGCAGCGGGGCCTATGGCGCGATATTCGTAAGCGGTTCCCGTTTCCGGGTCTTTAGGTATCTCCACTCCCCGGAAGGCATCGTTCAGGTCGGTCAGGGCGGCGGGCAACTTGTCCTTGCTCTGGAAATAGCTGCCGATCTGGGCCTGGATGTTCTGCAGGTCCTCCAGGCGCCGTACGTCGAACTTCTGGAGCCTCCGTTCCTGGGGAGAGCCGACCATGAAGAAAGCCGTGATGACAGCCACGGCGATGATGACAGAGACGAGATATCCGTAATTGCGGACGGACGGCTTATTCTCTTCCCCGTGCGTGACCGCACGATAGTAGAAAAAGATGCTGCCGGTCGTGAAGAAGATGGCCAGGGCCTTGAGGAGGAACGCCACCGTGAAGTCTCCTTCCAGGAACTTATAGATGACCCCCACCAGCCAGCCGATAGCGATAGCACCCGCCAGGAATAGGGTGAAATAGCTCAGCCATTTCCTGATGCCGAGGTTCCGCCGCGCCGGATCCGCCTCGTACATCTTGCGGAGCATCCGGCTCAGCCAGAAATACACGGGGAAGACCACGATCAGGGTGGCGACGGCGAAGCGGATCGCGCCCTCGATGCTATCCCGGAAGTAATAGGTGTTCTCGCCTACTCCTGGAAAGTGCAGGTTCACGTACTGGAACATGAGCGTCACGAAACTGATCGCGCTCGCATAGAGCGTCGCGATCGCGAGGACGTGCAGGAAGACGTCCTTCGGGCCCACTTTGGCTTGGGTTTCATCCATGACTACAGCATACCATATCATGACTGCAAACAGGATGAATCCCATGGCGCCGAGAATGGGCATCAGGATCTTCCAAGGAATTGCCGGCCGCGCAGATTCTTGTGATACCTGATGGCAAAACGATGGGCCTCATCGCGCACCTTAATGAGAGTTTTGAGATCTACCTTAAGCCCTTTGGGGATTATGCCGACAAGATCATTGCGCTTTCGGTCAGGTCCCTTGGCGAGACCCACAATGGGGATCAAGAGGCCGTAGTCCTTGAGGACCTTCTTCGCCGCGCTCACCTGCCCCTTGCCTCCGTCTACCAGGATAACGTCGGGCAGGGGCCAGCGAGCGGAATCTGGAATCTGGAATCTGGAATCTGGCGGGGTGGAGTGCTTGAAGCGCCTGCGCAGGACCTCCGCGAGCATCGCGAAATCGTTGGAACCCTCTACTTCGCGTATTTTAAACTTGCGATACTGGCTTTTGTCCGGTTCACCGTTCCGAAACACTACCATCGATCCAACCGCAGAGGTTCCGGAGATATTTGATATGTCATACCCTTCGATTCTCGATTCCCGCGTGCCGGCCGTAGCCTTGCCGCGTTCATCCGAAGCGTTCGGCGAAGGAGAGGCGAAGGCTGGATGCTCGATTCTCGGTCCCCCGATCTTGTCTTCGGAGATGAAAGCGATGTCCTGGATATGCTGGAGCGCGAACATCTGCCGCCGCATCTCCCCCGCTTTCTCGAATTCCTGCCGCTTGGCGACGGCACGCATCTCCTTCTCCAGGCCTTTCATGATACGGCCCTTCTTCCCTTCGAAGAGTAAAATGATATTGCGGATATTTTTGCGATATTCCTCTTTGGACACCGCCGCGATGCAGGTGCCCGGACAAAGGCCAAGCTCGTGGTCGAAACAGCCTCTGTTATTCTCGGCCCGCCGCCGGGCGGGTGAAGAACCTTCTCTTTTGCGCGGAGCAGAAGGTCCGGAGTTTATCTCGCGGCCGCTCAGGATGACAGAAGGTGGGTGGACGCTATACGGAAAGATGCGGCGGATGATCTTCAGCGCCTCCCGGAGAGAGCGGGCGGAAGTGAAAGGACCGAACTGCCGGCCGATCTTGTATGTATCTCCTTTGCTCGATTCTCGATTCCCGCGTGCCGCCCGTAGCCTTGCCGCGTTCGTCCGAAGCGTTCCGCGAAGGAGAGGCGAAGGCTGGATTTTCAGTTCTTTCCTAATGTCCTTGCCGCGCGAAAGGAGCACGCGCGGGAAAGGTTCGCGCGTGACGATCACATACAGGAAACTTTTGTCGTCCTTCTCCCGGATATTGAAAGGCGGCTCGTGTTCCTTGATGAGCTTGGCCTCGCGGATCAGCGCCTCGATCGCGGTATCGGTGCTTTCATGGTCGATCGTTGCGATTCGGGCGACAAGCGATTCCAGGCGGGCGTCATGCGGCCTTAAGAAATAACTCGATACCCGGCGCCTCAGGTTGCCCGCTTTGCCGACGTAGAGTAGCTTCCCTCCTGCGTCGCGCATGAGATACACGCCGGGGGTATCCGGCAGGTCCTTATAGAGGCGGGAGCGGTCCATTCGTTAGCTAGCCTGGCCCTTCAGCGCCCTTTTGAGGTAATGGCCCGTGAAACTGCCCGCTTTGCGCGCCACCTCCTCCGGCGTGCCTTCCGCCACGATCTGGCCGCCTTTGTCCCCTCCTTCGGGGCCGAGGTCTATGACGTGGTCGGCGGTCTTGATGACGTCCAGGTTGTGCTCGATGACCACTATGGTATTGCCGCGATCCACAAGTTTCTGCAGGACCTTGAGGAGATTCTCGATGTCGGCGAAGTGGAGGCCGGTGGTCGGTTCATCCAAAAGGTAGAGCGTTTTCCTCGTATCGCGCTTGCCGAGCTCCGAGGAAAGCTTCACGCGCTGGGCCTCGCCGCCGGAAAGGGTCGTGGCGGACTGGCCAAGCTCCAGGTAGCCGAGACCGACCTCTTCCATGATGGTCAGGCGGTCATGGAGCCAGGGGATGTCTTCAAAGAAGTCCACTGCCTCTTCGATCGTCATATGCAGGACATCGGAGATGTTCTTGCCTTTGTATTCCACCTCCAGGGTCTCGCGATCGAAGCGCTTGCCCTTGCAGACGTCGCAGGGCACGTAGACCGTGGGCAGGAAATGCATCTCGATGGCGATCATGCCGTGCCCCTCGCAGTTCTCGCAGCGTCCCCCGGGTACGTTGAAGCTGAAGCGGCCGGGCTTGTAGCCGCGCACGCGGGCGTCGTCGGTCGAGGCAAAAAGATCGCGGATGAAGGTCCACGCGCCGACGTAGGTGGCGGGATTGGAGCGTGGCGTGCGGCCGATCGGTGACTGGTCCATGTTTACGATGCGGTTGATGTACTCCAGGCCCAGGATGCCCTTGTGAGCGCCGGCTTTGTAGGTCGCGCCGTTCAGGCGGTTCGCAACCGTCTTATAGAGCACGTCGTAAACCAGCGAGGATTTGCCGGAGCCAGACACGCCGGTTACCGCGGTGAAGCGGCCGACGGGTATCTCCACGTCGAGGTTCTTCAGGTTATTGGCGGTGGCGTTCTTGATCTTGATCTTGGGCGTTTCCCCCTTCACTCGGCGCCGCGTTTCCGGAACCTCTATCCGGCGCTCGCCGCGCAGGAAATCCAGCGTGGGCGAACTCTGATGGGGGTCCTTCAATACCTGCGGGATCGGGCCTTCGGCAACGATTTTCCCGCCGTGGATGCCGGCGCCGGGTCCCACGTCGACGAGATGGTCGGAGCTGCGGATGGTGTCCTCGTCATGCTCCACCACGATGATGGTATTGCCGAGATCGCGCAGCTCGTGCAGGGTTTTGATGAGCTTGGCGTTATCGCGCTGATGGAGGCCGATAGTGGGCTCGTCCAGGATGTAGAGGGTACCGACGAGGCGCGAACCGATCTGGGAGGCCAGGCGGATGCGCTGGGCCTCTCCCCCGGAGAGGGTGCCTGCCTTACGGTCCAAGGTGAGGTATTCGAGGCCCACATCCGCCAGGAACTTGAGCCGGGCCAATATCTCGCGCAAAGGCACCTCGGCGATGAGGAGCATGGAGAGCTGGGCCTCGGTCATACCGCTAGTTTTGTCGTTCCCGTCCCGTATCGGGGTACGGGATAAACTCCGGCGGGAATCAACCCCAGCGCTATCCCTGATCCCCGCCTTCGCGGGGATGACACGCTTGTTCTTTTTCCCATGTAACTCTGTCTCGAAGTTCCGGAAGAACTCCAGAGCATGTTCCACGGCGAGCCCGGTCACGGTGGCGATGTTCTTGCCCTCGATGAGGACGGAAAGGGCCTCCGGCTTCAGGCGCTTGCCGAGGCAAGCCGGGCAGATCTTCTCCGACCAGAGATCTTCGGTGCCGAGGCCGTGGCAGGTCTCGCAGGCGCCGAACGGGCTGTTGAAGGAGAAAAGACGCGGCTCGATCTCCGGGAAGGAGAAGCCGTCGTTCGGGCAGGTGAACTTGGCGGAAAGGGAGACCTCCTTGTCGGTCACGATCGTGACCACGTCCTGGCCGTATTTCAGGCCAGACTCCACCGCTTCGGCGAGGCGCAACCGGTTGTCCTTGTTCCGGAAATCGTATTCCGCGGGGATCCGGTCCACCACGAGCTCGATGGTATGGACCTTCCAGCGAGAGAGGTTGATCTTCTCGCGCAGAGAGTGGAGCGCGCCGTCTATGCGCACCTCCCGGAAGCCGGCGTTCAGGAAGTCGTAGAGCATCTGGTAGTATTCCCCCTTCCGGCCGCGGACGACGGGCGCGAGGACGAGAATGTTCTTGCCGCTCTTGTCCTTCTTCGTGAACTCGATGATCGTGTCCACGATCTCTTCCGCCGTCTGACGGGTGATCTCCCGGCCGCATTCGGGGCAAAAGGGCTTGCCGGCGCGCGCAAAGAGCACGCGGAGATAATCGTATATCTCGGTGATGGTCGCGACGGTCGAGCGCGGATTGGAGGAGTGGCTCTTCTGGTCTATGGAAATGGCCGGCGAGAGGCCCTCGATCTCGTCCACGTCCGGCTTGTCGAATTTGCCTAGGAACTGCCGCGCGTAAGCGGACAGGGATTCGATATAGCGGCGCTGGCCTTCCGCGAAGATGGTATCGAAGGCCAGGCTGGATTTGCCCGAGCCGGAGAGGCCGGTGAAGACTACCATCTTGTTGCGCGGGATCTCGAGCTTGATGTTCTTCAGGTTGTGCTCGCGGGCGCCTTTGATCTTGATCTTGTCGGTCATTAGGGGAGAGGAATCTGGTAGTTAGAATCTGGAAACTAGAGTCTTTGGTGGCTGGTAATGAGTGATATGGAAACGGTCTAGCTCGCTCTCTCAGGTCGCATAAGTTTTGTTATTGAATCGTGCCCCGTCTGTCATCCCGAGCAGGGGCGAGGGACCTCCGTGTTGGCTCAAGAAATGTGCTTCGAGAAAGCTTTCAGCTAGCAGAGAGGTCCTTCGGCCGTTGCTACGGCCTCTGGATGACAGACGCTCCATAACGCCCGAAAAGGGCCTCGGTCGAGGTCTCTGGGGGCTATGAGGAGGCTAAGTATACCGCGAAAGGATCACCGACTCAAGCTTACAGTATGAATATATATTCTAGGCAAGTCCGAAGAAGAATCGAGAATTGAGAATCGGGAATCGAGTAGAATCTCTAGCTGTCATTCCCGCGGAGCCTGTCCCCGCGAAGGCAGGGAGCGGGAATCAACTCATGCGTCGCTCTACCTGATTCCCGCTCGGAGGCGGGAATGACAAGGTCTGTCATTTGATTTGTTACATCTTCACAAACTTCTCCCACCGTTTATAGAGTTCTGCAGTGGCGACGAGGTCGCCCACATTGTAGGTGGCGATGTCCAGGAACTTTTTCTCGCGGAAAAGGCGGGCCACGTCGTCCCCGCTCGTGCCGTCGGCCTTGGGGCTCTTGATGCCGAAGGCTCGGGCGTAGAGATGGAGGCCGCTCTTGCGGTTCGTGGCGCCGTAGAAGGTTAACTCGTCCTGCAGATCCACGTGGCGGCAATCCCTTTGCTGGTAGGGATAGCGGCCTTCGAGGAGATTCCGGGTCGGCCGGATGCCGTGTATGGCCGAGCGGATGGCAAGGAACGGCGCGTCGAACGCGCGGCTGTTGTAGCCGATGAACTCGGTGTATTTTTGCGCGCCCTGCCAAAAGGCTTCGAGCATTTCCTTTTCACCCATGGGCTTCAAGGTGACGTTCCCGTCTTTCGTCTCCTTGGCGTTCTCGCCGGGAGCCTGGTAGTAGACGACGCCCTGGTCCTTGTCCGGATCCAGGATGCCGATGGCGACGACCTCTCCCGTGAGCGGCGAAAAGCCGAGGCCGTTCTTTATGTCGTCCAGGGCGCGCTGGTAGTCGTCGCCGTCCTCGGCGAACTCCTTCTTGATCCAGCGGGTCAGGGTGTGCTGGCTCGTTTCGTCCAGGCCGTTCCAGTCCTCCCCCACCGTTTCGATGTCGAATATCAATCTGGGCATGGGTCTTTATGGAATACGTTGTAGTCGTTATAAGCGTTCTAGACGTTCAAACCGGAAGTATCTTAGCGTTTTACAACGTCTAGAACGCTTATAACGCATCGATTTTCGATGCGATTATGAAGTCGTTGTCGGAAAGGCCGTGGATGGCGTGCGTCCAAAGCTCGATCAGTACCTTGCCATAGGAGACGTGCATATCCGGGTGGTGCCCTTCGCCTTCCGCAAGGTCCGCCACCTTGTTCACGAAGACCATGGTGGCCTTGAAGTCCGGGAAGTTGAACCGGCGGCGCAGCCTGCCCTCGTGGAGGTCCCAGCCGTCCTTTAGTTGCGTGAGATATGTCGCAGACTGTTCGGGAGTGAGAGGCGGCACGCCTCCTTCGCACGGCACGCAATGTCCCTTTCTTAGGTCGTGGATCATGAGGAATTGATAGTTTTCAGTTGTTAGTTTATAGGGGGAAGCCGAAGAGGGCAAATTGGGCAAAAAGCTGTCATCCTGAGCGACCGAAGGAAGTCCCTTTAGGGGCGACCGAAGGAAGTCCCTTTAGGGGCGACTCAGCAAGTCCCTTGAGGGGCGGTCGAAAAACTCTCTTCCTTCTGTCATCCTGAGCCCCCCGCGAGCATACGCGGGGCAGGCTCCGCAGCGGGCGAAGGACCTTCTGTCATGGAGAAGGAGAAGGTCCTTGCGCCACCGCTGAAGCTAAGGCGGCACGCGGTCGGAATACCTCAGGATGACAGAGAAAATGACACTACGAAGCACCACTGCAGGATAAGCTCCGGACCCTTCTGCTCTTCGCCGAAGGAGAAGGTCCTTCGGCCATTGCTATGGCCTCAGGATGACAGGAAGAGATGCGACGGGTGAAGGCACCCTACAATTTCCCTTTCCTAATCGCCTCCCGGGCCTTCGCCACGTAATCGTTGAAGAAATACAGGTTATGGAAGGTCAAGAGGCTCATAGCGGCTATTTCCTTCGCACGGAAGAGGTGGCAGAGATAGGCGCGGGAATGGATTCCGCAGGTCGCGCATTCGCACTTCGAATCGAGCGGCCGTTTGTCCTTCAGGAACGCCGCTTTGCCGACGTCTAGCCGCCCTTTGGCAGTGAAGGCGATGCCCCGGCGGGCGTAATGGGTCGGCACGATGCAATCGAAGGTATCCACTCCTTCTTTAATGATCGGCAGGATGTCTTCCGGATGGCCAATGCCGAGGAGATGACGCGGCTTTTCCTCCGGCAGGATAGCATTTGTGGAGCGGAGCATTTTGGTCATAGTTGCCTTGTCGCTCCCGAACTCGCCGCCGATGCCGAAACCCGGGAATGGCAGGCTCGCGATATGGCGCGCGCTCTCGAGGCGCAAGTCCTTGTAACGCCCGCCCTGGACGATGCCGTAGAGCGCCTGCTTCGGAGAGGTTTGGGCGTCCAGGCACTCTTTCGCCCAGCGGTGAGTACGCCGGAGCGACGCGGCGACGTATTCTTTGGTGGCGATGGGAGAGGTGGGCTCGTCGAAGGCGAAGATGATATCTGCCCCGAGCGCCTCCTGGATGCGGATGGAGCGCTTTGAGTCGAGCTCGATCACTTTTCCGTCTAGATAGGAGGTGAACCGGACTCCCTCCGCCGTTATCTTAAGGAGCTTCGGCTGCTGGCCCAGCTCCACTGTCTTCAAAGTGGGGCTGGGCTGGCCACGGATGATCTCGGCCGTGGAATCGGTCTTCAGGATCTTGCCCATCCCGTAATCGCGGCCGAACCCCAGGCTGAACACTTGGAAACCGCCGGAGTCGGTCATGAGCGGCCGCGGCCAGCCCATGAACTTGTGCAGCCCGCCCTGGGTACGGACGATTTTCTCGCCGGGCTTCAGATGGAGATGGAAAGTGTTGCAGATGAGGATCTGCGACCCGGCGGCCATGGCCTGCGCTGCGGTGAGGGTCTTCACCGCAGCTTGGGTGGCCACCGGTACCAGGGCGGGCGTCTCGACCAGGCCGTGGGCCGTGCGGAGCACGCCAAGCCTTGCATGGCTCTTCTTTGAGCGTTTGAGGATCTTAAAATCGAGCATGAATAACCTAAAGCTTACAGAAAGATGGATTCCGTGTCATCCCGTTCTCAATGTTCTACCAGCCGGAGTACCGTCCTTGTTGTAAATGTTCTAAACGTCCTACCGGCTGAAGTATCATCATCTGTCTGAGGCTTTACGTTACAACAAGTCCGCCTAAGGCGGACGATACAACAATTACAACATCTACAGCGCCCCTCAGAACGTCACCGGTATCCGGGCGTCATCCGCATTCTCGGCGAGGCCAGAGGGATTGTCGTTCCAGAGGATGATCCAGCCGGTCGCGGTGCCGGGCTGCGTATAGGATAGTGTCACGGAATACCAGGCGGTCGTGGTGCTCATCCAGTTCGGCACGGCCGCTATGCCCTTGCCGATTTCCACGCCGCTTGCGTTTTGCACGGTGACCGGAAAGGATGCTTCGAAAGCCCAGCCCGCGGGGACGTTGCCCGTAAACGTGATCGGGTTTGTGATCTTTTGGTTGGGGGCCAGATAGGCGCGGACTGTCTTGCCTTTGCGGGAGGCGTATTCATAGAGTGTCGCGCCGGGGCCGGGATCGGTGCTCGTTACGTTGCCGGAGATGTTCCCATTGGCCGGGGTGGAAGTGGGGGCGGGCGCGATATTCTGATTCCCGACGGGCACAAATACGATGACCGCGAGAAGGGCGATGATGATAACCCCGAGAATGATGACCACGGCTTTCATAGAGATATTTATATCATCCCTTAGGTTGATGAAGATATGATGGAGATTTTGCCCTTCGCAATGCGTATCATGCCCTCCTTGGCCAGGGCTTCCAGGGCGGCACGGCCGCGGTCGTCGCCTGCAAACTCTTTTACGGAGCGGGAACCAGCGAGGAGGCGCCGCAAGATCTCGCCGCGCATCTCCCGAACTGATCCCTTGAATCGGGATTGGGTGCGGTATCCGGCCGCGCGACGGTTGGGATTCCTGTCCTTAAGGGCCAGTCCGAGATGCGCGCCGTAGTCCATAAGGGCATAATGCCATTCGCGTGGGTCTTCTCCTAATAGCGCTTGGGCAAGAATGGGGGCTAGCTCCTGGTCCGGCACCTCGGCCTGCCGGGGGAAGAAATGATGCAGGCACGCCCGCCGGATGTTCGTTTCGATCAATACCAGGGGCTCATCGGCCGCGAAGACGCGGACGGCGCTCGCGGTGTATCCCCCTACTCCCGGCAGTACCTTGAGTTCCGCTGCCGAGGAGGGCAGGCGTCCCTGATGGCGCTCCGTCACGATGCGGGCAAGCTCCCAAAGAGCCTTGGCGCGGCGGTTATAGCCGAGCCCCTGCCAGGCGCGCAGAACATCCTCCGGTTCCGCTTCCGCGAGCGCGGCGATGTCCGGAAAGCGGTCGAGCCAGGCTCTGTATTTTGGAATGACCCGGGCGACCTGGGTTTGCTGAAGCATGACTTCCGAGACAAGGATCGTGTAAGGGTCCCGCGTCCGCCGCCACGGCAACTCCCGGCGGTTGGTTTGGTAGTGGTCATGCACGGCCTTCTTGAACAAGGCGATCCTGCTCATGGTTGCAGGCTCGGGTTCCCGTTCACCGAGATGAGGACATTATTGATGGCAGGGAATTGCAGAAGCGTGGAGATGATCTGTTCGCGCAGGACGGATTCCCTGCACGCGTTGCCCGTTCCTTGCGCCGGCGCGCGGTCCAGATCCACGTTCGCGTCTCCGGCGTCGATGATGAGGCCGTTCAGCTTTACCCCGGCGTCGATGAAGGTGGTGAGGCCACCCTGCCGTTCTTCCGGAGCGGGGCCCGCGATGAGCATGTCTAAGGCCGTTTTCGGAGCGGTGGGCAGGTCCTTTATTTCCCGCAACACGGAGCGGATCGGAGGGCAAAGCCCGTCGTCTCTGCCGGCCGCCTCAGGAAAATAAAGACGCACTTCTCGCCGACCCGCGGTGAGGGTGTTAGAAAGAGGGTCGGCGGGGAGCCGGCTCGTGAGCGGAGGCCGGGACCCCGTGACGTAGGCCGTGATGAGCACTGCCACGCCGAGAGTGACGGTCATGGCGAGTATGCGCCGTAAGCTCATGGGTATCGGGTT
>JANWIW010000005.1 GCA_025449695.1 Minisyncoccota bacterium | reverse complement strand
TTTGGAAAGAATACAGAGTTTATGAAAAAGAAACGGGCCGCCCTTTTGCTGATACAGCGGGGGCGGCCATGGGGGGCGGGGAGATGGCGGAAGCGGCTGCGGCTAGAGCCGCAGGTCCGTCGCCGCGGCTTTTCGGTTCGGGTCGGCGAGGTCGTCGCTGGCTGGCGCCAGCTCGTGGGCGGGTTCGCTGGCCGGCGCCTTGCTCGTCGTGCCGCCGATGATGCCGCCGCGACTCAAGGCGACGTAGCCGACGAGGATGGCAACGAGGGCGGCCGCGATGACCACCTTCTTCGGGTTCCTCCTGAACCAGCCCATCGTTGGCTGAGCGCCGCCGATGCAGGGCGAGAAGCTCGCCCCGTTCGGATGCGCTTCCGCCCTTTTGTCGCGGTCGTAGGCCGCGACTTCTTGCCGGCAGTGCGAACAGTATCGCTTCATCGCAAGTCCTTTCCGTTCTGGCTCTCGGCCGGAACAATTGTGAGGTGCTACACCTCGACCTTCTCATGTTCTTGTACGGCAGTCAAGGCATTCATGAAGTCGTGTATAATAGAGCCATGCGCCACGTGAAGCAGCTTATCTACGGCATTTTTTATCTTGCTTTTTGGTCAGCTTTGATAGGGGGCATATACTTCTTGCAAAAGCCCACGCCGACCTGTTTCGACGGCCGGCAGAACCAGAACGAAACGGGCGTGGACTGCGGCGGCAGGTGCGCCAAAGTCTGCATTCCGGCCGCCATCGCGCCGCTGGCCGAAGCGGGGGACACCAAGCTCATCCTGCTCGGTACCGCTGCCGCCGACGCCGCGCCGCGCGTCAGCATTGTCTCCGAGGTGCAGAACCGCAACCTGGATTTCGGCGCCAGCAGTTTCGAATATTCCTTCCAGGTCTACGACCAGGGCGGCGCAGAGATCCAATCCTTCCCAGGCCGTACTATCATATACCCCGGAGAGATCAAGCGGCTGGCTTTTCTGAACTATCCGCTGCCCGAGGGTTCCAGTCCGGCCTACGCGCGGCTCACTATGCGCAACCCCCTTTGGATCCCCATCGCCCGCTTCCCGCGACCGCTACTTAATATCCAGACGGTAAACACGTCGGAATCTAACGGCAATCTGGTGACCCAGGGCAACTTGGTCAATCAGGACAGCATCGATTTCGCGACCGTCTACCTAACCGTCGTTTATTTTGATCCGCTTGGCACGGTGGTGGGGGTTTCCGGCACCGAGCGCAACAACGTAGCTGCGGGGGAGAGCCGCGATTTCACCATATTCCATCCGGTCATCCCGAACGCCGTGCCGGACAGGACCCAAGTGTTCTTGACCGCCCTTAATTTGAGATGAGGAAACTGTTTGTCGCCGCCGGCGTTCTTGCGGTTGTTTGCTCCGCCACCTGGCTTTTTTATTCCCTGCAGCCCGCGGCTTCGACCGGGGAACTCCGGACGTTCGAGGTTGCCACCGGCTCGGGCTTTCGGGAGATCGCGAACGCCTTGAACGACGAAGGGCTTCTGCGTTCCAAAACGGCCTTCCAGATCTACGCAGTCCTCTCCGGCCGGGCGCGCAACCTGCGGCCGGGAAGATACAACGTGAGCCCCGCATACTCCGCAGCGGCGATATCGGCCATTCTCGCTGCGGGACCGGAGCTCGAAACCACAGTGACCATCCCAGAGGGCATGACCGCTGCGGATATCGATCGCATCCTTGCCGCGGCAGAGGTCACCGCGCCGGGCGAGTTTCTGGAACTGGCGCGCGAGCAGAAACTGGAGGGCCGCCTATTCCCAGATACCTATCGCTTCTATTTCAGTTCCAAGCCGCAAGTGGTCATCGACAAGATGCTGGCCAATTTCGAACGCCGCGCCGCGCCGCTGCTAGGCGTCGACCCGGCCAACATCGAGCGGAACCTCATTTTGGCCTCTATCCTGGAAAAAGAGGTCCCAGGGCTGGAAGACCGGAGAATAGTGGCTGGATTGCTGACAAAACGGGTCAAAGCCGGGGTGCCGCTTCAGGTGGACGCCAGTCTTTGCTATGCCAAGGAGGCCCTACACCCCGAGGCCCCTTGCGAGCCCCTGACCAAGCTTGACAAGGAAATCAGCTCCCCTTACAATACCTACCTACATTCCGGCTGGCCTCCGGGGGCTATAGCGAACCCCGGTGTTCTCGCAATCGAGGCGGCGCTGAATCCGCAGGATTCGCTTTATTGGTACTACATAAGCGATCCGGCGACCGGCGCAACTATCTTCGCGAAGAGCATCGAGGAGCAGGTGATGAACCAGCGCAAATATCTGAACAACGACTAGGAGCACCAGTTGGAGGGCTTGCGTGGGCCTTTTGTCGTTTGCGGGTCGTGCATCAGCGAGGTTTTAATTTTTTTGAATGATAAATTTTAAGAAAAATAATTAATCATGCCCACCCTGCTTCCCAAGAAAGATTTTTCAAGATTCAAGCCCCTGTACGGGATCTCGAACCTGAACGAGATGCAGCTGCGGAGCTATGCCTGGTTCCTGAAGGACGGTCTGAAGAATCTTCTGAAGGAGGTTTCGCCGATCCACGACCACACCGGCAAGGAGCTCGAGCTGACCTTCGATAATTACACCTTCGGAGAGCCGAAGTACGACGAGGTCACGTCGCGCTACAAAGACGCGAGCTTCGAGGCGCCACTGCACATCACCGTCAGTCTGCATAACAAGAGCACCAAGCACAAGGAAACTCAGGAAATATATTTCGGGGACTTCCCGATCATGACCACCCGCGGCACCTTTATCATAAACGGCGTGGAGCGCGTCGTGGTCTCCCAGTTGGTGCGCTCCGCTGGCGTCTATTTCACCGCCGGCAGTTACCACGGCACCAAGATCTTCGGCGCCAAGGTCATCCCGAACCGCGGCTCCTGGCTGGAGTTTGAGAGCGAGATCGACGGCTCTATCCACGTGAAGATCGACCGGCACCGCAAGACCGCGGTAACCGACCTTTTGCGCGTGTTCGGGGTCAAGGACGAGGAGTTCAAGGTCCTATTCCGCGACGTGGACACCGGCCCGACGTCCTTTATAGAGGCGACCCTGAAAAAGGACAACGCCAAGGACCTGACCGAGTCTTATATGGAGATCTACCGCCGCATGCGCCCGGGCGACCCGGCCACCGCGGATACCGCCAAGGGTCTCATCGACGCCATGTTCCAGCGCACCGACCGTTATGACCTGTCTTCCGTGGGCCGTTTCAAGGTCAATCAGCGCCTGGCCCTGTCGCCGAAGAAGGACAACCTGCTTTTGGACCGCGAGGACCTGATCGGCATCGTGAAGGAGATCATCCGTTTGAACCTGAATCCCAGCTCCCAGGCGGACGACATCGACCACTTGGGCAATCGCCGCGTCAAAGCGGTGGGCGAGCTTCTGGAAGGCCGTCTGCGCGTCGGTATCGCCCGCCTGCGCCGCATCGTGCAGGATCGCATGTCCACCCTGGAGCGTGAGACCCTGGTGCCGGCCCAGCTCATCAATTTCCGTCCGATCACCGCAGTCATCAAAGAATTCTTCGCCTCCTCGCAGCTGTCGCAGTTCATGGACCAGGTGAACCCGCTCGCGGAGCTGGAGCACAAGCGCCGTCTGTCCGCGCTCGGTCCCGGCGGCCTGACCCGCGAGCGCGCCTCCTTCGAGGTCCGCGACGTGCACCGCTCGCATTACGGCCGCATCTGCCCCATCGAGACCCCGGAAGGCGGCAACATCGGCCTTATCAGCTATTTGGCGAGCTTTGCGCGGGTGAACGAATTCGGTTTCCTGGAGACGCCGTATGCGAAAGTGGAAAGTCGCAAAGTTACCAAGGAAGTCGTCTGGATGAACGCTTTGGAAGAGGAGAAATACCGCATTGTGCACGGCGCCACGCCGCGGGACGAGGATGGCCGCATAACCGGCGACAACCTGGAGGCCCGCCTGTACGGCAATCCCGGCACCTGCAGCGCCGACGAAGTCGATTATATAGAGGTGGCCCCGCACCAGTTCATCTCGGTGGCGACCTCGCTTATCCCGTTTTTGCAGCACGATGACGCCAACCGGGCCCTCATGGGCTCGAACATGCAGCGCCAGGCGGTGGCTTCGATTAAGCCCGCCGCGCCATATGTGGGCACCGGCGAAGAGGAGAAAGTGGCCCGCGATTCCGGCTACGTGATCCACGCCGACTCTGACGGCACCGTCCTGCACGCGGATGCCAATCACGTCGAGGTGAAATATGCGGACGGCAAGAGCAAGGATTATCCGCTCGTGAAGTTCAAGCGCTCCAACCAGTTCACTTCCATCTCGCAGGAGCCGCTGGTGAGCAAAGGCGACAAGATCAAGAAGGGCCAGATGATCGTCTCCGGCTCGTCCATCGACCAGGGCGTCCTGGCGCTGGGCCAGAACCTGCTTGTGGCCTACATGTCCTGGGAGGGCGCCAACTTTGAGGACGCCATCATCCTCTCGGAGCGCGTGGCCCGCGAGGACCTGTTCACCTCCATCCATCTGGAGGATTTCTATTGCGATGTCCGCGACACCAAGCTGGGCCCGGAGATAACCACGCCGGACATTCCGAACGTCTCCGAGGAGAAACTGAAGAACCTGGACGAAGAGGGCATCGTACGCATCGGCGCCGAGGTCCACGCCGGGGATATTCTGGTCGGCAAGATCTCGCCCCGCGGCGAGGCGGAGTTGACCGCCGAGGAACGCCTCTTGCGGGCCATTTTCGGCGAGAAAGCCCGCGACGTGAAGGACACCTCACTCACTTTGCCGCACGGCAAGCACGGCCGGGTGGTTGGCGTGAAGATCTTCTCGCGCGACCAGGGCGACAAGCTCGAAGCCGGCATCATCAAGCGCATTCAGATCGAGGTGGCTTCACTGCGCAAAGTGCAGGCGGGCGACAAGCTCGCCGGCCGCCACGGCAACAAAGGCGTCATCTCCCAGGTCCGCCCGGTAGAGGATATGCCTTACCTCGAGGACGGCACCCCGGTGGACATCATCCTGAACGTGCTCGGCGTGCCTTCGCGCATGAACCTGGGGCAGATCCTGGAAACCCACCTGGGCTGGGCGGCTTCCAAGCTTGGCTACCGCGCGGTGACGCCTTCCTTCGATTCCGTCTCCGAAGGCCAGATCCGCGAGGAACTCAAGAAGGCCGGTCTGCCGGAAGACGGCAAAGCGGTCCTGCACGACGGCCGCACCGGCTTGCCGTTCGA
>JANWIW010000004.1 GCA_025449695.1 Minisyncoccota bacterium | reverse complement strand
TGTACGGGGAGGGCGTGGAGCAGTTGCGGAAGGTCGCGCCGAAAGAGTGGATCATCGGCGGCCTCCACGAGCCTTCGCCCACTTCCCGTTTCGCGCACGTGGTCAGGGTGAGGTTCCAGGATGCAGTGGCGGTGGTGGCGGTGGACGGATCGGAAATGATCCGCTTTCCCGCTACGAGCCCGCGCTTCGTCCACGACCTTCTGAAGCGCATCGAGCGGGGGATCGAAGCGAAGCCCCAGGGTCCGGCGATCGTCATGCCGGATACCCGGAGCGGCCTCACTACTCTCGCTGCGGAACTCGCGTTCTTCGAGTCCCAGTTCCACCTGCGTATGCGGGGCTACGCGCCTCCCTCCGATCCCGTGCCCGACAGCATCCTTCAGATCTTCCTCAGTCACACCGACAAGAGGGTCGAGGTCTCGAAGTCGGAGCGCAGCCGTCTCGCGGGGTTGATCGGCGATTGCGTCCGACAGAAGCAGCCCATCCCCATCGTCATTCTCTTGACCATGGGGGGCCGGGTGACGAACCCGCTCAAGTTCAGCGAGGCGACGATCCAGGCGCCCACGCTGGCATGGATGCACGTCGGCTTCGTCTTTCGTCTCATCAACGAGAAGGTGAAGAGGCTCTATCAGCCGGGCATCAAGGTTATCTTCTACGACGAGGCAAGCCTCATCGGCGAAGAGTTCATGGGCCTTAACCGCGATGCCATCCAGACCTTCCTGAACGCCGTGAGACGCATCTATCGGATGATGGAGGCGCCGCTCGAAGTGCGCGAGCTTCTGCCCGAGTACTTCGATCCGGCGAGCCTCGCCGCCCAGGTAGTCACCGTCGAGCCGGCCAAGGTCTACGCCCTGCTCTGCTCGTTGCCCGAGATGACCAACGAGACCATCATGGCGCCTCTCTACGTGACCCAGGACCGCGATTACAAAGCGCTTCGGGAGCAGGCAGGCGCATTGTGGGAGAAAGCGGAACAGCAGGCGGTCGTGCTGAACAGGTATCTGAACGTCCGCAAGCAAACCCACCTAATCCACCGGCTTCTCGGCGTACCGTTCATCGATGCCTGCGCGACCCGTAAAAACGATCGCGTGGCCTTCGATCTCACGGCGGACGTCCTGCCGCATCATGGCATGGCTCTGGCGCGGCGCGGAAGGTCCAACGGGTACTACACGCTGAGCGTGGCGCCCGAGTATCGCCTGAGGAAGCGGAGCGAACTCCGGCCCGTGCGCATCTCCATGCGCGAGCTCGGGTTCGATTCCGACCAGCAGGTCATCTTCTATTATGAAGAGGCCAGATAAACAAGGAGGAAAACACATCAAGGGGCCTGCCGCACGTTCGGCGGGCCCCACGACATTCGTTTACAATGATTACCATGCAGTCCAACAAATACACTTACCCCTATACGCCCTTCCGGGACCTTTTCGATAAGAAACTCAGTGACAATTTCCGTGCGCCCCGGCACGAAACCTGGGACGCCGTCGCGGCCCTGCTCGCCCGACGGCGCCTGCCCGCCCCCGTGCCGGCGGGGAACTCGGCGGCCGAGAGGGTGTTTTCAATGTTCCTCGACGACGAAGTGCTCTTCGGGTCTCCGGAATACGTCCTGGACATGAAGGAGGACTGGCTGCGACGTTTCCGCAGATTCACTGACGCGGACGAGCCGCTTCAGTTCGTCCTGCTCGGGTTCCCGTTCAAGATACCGGTGCCCTTGAAGACCGACCGGGTCCTGCCAGATATGGGCGAGATGCTCATCCTGCGGAGGCTCGATAACCTTCTTCAAGCAATACGCGAAGCCTATCCGCCGGGAGCGGTGCTCACGAACTTCACCGAGGGCGCCTTCGGCAAGTCGGAAGGGGTGCCGGCCGAGGAATGCACCGCATATGCGCATTTTCTCGGGGAGCTTGCCCGTATGGCCGGGCTGAAGGATATGATCTTCAAGGACCTCTCGGACATGGAAGCTACGGCGCCGGATTTCGAGGCGAGATATGCGGAGAAAATCGCCCGGCTTGAAACGCTGTACGTGGACAAAGATGCCGCGTTCCTCGAAAAGTACCAGGGCACGTATCCTTCCATGTACCGCATCATTTCCACGAAGGGCGTGCCGGTTGAGGTGCTCATGGACGTCTACAACGAGGCGATCATCGATCGAGACCTCCCGCCCGATGCCCGGCAGGTTCGGGAGGATCTGCGCCGGCGCGCTCACGAGGCGATCATCGCGTATCATGCCTACCTCGGCATGCGTGACGATATCGGCTACATCGAAAAGGAGGTACCGGGCGCCTTGCATCTCTCTGTCGCTCCCAAGCCGGGGCGCTTGGGCATTATCCCTATCGGCAGGGACTGCATCCGCCTGCCGTACCACGGCATTCCTGTGTACGATCCCGCGCGGGACGCGTTCTCCATCGAATACCTCATTGACGTGCAAAGGGACACCCGCGCCTATACGCCGGTGTATCTCGAGGAGGATCGGGAAGAGAAGCCGTTCTACTACGTACTGGAAGGGTAGGATCAGGAGGCCCGGGCCTGGGACTTTTTAAATGCCTCAACGATCGCGTCCATATTGCCGTCCAGCACCTTCTCGATATTGTGGAATTTTTTCCCTATACGGTGATCAGTAATCCGATCCTCGGGGAAGTTATAGGTCCGTATCTTCTCCGAGCGGTCGGCGGAACCGATTAGGTCGCGGCGGTTGCCTCCGGCTTCCGACGCCACCCGTTCCTGTTCCATCTCCTAGAGCTTAGAAGCGAGAATGGACATCGCCTTCTGCCGGTTGGCCTGCTGAGACCGCTCCGAGCGGGAGGAGATGACGATGCCGGTCGGCTTGTGGAGAAGCCGTACGGCGGATTCGATCTTGTTCACATTCTGGCCTCCCGGGCCGCCGCCTCGGGAGAAGGTGAACTCCATATCGCTTTCCTTAAGGTCCACATTCCGGGCTTCCACGATCTTCATGACCGCCACGGTGGCGGTGGAGGTGTGGACGCGGCCCTGGCGCTCGGTCTTCGGGACCCTCTGCACGCGGTGTACGCCGGATTCCTGTTTTAGCTCGCCATAGGGTCCTTGCCCGGAGGCGGCCTCGCTTGAGGGATCGCTTATCTCTGCGACAAAGGTCTTGTAGCCGCCGAGATCGTTCTCCGAGGAATCCACGATCGCGAAGCCCCAGCCGCGTTTCGTCGCATAGCGCTGGTACATACGCGCGAGGTCGCCCGCGAAAAGCGCGGCCTCGTCACCCCCTGTGCCTCCTCTGATTTCGATGATGATCTTCTGCATGTTATTTGGGGGAGGAATGAACCAGAGCAAAGCTCGGTTCAGGGCAGCCGCGTACCTCTAAAATTATCCTTTGCATATTGATAAACTGATTTTACCCTGAGCGAGGTCGAAGGGAAGGGTCATGCGTTGCATGTGAGATATGATACCAAGTCCCGCCGTTTTTTCCATGCTTATCAGGTGATATACTGCCCTCACATGAAAGAAGCACTGGTCAGCAGGACGCTCCGGAAGATAGCGAAGCGCGCCGGCGTGAAGATACATCTTGAGCCGGAATGGCGGGTGGTGGGCCAAATCGCCTTCAAGGACGGACGGAAAAGCTATTTCCGGAACTCGGCCCTGGACCTGAACCCGCTCGGCTCATCCGCCCTCTGTTCGGACAAGGGGTATGCGAACTACTTCATGGGCCGGATGGGCTACGCGACCGTGCCTGGAACGACCTTTTTCTCGGAGAAGTTCGCGAAAGCAATCAAATCGAAGCGGAACATCCACGCCGCCTGGCGCTACGCGAAAGAGCTCGGCCTGCCGGTCATCGTGAAGCCCAACAGCCGTACGCAGGGGGTGGGGGTGAGCAAGGTCCGCGATAAGAAGGAGTTCTACCGGGCCGCGAAGTATATTTTCACCAAGGACCGCGTCATGCTGGTCCAGCGCGCCCTCATGGGCCAGGACTACCGCATCGTGGTCCTGGATCGCGAGGTCATCTCCGCGTACGAGCGGATACCGCTCACCGTGACGGGGAACGGGCGCTCCACGGTGCTCCAGCTTCTCAGGTCTCTCCAGAGATCCTTCGTCCGCTCCGGCCGGGATACGGTCATCGACCCCGGCGACTTCCGCATCAGGGCCAAGCTCCGGCGGCAGGGGATGCGCATGTCCTCCCGCCCCGCCAAGGGACAGAAGCTCGTTCTTCTGGACAATGCGAACCTTTCCGCGGGCGGCATGGCCAGGGACGTGACCGAGATCATCCACCCCGCCTTTCAAAAGATCGCCGTCCGGCTCGCCAAAGATATGGGGCTCCGCTATGCGGGAGTGGATCTTATGGTCCAAGGGGATATCGCGAAGCCTCCCCGCCGCTATTGGATCCTCGAGATCAACGATTCGCCCGGCCTGGATCACTACGCGGCGAGCGGCCCGAAACAGGCCCGGATCGTGGAGGAGATGTACCTCAAAGTCCTCTTGGCCCTGCAGAAAGGATGAATTGCTATACTTGAGGTATGCAGAAGAAGCACGCGACCGCCCGCCGGGACCACTGGACCGGCCATCCTGCAGCTCATGCGATCTCCCGGATATCGCTCTGGACCACGGGCGCATGCATCTGGAGTCTCGGCATCATCGTCATTATATTCAACGGCGTGATGGCGGCGGCGGGCACGTCTTGGCAGTTCGAGAATGCCGTTATAGGCATGGAGGTCCTCCTGGGATTCTCCCTGCTTGTGAGCTTCATGACTTACCTCGTGTCCAGGGATCTCGACCGGGAGCCTTGGCTCCGGCCGTGGCTCAACTGGGTGAGCATCCTGATCCTTGCGCTCGAAGTGGTTCTCATTCTCACTAATGCGCCGTTCCTGGTGCAGGGCGGCTTCGTGACGTACTACGCCGAGCACCTCGGACCGCTCGCTCCGGATCTGACCTCCACCCTCGCGGCGCTCCTCTCCGTGCTTGGCATCGCCTGGGCGCTCGGCCTCATCGGCGCGGTTCTCGGGGTCATCATGCGGCGTTCCAAAGAGGGCGTCATGCTTCTTGTGTTGAGCATCCTGCTTTTCGCTATAGACATCTTTTACCTGCTGCGCGGCTGATCGTGCAAAAACACCCCCGCCGCGCTCAGCGCGGCGGGGGTGTTTCGTAACGGATTATTTCTCTTTCTTAACGCGGGGCTTCTTCGCCTTAACTTCGGTCTTCTTTGATGCGCGCGTCTTGAAGCGTTCCACGCGGCCGGCCACATCCACAAGTTTCTTCTCGCCGGTGTAGAACGGATGGCATTTGGCGCAGATTTCCACGTGGATCTCGGGCTTGGTAGCGCCCACCGTGAATGTGTTGCCGCAGGCGCAGCTCACTTTTGCCGTGGGATAGTATGTCGGGTGCAGGTCGGTTTTCATGGTGGGAACATTATACAGAGAATTCGGAAGATAGCAAGGTTACACTTACGTGTCAGTCCCGCCCCCGCCTCCGCGGGGGTAAAGTCCAGCGGGAATCAAGACTGACCCTGCCTTCACCCGATCCCCGCCTGCACGGGGATGACAAGGTCTGTGGTTTTACCACCAGCGCACGCCGTGCTTGTAGGCCCAATAGCGGTTGGAATCCCGCATGAACTGCGCACGGCGATGGCGATGACTCTGACCGTTCCAATGATAGGCGCGGGTAGACGGGGTGTAGAACGTCCTGAATCCCGCCGCGCGGGCGCGCAGGCAGTAGTCCGGCTCCTCGTGATACATCCAGAAGTGCTCGTCGAAACCGCCGAGCTCGCGAAAGAGGCCGGCGCGGGTAAGGAGGGCCATTCCCGACACCCAGCCCACTTCCATGACCTTGTCCTCGGCGAAGTTCAGGGTAAAGGGCAGGGACAGCCGCCGGAGGACTTGCTCGAAAGCAGTGGCCTGCCAGAGGGGATAGGTCGCGCCGAACGCCCTCGCGCCCGCGCTTCGGAGTATCGCGAAGCGGTGCCCGAAGCCATGCCACATGCGTTCTCCGTCCGGTTTTGTGATCCTGCCGCTCACCACGCCCGCCTCGGGGCGCTCGTCCAGGAAGGCGGCGGTCCTCTCTATATAATCGGGATCCAGGGTCGTATCGCTGTCCAAAAAGAGGATATACCGTCCGGCCGCCTCCGCGGCGCCGATATTCTTCGTCCGCACCGGCCCGAAGTTCATGGCGTTCTCTATGAGCCGGACGGGATACTTCGAAGCGATCTCCACGGAATCGTCCGTCGAGGCGTCGTCCACCACGATCACCTCCAGAATGCCGGGATTACGGAAAAGGGAAGCAAGGCAGTCTTCCAGGAAGCGGGCGTTGTTGTAGTTCGCGATGATCACGGACACGTCGTTCGCAGTTTCCATAGGTTCCATTATAGCGAAACCAGGCTCATATTGACTTTTTATCATAATAGTAGTATAATTTCAAATACTGTACCACCACCGGGTTGTGCAGCGTCGGAAGCACCTCGACAACTGCATAACCGAACTGACGCAAAAGAAGGAGAAGGAACTTGAAAGCAAACCGTTGGATCTTCGCAATACTGCTCGCTCTCACTGTCTTGATCGCCGCCTGTGGCGACGAAAACACCGCGGATTCCGCGACCGATACGTCCACCGCGACGATCAGCCGCGTTCCCACGGATGATGCTGATAACACGGCGACCACGCTGACCACCGACACCGCCGCCGATGCCAAGCTCGCACGTGAGCGCCGGCAGCAGGAGCATGACCGCGATCTCGCCGAGGTCAAGGAGAGCATCGCGGCCATCGAGAAGCCGGTCAGCACGACGATGACCTTTGCCGATCACGCGAAGGGCGTTGATTCGACGATCCGCACCGCGCTTGAATGGCAGGAGAAGTACGCGGCCGCGGAAGCTCTCAAGAATCGCATGACCAGCTCCAGCGAGTCCTACGCCGCCGTGGTTACCGAGGCCGGCGTCACCCGTGAGAAGGCGGACGAGTATGTCAAAACCACAAACCTCGAGTCCGCGAAGGCCCTTCTTGCGCTCGTGAAGACCGGCAAGCCGATCCCGGAGGACCTGGCCTACATCGTCACCGTCGGGCGTCGCCACCCCGCTTTTGTCCCGACGGGACTTGTCGAAGAGGCCATCCTGCGCGCGGACATCGCCGGCGTCGATCCGACGAGCAAGGAGCTCGGCATGACCGGCGAAGAGGCCAACGGTTTCTTCAAGACCACGTTCAAGAAGGCGGTGCCCGCGCTCGTCGAGAGCGTGCAGAAGTACGACCCGAGCGCGCCGGAACCCGCTGCCAGCGCCAGCCAGGAGGTCAGCGACGCCTACAATAAGGTGCGCGAAGACGGGGCAAACGCGGCGCGGGCGCTCATGGGCACGATGATCGACTACGGCTTCACGCAGAAGGAGCTTGGTATCACCGACGAGGTGATGCGCAAGGTTCACCGGCTGTGGGAGACGCAAGGCTGAGCGCGCCAGTTCGAGCGATTACAAAGTCCATCGGAGAAGGCCGGTGGCAAGATGAATGGAGCGCACCCACGGTGCGCTCCTTCTGATTTCTATGTGCCGACAAACTTCGCCATTGCGCTAATATTGACCATTCGCTATGGATTGTGTTGTAATCAATACAAGGCCTTTGAAAAGCGACCACGAGCCGAGCGCCTTGCACGGTGGCTTAGATCACCCGTGCAGCGCCCTCGATTCGTGGTTGGCAAAAAAGAGAGTCAGGCGACTTTCAGCCATAGAACGAGGCAAACAATAGAGAGGAGGTTGTAGAACGCGAGAAGAGTTAACAGGCAGCAGGACTAAAGGATGAAAGGAGCGCCACAATGCCACGAGTAAAAGGGTTTGTGGTAGGGTCCGATCCGACACCCGGAGGCACCGTCTGGAAGGTACGCGTCAGTGAGGTGACGAGCCAGCACAACGGCAAGAAGCTCGTTGTGGTTTCAGTCCGCGACGGACTGGAACTAGTGCGTGGACTGGACGTCGACTTTACGGTCGGCACCGTCGGCCCTCCGGAGGGAAGAGGTCTGCGGGCGTTCGACGTATATCTTCAGATCCCCGGAGATCAAGAGACCATGTCGGATACAGGGACAACAGGAAAGCCAGGAGGGCAGTCATGAACACGAATCAGCGGCAGTTATCACCCCGTGAGCAGGCCGCCAAAACCACATTCGCCATTTTCACGTTCCTCACCATCGTCTGCGGCATCGCGAGCATCTACACCACGGCCATGGGACTCATGACCGTCACCGACGATTTCTTCATCCAGTGCGGCGTGGCGATGGCCGCCGGCTGTTGCGCGTCCGGATTCTGGTATTTCGTCGGCCGGCACATCGAGTACTCGAGTGGCCTGCAGCTCGGACTGTACGGCCTGCTCGCGATTCCGTTCGTCGCGGTGATTTTCGGATTCTCGACGATCTGGACGGTGATCACGATCGGCGGCCGCCGCGCGCAGGTTACCCACATGACCAAGACGATCGACACCGCAGAGAGGCTGGCGAGCGGTTACTGGCAGCGGGGCGAACGCGAGGCCAACCTCGTGCCCGTCTTCGAGAGCCAGGCCAGGCAGTTCGACTCGTACGCGCGGACCGATATGGGCGGAGGGCTTTCCAATCTGAAGGGGCGTGGCGAGGTGGTGGTGAATCTGGAGACGACGGCCAACCTCTTCCGCAACGTCGCCGATCAGATCAAGGGCAACGCCAAGCTCCGCAAAGACACCTATGACGGGCTGAAGAAGAAGTTGGCGGCGGCTCGCAAGATCGCCGCGGAGAGCGACAGGGGATCGGTCGGTGACACGAGGCTTATGGAAGAGAACAGCCTCAAGTTCACGAAGGAGCTTGCCGACATCAACGAGCTCCTCGCGACCCTGAACAGTATCTCTTCTCGGAGTTACGTGAAGCAGATCAACAAGAATCTCTCGCGTCTCGCGATGGTGTCCGATCCCGGCAACCAGCCAGGACAAATCGCCGCGGTGAAGCGCATGAAGGATGTCGTCGCTACTTCCCAGCAGATCATCGCCGAGGTCGTGGGCGACGACGAGGAAGTCCTCGAGCAACAGCAGGCCTTCAGCATGATCGACGCGCCCCAGGCCGTGCTCCGGTACTGGCGCGAGGTCAGCTATGCCTGGTCCTTCGCTCTGGGTCTCGACTTCTTCCCCATCCTGTTCCTCTTTGCTATGGCGATCAGCTCGCGCCTGCACCGGCAGAATCAAACGGCCTACTAGACCGCGCGTATCTGAGCGACTCTCTTAACCCACAAGCCCATCGGCGAAGGCCGATGGCGAATCGAAGGGCGCACGTACAGTGCGCCCTTTGTGATTTTGATGGTCCGGCAAGTGTTTTATTGACTTTTTACATAAAAGAGTGTATAATTAACTCTAGATTAGCGTCCGTGTCCGCAGTACTCTTGATTCACGAATACGATAACAAGCAGCCTTCTTCGGAGGACCGCATTTCACGCAGATAGAGAGGAAAGAGATGAGAAACCGTGTGATCGCGATTCTCCTTCTGGGCTTCATGGCCGCAGAGGGCTTCGCAAAGGAAAAACAGTACCCCATGGGCAAGCTCACGGGAAGAAAGTTCGGCGGTGAGTTCGCGGATTACCTCGGTGTTTCCGGCACGGTCCCGCCGGCCGCGCGCATCGACTTCTACCGCAACATGGAGAAGATGTGGGCCGCCAAGAAAAAGCGATCCCGCATTCCGATCCGGAACGGCAAGAAAAAGATCGTGGGCTATCGTCCGCACGTGGTGGTCAATGCCCTTGCGGGCGCCATCCTCCGCGAGTACCGCGAGAAGGATCCGCAGCACATGACTATCCAGGACTACTGTCGTCACTTGCAAGCCCACCTCGACCGTGTTCGCGCCGGCATCGACTGGAAGAAGGTCCAGCGGATCGAGCGGTTGAGCGACGAGGAGTTGAAACTGGTGCGTCAGGTCGTCGATTCGCTGCATGGGGATGACCTGGTGGCCTATTCGCTCACCGAGCTCTTCCCCGGCTTCGACGGTGACCTGAACGCGAAGTTCCTCGACTTTCTGCTCCATCAGGCCGGCCGCCGCTACGTGGAAAGCATTCCGGCCAAATCGGATGGGAAAGCGTCGCTTGGTCCCTATCAGATGACGGAGTATGCGTGGTACGACGGTCCGAGTGGCAAGCGGGGAGGCAGTTGGATCAACTCCGCGCTCAAGGACCCGGTACCGCACGGCAGTACCGCGATGCTCCGAGGCGACCAGCATCACACTGTGGCCATCCTGCTCATGATCCACAACCTTTGCTACATCGCGAAGGAGCTGGACAAGCAGGAACGCAATGTGCTGAAGCGGATCGTCCGCTCGCGCCACAAGGATGTCGTTGCCATGATCGCGACCGCCCACCACGACCCCGATGGAAAGACCGGCGCATCGGGCGCGGCACGGCGCTGGTTGGACAACAAAGCCCAGCTTCCGTATTGGCGTTCGTGCTGGTCCAAGAGGCTCACCACCTATGCCAGGAAGACCACCGCCAACCTGACGGAAATGGAGTGATTGCTTCGCGAGTGCAGCATGAACAAGAAGCCCATCGGGGAGACCGATGGCAAGATGAAGAGGCGCACCCACCAGTGCGCCCTTCCGATTTCAAGGCTTCCCACAAGCTCTAGCCTTGACTTTTCAATGATTTAGATGTATAATTTTATACGTTGGTGTAAGTATCTGCAGTATTCTTGACTCGAAAATACAACAACAAGCAGGAGGGCTTGTCCGTGAAAAAGATCATCGCGTTAACTCTACTCTGCCTCGTCCTGGGGCCGGATGTTTCCGCAAGGCCGAGGAAACCTCGAACAAGCCTTGCGGGAAGTCACGACTCTCTCGCCTGGCAGGGAGAGATCGCGAGACAGGATAATCTGCCTTTCATCATCGACGACGACGTGTTCGTCGCACGGGTGAAAGCGGGGAAGATCAAGGTTCTGCCGAACAATCGCTGCAAGGTTTTCGATTCGAAGATGAACGTGGCACTCTGGAGCCGGGCCGTGCCTATTAGCAGACTAAAAGCACAGGGATGGCTGCAGCGGCTTCCGAATAACGGTTCGTCGATCGTGGACACCCGCCTCGATGCCGAGTGGAGATGGGCCGCGCCGCAGGTCATCCGGTTCCTGAATGGTTTCGGAGCCAAAGCCAGCGCACCCAAGGCCGCCGGCAAGCCTCTCAAGGCAACCTCCGCCATGCGCACGCCGCGCAAGCAGGCGCAACTCCAGAACGGCAACCGGAACGCAACCGGCGTGGAGAGCTCGGCGCACCTTCGCGGCGCGACCATCGACATCGCCAAGATGGACCGCGTACTGAAGGAGGTGACCCTCAAGGCGAAGAAGGGTCAGAAGCCGAAAAAGGTGTGGGCATGGGTCCGGGTCCCACGCTATACCCCGGAGCAGATCAAGTGGCTGCGCACGGAACTGCTGAAGCTGGAACGGCGTGGCCTCGTCGAGGTCACCGAAGAGTACAACCAGGCCGTGTTCCACATCACGGTCCGCGAGTTCTACCGGTGACATCCTGCGAGAGCAACGACAGCAAGCCCATCGGCGGAGGCCGGTGGCGAATGAAGAAGGCGCACTACATGTGCGCCTCTTCTCATTTCAACACAGGCTATTTATAAAAAGCATCGGCACGCGCCGCTTTCATTGACGCTTCATATGTTAATATGCATAATAAAATTCACGTTCGAATCGCAGTCTTGATTCGAGAATATGGGAAAGAACAGGAGCCATCGGCACGAGCCTTGGCTCGCAGAAACCATTGATCGCAACGACGCAACTGAAGGAGGGAATATCCATGCGTAAAGTTGACACCCCCCGCAATCGCGGCAGGATAGGACGCTCTTCGCGCGCGATATATGGGGGAAGCCCCAGGCGCCCGGATCTGGAGCCTCTCGCGCGGCGCAGGCCAGGCGCGCCTCTTACCTTGACCGAGCTCACCCTCGCCGCGTCGCGGCCGCCCTGCCACCACCACATCCTGGTGAATGTGCAGACGGTGGAATCGCAGCTCATGGCTGACGTGAACGCCTCAGAGAGCGCGGAGGTTACCACGGTGAACGTCCGGAACGGGGCGCCCGAGGTTACCTTCATCGCCGACACGTCCACCATCAACGTGAATGTGCCGGACGCATCGGCCCGCCGCCGCGGCCCGAGCTGGGCAGCGCTCATCATGACCGGGTTCTACACGCTCCTCGCGGGCTTCGTCCTCGGCCTGCTCCTGGCCCCGCGGCCCGCGCCGGGCACCGCAGTTCCGGCGCCCCATCCGTCCGCGCCAACCGTTCGGGCTGTCATCCAGCCAGCCGTCTCCGGCACCGCTCTCGCCATCCGGCAGAATCAGGACCTCGCCAACCGCGTCGTTTGGAAGATCGAGACGGGGCGCGAGACCGTGGCCATGCTGAAGTATGACCCGTATCCCACCGGCAAGGTGGTAGTCGTCGTGAGTGACGGCTGGCGCTATACGGTCGACACCAGGAATGGCCTCATGGTTTGGATGCGTCCCAATGAGATGGCCGGCAAGGACTGGCGCGTCTCGTTCAACGACGAGCCGGGACCGTCAGGCTTTCTCTGGCATGCGAGCCAGGGCAAGGCGATGCAGATCTGCGAAGGGCCGTGGCGGAGCGAGTTTCCCGAGTCGGCCGAAAGGGACGCGCTGGAACGCTGCTGGACCGGCCAGTACGCCCGCGCCCTCACCGCGATCGACAAGGTCCTCCTGTAGCGAGTGAAGAAGTAGAACCCAATGATCGATAGGGCGCCTCATCCGGGGCGCCCTGCGACTTTTCATGAGTTTGACCCCGGTCCGGACTGTGCTTAACTATTGATAGAACGAGGCCCCAATTTCAAACGATCGAGGTGAAAGAGATGATGACGACAGACATCGTATATAGGACCATGGTAAACGCCCGCCTCATGGGCGTACCGGGCGAGCGCATCGCCGCGCAGGTTGCGGCGGGAGAAGGCGTCCTCGGGCGCCAGCAGTGGGAAGCGGAGTTTGATGCACAATGGGAATGGCTCGTGGCCATGCGCATCGTGCCCACTGAAGGCCCCGATGCCGTGAGCTTCTATGCCAGCATGCGCCGCATCGTCCAGCGGCAGTTGGCGCTTCGTGAGCTGCCGCCTGCGGCCCCCGCGGGAATGCTTTTCCCGATTGGCGGCCTGCCATCGAGCACGGAGGATGCGCTGAGCTTCGTCTTCGCCGTCCCGTTCGAGGCGTACTCGGTCGAGGCGCAAGCGAGCATGATGGGCATCCGACTGGATGGCGACGCGAAGAAATCAGTCATGCCGCTTTCTGGGAATCGTCGCCTCATGATCGCGATGGATGTCCGCTTCGGCGATCCGCTCCGCGGCAACGACGCGGCACAAGCGGCTCCGCTCGAAGTTGCCCTGGCACTCCTGCGCCTGCGTACCTTCCGCCGGTCCCTCAACGTGTATCACGGCGCCAGTTTGCGCGTGGTGCAGGAAGAGAGGGGACTCGCGATCTGCAGAAGGGCCGAGAGTGGCGCCGCAGCCGCAGCGGTCACCTGTGATCGCATCATCGAGATCCCCATGGTGCGTCCCGCCGCCGTCTCCGTCACGCGACCATCCGCGCCTTTTCCGGCGCGCGCGGCCGCCCCGCCGTCCTGAATGCTTGCGTTCAGAGGCGCGCAAAAATGATGAGCCCCGGACCTGCCGTTTTACGGAAGGTGCCGGGGCGCGTCTGTTTCAGGGGCAGTGCAATTGACTTTTAATAAAATGTGATGTGTAATGTAATCCACGCAATTTGATAATGTTTGTGGTCCCGCGCGAGAGGCATTTGCCTTTGGCGCGGGACCACAAAAGTCCTCAGAGCCGCGCGTCGCGGCTTCGAGGCCTCAAAAGAAGGAGGCAAATCGCATGCGTTCCCGAATTCTCATTCTTGTGTTGTGCATTACCCTTCCATCCGTGCTCGCGTACGCGAGCGACCCGACCGAGCCGGTCGGTGTCCTGTCGCGCACTCCCGTGGAAATCTGCGTCGAGAAGCCGGTTCTCCCGATCGGGCCCGCTCTCGATCTCACGAGCGCCGGCTACATCGAAGAGGACGAACTCCCGATCATGGACGGCGTAGTCGTTCGCGGGATTGAAATGAGCGGCGCCGCCCCGGAAGCGGAGACGATGAAGACGGCGCTGAACATGGTGCTGCTCGTCGCGGGCGCGCGCTTCGATCCGGCCGCGGAGGAGGCGCCCGTCATGCAGGGTACGGTTGCTCCTGCGGGCGAGAGCGTGCAGAGCGGCTTGAAAGTCAACCTGCGCAGTTCCGACGGCAGCTTCGCCGCCCTCGTCACGGTCCGTCCGGATGACGTGTCCGCCTCGAGCGACGATCCCCTGCAGGCCATGTCGATCCAGGCGGCCGCCCAAGCGGTCCGGCAGTTCGGCATTCAGCGTACCGCGCAGATCGCGGCATCCATGCGCCGCCCGGCGATTCAGCGTGCCACGCTCATCATGACGCCTCGGAATGTCGGCAAGTGCCACGAGATGGTCGAGGTCGCGCCCGGCTACGTCGCACCGGCCAACCTATGCGCCGATGGAACAATGCCCGATCGGGACTGCCGGTGCTCCGTGTCTGATTGAGTGAACGAACGACGCAACAATGCAAAGTCCCACGGCTCACCCCGTGGGACTGCGCATTTCAGGCCGGAAACCAGGGCCGGTCCGCGGGAATTGACATAATTCCTTTCCCCTCTATAATAGACAAGCGCTTTTCTCCTTACGGAGGAAGCGGCTTTCTTTGAAAAACAGGTTCCATTTACCGGCCGTGCCGAGGTGGAGCAGTTATGAAATTACGCATATGCGAAAGAGAGTTTTTTCGCTGTCCCAATGCATTCATTTTTTCGTGCACGGTTTGGAATTAAACTAAAAAGTGCGCACTATCTGCATGGTTCCCGGTCTTCCCGGCTTCCTGCTTTGCAGGAGCTTCGGCAGGCTTAAGGAGCTGTGACCCGCTTCGGCGGAACAGATTTATATTAGAGGATTTGATCCTGGTCCAGGATGAACGCTGGCGGCGTGGATAAGGCATGCAAGTCGAGCGGAACTATCTTTGAAGGATTTGCGATTACATCAAGAATGCGGATTGGATAGTTTAGCGGCGAACGAGTTAGTAACACCCTAGTACGTACCTCAGAGCCGGGAATAGTCCGCCGAAAGGCGGGGTAATACCCGATGGTCCTTCACCGGTAAAGCCAGCTTCACTTTTGACCTTGTGCTACGATGATGAAATGTATGTGGTCTACATCATCCAACACTCGGTTAATCACAAAATCTACATTGGTTTCACGAAGGATTTAGCGAAGCGTCTCGATTCTCATAAACGGAACCTGAACCCGTCAACTCGGCGTAGTTCCGGAGAATGGAAATTGGTTTACGCTGAAGCGTATCGCAATGAGAGTGATGCGCGAAAGCGTGAATCGAGACTTAAGCATCATGGCAGCTCAAAGCACGAGCTCATGAAAAGAATCCACAGAAGCTTACTGCAGAAGGTCAAAAGTGAGGCTGGCACTCTGAGATCGGCTTAGGTCCGATCAGCTAGTTGGTAAGGTAACGGCTTACCAAGGCTATGACCGGTAGGGGAGGTGAGAGCCTGACCCCCAACGACGAGACTGAGACACGGCTCGTACTCCTACGGGAGGCAGCAGTCGAGAATATTCGACAATGGACGAAAGTCTGATCGAGCGACGCCGCGTGCAGGATGAAGGCCTTCGGGTCGTAAACTGCGGTAGCTAGGCAGAAACTTCGGTGATCACCTAGCGGAAAGTGGTTGGTAACTACGTGCCAGCACCAGCGGTAATACGTAGACCACAAGCGTTATCCGGATTTATTGGGCGTAAAGCGCGTGTAGGAGGTCCGATGCGTCTCTGGTTAAAGCCCACTGCCTAACGGTGGAAGTGCCGGAGATACGATCGGACTGGAGGAGGTGAGAGGTGCATGGAACTCACGGTGTAGGGGTGAAATCCGTTGATATCGTGGGGAACACCAAAGGCGAAGGCAACTCGCTGGCGCGTACCTGACTCTGAAACACGAAAGCGTGGGGATCAAAAAGGATTAGATACCCTTGTAGTCCACGCCCTAAACGATGCCTGCTTGCTGTTTCGAGTATCGACCCTCGGAGTGGCGGAGCTAACGCGTTAAGCAGGCCGCCTGGGAAGTACGGCCGCAAGGCTAAAACTCAAAGGAATAGACGGGGACTCGCACAAGCAGTGGAACATGAGGTTTAATTCGACGATGAACGAAGAACCTCACCCGGGCTTGAAATGCTTGGAGACCGGCGATGGAAACATTGCCTTTCCCGCAAGGGACCCCAAGCACAGGTGCTGCATGGTTGTCGTCAGCTCGTGCCGTGAGGCGTTCCCTTAATTGGGGTAACGAGCGCAACCCCTGCTCCGTGTTACAAGTGTCACGGAGGACTGCCCAGCCTAAAGAGCGGGAGCAGAATCTAGAATCTTGAATCTAGAATCTAGCAAGGACACGTTCCTACCAGATTCCAGATTCTAGATACCAGATTCTTGTATTCGCGCCCTTCAGGCTGGGAGGAAGGAGGGGATGACGTCAAATCAGCATGGCCCTCTGATGCCCGGGGCTACACTCATGTTACAATGGCGCGGACAATGGGCTGCCAAACCGAAAGGTGGAGCTAATCCCTTAAACCGCGTCCTAGTTCGGATTGGGGGCTGCAACTCGCCCCCATGAAGCTGGAATTGCTAGTAATCGTGGGTCAGCTATACCACGGTGAATACGTTCTCGAGTCCTGTACTCACAATAAAAGCGCGTAGCAGGTTGCAAGACTAGGCTGTTAAAATCAGCCCCTTCAGTGCGTCTACTGGAGCGTAGCGGAAGGATAGCCGCAATTCGTGAGAATTGCGGTGGAGGATCCGGACGCAAACCGCAGCCCGGCATGCCACGATAGCGTGGAGCGGAGATCGAGCCATGGATAGGCGGTGAGCATGGCGAAGATCAAAAAAGGAACCGCGCCGGGATGCAAGGAAAAGCCTTGTAACTGACCTATGGAGATCTGGTGTCTGTTTATCCCCAAGCCTCGTTTTGGAACGCGGCTTTGGAGGATAATATAGTTAAAACTGACGCAGCACCAGAAGTCAGCTGAGTCATAGTACTTTGGCACACTGCCAGAGGAAGGCACTCACTCAATGTTGACAGCAGATTATATAGTCGGTTTGGTTGACGGCGAAGGCAGTTTTACTGCTTTTATTCGCAGCCCGACCTCAAGCACGGAATATATTCGGCGAGCGCGAGTAGAACCTAGGTTCTATGTCAAGCTTGTCGAGAAAGATAAAGAGATACTGGAAGATTTGAGGGAGTATTTCAGATGCGGGGAAGTGTATTTCCAGAGAGATAGTCGGCGAAACCATCAAGATTGTTACCGATACGAGGTTTTCAACCGACGCGATCTCCTGAAAATAATCATTCCTTTCTTCATGAAAAATCACCTTCGGTTCCCTTCAAAGCTGAAGGATTTCCGGATCTTCTGCGGCTTGCTCGAAGCTATCGAGAAAGGCCAACATCTAACTCCGGAAGGCTTGGAAAGATTGCTGCAACTGAAGCAGCAGATGCATTGAGCTCGCCGCATACGGGAAATCCGTCCGTGCGGTGGGAACATCCATTCCCTGTTTTAGGGAAGATAATCGCCCGTCAAGCCAAGGGAGCCGGGAGCGGGTAAAGCCTCCCACCGAGATTGGAATCTTGAATCTTGAATCTTGAATCTGGTAGGAATACTAGATTCCAGCTACTAGATTCCAGATTCTCGTTTCCGTGGGGGGTCAGCCCGAGCTCGGTGACATGGGCTAAGTCGTAACAAGGCACGCGTAGCGGAAGCTGTGCGTGGATCAATTAAACTTTGTCTGATTGAATCAGGCAATCGTCGATGTATCGTAAGTCAGGTATCAGCAGCCCACTTGTGGGCAACTGATACTTGATGCGTGATACAGGTTCTACGAAGCTTGAAGGAGGCTCGTCCTCCTTCGCCAAGGCTTCGAAGGACAAGCATTGGGACCGCGAAAAAGCTCTTTGCAAGGCATGCTATACTACCCGCGACATGGCAGATGAGACCCCTAAGAAGGTCCTCGTGGTGGAGGACGAGAAGTTCCTGTCTAATCTCCTCAAGGTGAGGCTGGAACGGGAAGGTTTCGTTGTGCTCCAGGCCTACGACGGGGAGGAGGGCATGAAGGTCCTGAAGGAGCAGCAGCCCGCGCTCGTCGTGCTCGACCTGGTTATGCCCAAGATGTCGGGCTTCGAGTTCCTAGAGCAGATGTCCATGGACCCGCAGGTGGGCCGCACCCCCGTGGTGGTGGCCTCGAATCTGGGTCAGGATAGCGACATCGAGAAGGCCAAGCGGTTCGGGGTAGTGGACTACTTCGTGAAGGCCCAGATCCCTATCGACCAGCTGGCGACCGTTTTGAAAGGCATCATCCAATCCCAAAAATGATAGATTCCCAAGTCTTGAAACAGATAAAGGCAGGCGCGCGCGTGCGCGTCTGGGAAGGCTCGACCGCCGCGCCCTTCGAAGGCCTGGTCCTCGCGCGCAAGCACGGTGCTGAGACCGGCGCCACCTTCACCGTCCGGACGACCCTTGCCGGCGTCGGCGTGGAGAAGATCTTCCCGATCGGCTCGCCGAACATCACGAAGCTTGAGGTGGTCAGCTCGCCGAAGAAGCTGCACAAGTCCAAGCTCTACTTCGTGCGCACGAAGCCCGCGCGCGTGGTCAGAAAGAAGCTCGGCGTCACTATATAAAAAATAAAAGGTTCCGGGACCCGCCCCGCCTTGAAGGCGGGGCGGTCTTTTGTTGACCGCATCCACGGTCCCGGTGTATGACTAGGATAGCAATACGACATCACAAGAAAGGGGTCAGCCATGACCGACGACCGCAATCAGGGTCCCATCTCTCCGCCGGCGCGACGCAAGCTGCCCCATGAGCGGCCGGCGTTGACGCACAAGTTCTCGGTGGGCGGACACGAGGGTTACATCATTGTGGGGTTCTATCCCAATAACGGCGACCTGGGCGAAGTGTTCATGGTCATGTCGAAGGAGGGCTCCACCCTCTCTGGCATCGTGGACCAGTTCTCCATCGCCATTTCCCGGGAGCTCCAGCACGGCGTGCCTATCGAGCAGATCGCCCGCACTTACGGCGGCGCCCGGTACGAGCCATTCGGCTTCACGCGCAATCCCGATGTTCCTTGGGCAAGCTCCATCACCGATTATCTCTGCCGATGGCTGGTCTGGCGGTTCCGCCGGCACGCGTTCGATGAGATATTCGGGCTCCCGGGTTCCGAGCAGGCGGCGATGATGGCGACCATGCTCCCCGCGACGGACGCTCTGGCGCTTCCAGCGGATGCGGTGGCAGCCGCGCCCAAGACCATCGCTCTCCCTGTCCCAGAATCTCCGCCAGGCTTCGCTGCCGAGGTGGCCGCGGACCGGCGGATCGGTTTTGCTATGACCGCCCTGCCGGCATCACCTATGACAGGACAGGTTGTGACGGCGCCCAGGCGGTTTCAGGGCGACGGACCGCCCTGCGGCGACTGCGGCACGCTCATGATCCGGCGCGGGGCCTGCTATTCCTGCCCGGAATGCTTTACGACCACCGGCTGCGGTTAAGTGAAGGAGGATCCGATGCGATGCTTGGAGTGCAGGGTTGAAATAGACCCTCGTCAAGGAGGCTGTGGGTGCGTGTCCTGCCGGTGCGGCGTCCTGAAGCTGCCGTCCGGCCCCTGTCGTAACTGCGATGACGGCCGGGCCAAGGTCATCGGGCCGGAGGGCGCATCGAAAGTGGTCGTACGGGAGGAAAAATGAACGGCTACTGGAAGACAAGAGATCAGGAAGTGAGCCGCCGGGGCGAAGAGCTGGCGCGAGCGCCGCTTGGAGCGTTGCCCAGTCTATCGGAACGTCCCGGGCCTTCCGTCGCCTCTGTGGCGTGTCCTCACACCCATGACGGCGTGAAGTGTACCGGCGATATCATGAACCTAGGCGAGGATGGCCTGCGCTGCTTTGCTTGCGACTGCAAGTTCCGCGGCATGGGCGGTATCAGCCCGAAGGAATAGGAGGGTTGCCATGGTCAGACATAGTGGCATGCGCAAAGAACAGCGAACGGCCAGCAAGCGCCTGGAAAAGGATGATCGGCGGGAAGAGCGACGATTAGCCAGACGGGACCGTCGAGCCGCCAAGCAACAAGGGAGGCAAGACGATCCGCCGTCCGTTCCGTCTGATCCCGCGAGTTCCAAGTGACAAGCAATATCTGAAAGGCGGCCTCCGCGCCGCCTTTTTGATTGTGCACAGTTTTTCTGATGCAGGCTCTTCTTATAGTCTAAAGTCATGCATCCTCTCTCTAAGGTCAAAATAGAATGGTCGTCTGAGTTTGCGTACGCAATAGGATTGTTAACTACCGACGGTTGTCTTTCCAAGGACAGAAGACATATCGATTTCACCTCGGATGATATCGAACAACTCAGAAATCTTATGCGATGTCTGGGTATAGAAGTGAAAATCGGTCATAAAACCTCCGGATTTACTGCCACTCAACACACACGTATTCAATTTGGCGACGTGAATTTCTACAAATTCCTCCTTGATATTGGCCTGATGCCCGCGAAATCTAAAATTATCGGGTCTGTACATGTGCCGGATCCATATTTCTTCGATTTCTTGCGCGGTCACTTTGATGGAGATGGCTCATTCTATTCATATTGGGACTGGCGCTGGCGTTCCAGTTTCATGTTCTACACCAGTTTTACGTCCGCAAGCTTGACCCATATCGAATGGTTGCGGGCAAAAGTCTTAGCGCTTTCAGGCTTGCGCGGTCATATTTCGCGAAATCATGGGCGATCCAATACGCAAACCTACCAGTATTACCAGTTGAGATATGCGAAACAAGAATCCATCACATTACTCAAGCGCCTATATTCACCCGCAGTTATATGCTTAAGCCGCAAGCGTTTGAAAGTTCAGCGGGCTTTCGCTATAATCGGCAAGCACTTGGATTAACGCGCGGGTGGCGAAACTGGCAACCGCACTACCTTGAGGTGGTAGCGCCCGCAAGGGCTTGGAGGTTCGAATCCTCTCCCGCGCACTAGAAAATCTTGCCGAGTAATCGAGGCTTAGATTTTGTTGTGCCCCGCGAAGCTCGAAGAGCGAAGTGGGATTGTGCCCTGCCGAAGCCTTGGCGAAGGCGGGTATCCTCTCCGGCAAAACATTGACACATATCCATGCAAATGATATTAATCGAGCACGCTCTTTTGATAACCCGGAGATGCGTTCCATGAGCAGGCACTCAAGTCTCTTCCTGGAACGCATTTCAGCACGATGGCCTGGCAGGGCAGTCCATCATTCAGGAGGGAGGACTATGATAAGTACAACAAGAATGATCGGCGGCGGGATCGCCGCAGTTCTCATCGCACTCATTTCTCTTCTGGCGGACGAGCCCAGAAAGAAACCCCCGCAGGCGAGGGCATCGGTACAAACCGAAAAGCCGGCCGAGTTCGAGGCAAGGATGAAGGGGGGAGTGCGGGAAGAGATCTTCGCCGCGCTGAAGAAGGAGACCGGGCAATCGGACGCCAAGCTCGCGGCCATGCTTGGCAAGATGAAGACCTCCGATCCGCGAGCGCTCGACGACGGCAAGGGTCTTCTCGTCGTCACGCTCCTCGCCAAGGACAAGCAACTCACCTCCTACCGGTCGCAATGGATGGTGGAGGACGTTGTGGATGCCTGGAAGGAATCGCATCGCGGCCGTAAGGTCATCCGCGAGGTCCCGGTCCGCGGACTCGTGTGACTGATCACTCCCAATGGTCTCGTCGGGACCATCCTGCATTACAAATGAGACTCCGGTACGAGGCGGCTCCGCCCTGCCGGAGTCGTTCGTTTTTAAAAAGGGATTGCTATACTGAATCAATGCATAAGTTCTCCATCCGGGAAGCCCTCAAATGGGGCTGGAACGAGGCGATAGACCACATCGGTTTTTTCGCGGTGGTGATACTGGTCAGCTGGACACTGAACATCGCCCTTCAGATGACCGGGAAAGCATTAACGGAACGGGCGCCATTCCTCGGATTCCTGATCTACCTGGCGCAGCTCGCGATCGGGATCATGGTCCAGCTCGGCCTCGTCGCGGCGAGTCTAAAGATTTTCAACAAGGAGAAGCCGCGGGAAGAGGTTTTTCGCTGGAACCCGAAATGGTTCCGGAGCTCGCTCGGCGCGTCGCTCCTTCTTTGGGTCGCCGTCGCCCTCGTGGTGTCGGCGCTCTTTGTCATGTTCATCGCCGTGCTGGCGTTCGTCTTTAAAACCGGGACTGTCGCCCAGGCTTGGGCGCCCGATATAGCCCTCAGGTATGTGGTCACCTTGGCGCCGCTCTTCCTTCTCGGGCTTCTCATCGTAATAATCCCGATCTTGCTGGCTTTCGTCGTTTTCCAGTTCTTCCCGTTCTTCATTGTGGAGCGGAATATGGGTCCCCTGGAGGCCCTGAAGGCGAGCAAGGAGATCACCAGGGGATCGCGCGGGCGTATCCTGCTTCTGAACCTCATCTACATAGGCATTACCTTCCTCGGCGCCCTGGCCTTCCTGGTGGGCCTATTCCTCACCATCCCCACGCTCGTGCTTGCCAACACCTACGTATACAAAAAGCTGACCGATGCCTCCACCGCGGCCCCGCCCGCCGCGCCGGTAAAATAAAACGCGGCGGGCCTTGAAAAAACCCGCCGCCCAATGGCTTCCTATCGATCATTCCGACCGTCGGTCCTCGGTGGTCCCCGAGAGGACCTTGGGGGAGCGATGGGCATACGCCTGGATTACCAGACGCTCATGCGGGAAAGGCCTGTGCATCGGTCTTCCGCTGGCGACCGGTCAGGGGTCGCTGCACACCCGTCGAACCGGATTTCAAGGAGCCATTGTAGTACCTTCAGATTAAAGCGAACCCCCTGTGCAGAAAAAGGGGGCAAGATAGGTTACAGGTTTTAGGTGACAGAAGGGTCTTTTATTGAACCTATAACCTATAACCTGTAACCTTATGAGGGTGATCATAGGCATAGATGAGGTTGGAGGGGCCGCCACGCCCCGAAAGGGCGGGCGAGCTTCGCCAACTCCCTACGTAATAGGTATAGACGAAGTTGGGCGAGGCCCTCTGGCGGGCCCGGTTGTTCTTGCGGCGGTCGCGATCCCAGTCTCCTGGCGTCCCCGCGAGGGCGGGGGCAGGGGTAGCCTCAGGGACTCCAAGCGCCTGACGGCCATCCAGCGGGAACTCTGGTCCGGATATCTAACAGCTCATCATAAGGTAGTCTTCGCGACGGCCAAGATCTACCCCCGCGCCATCGACCGACTGAACATCGCCCGCGCCGCGAACAAGGCCGCCCGGCGGGCTTTGCGTAAAGTCCTGGCCAGCCTGGGAGGCGATGCCGAGCTGGCGGGGGTCTATCTGGACGGCGGCCTTTACCTCCAGCAGCTTCGGGCGCCCCGCGCCCGGGCCTCGTTCCACTCGGAGACGGTGAGGTTCGCGGCGAAGGTCGCCGTTACGGCCCATACGGTGGTGAAGGGGGATGAGCGCATCGTAGCGGTGAAGATCGCCTCTATTCTCGCCAAGGCCCAGCGGGACCGCATCATGGCGAACGAAGCAAAGCGTTTTCCTGGTTACGGCTTTGAGCGGCACAAAGGCTACGCCACCAAAAGCCATTATGCTGCCCTCGCCAAACTCGGGCCGACACCCATTCATCGATTGACCTTTCTCTGAAAATCGGCTATTCTCTAAGGGATTTATCTGCAAAGTTCTGGACCCCCACTTCGCTCTTAAGAGCTTCGCGGGGTGCAAGGTTTTGTAGATGAATAGATTCATCAACAAAAACTAAGCACATGGGAGGCGTACCTACTAAGCATCACAGTCACGGCAAGACCGCCCGCCGCCGCAGCCATATGGCGCTGAAGAAGCAGCGCCTCTTCGTTTGTCCCAAATGCAAGGCGCCGAAGCTTTCCCATGCCACCTGCCCCAACTGCGGGTACCACCCGCCGCGCCGAAAGGCAACCTCCACTAAATCAGAATAATCCTCTCATGTCCGCCGCTCCTTCCCAACTAAAAACTGAAAACTAAAAACTATCTGCATGGCCACCCGGCATCTCATCCGCACCGTACTCCTGCAATCCCTCTATGAGTGGGATTTTTATCATCAGAAAACGGATATCACCATGATCCTCGAACGGAACCTGGCTGAGTTCGCGCCCGGCATCGACGAACCGGAGTTCGCCTGGAAGATACTGAAAGGCATCATAGACAACCGCACGGAGATAGATGACATCCTCACCAAGGCCGCGCCGGAGTGGCCGCTCGAGAAGATCGCCGCCATCGACCGCAACATCCTGCGCATCGGGCTCTGCGAGCTTTTGTACGCGGATCCCGAGGAGGTGCCGCCCAAGGTGGCCATCAACGAAGCCATCGAGATGGCGAAGAACTACGGCGGGCCGAACTCCAGCCGCTTCGTGAACGGCGTGCTGGGCACCGTCTACCGGGAACGGAAGGCCGGGGAGCCCCCGCCGGCCGCAAACTCGCCAAGCTCACCGCCTCCGCCCAAGAATCTAGAATCTTGAATCTGGAATCTTATGCATCCTAGATTCCAAATACCAGATTCCAGATTCTGCTTCCTATGAAAGACATCACTCCTTTCGAAACGACCATCAGTTTCCGCTTCCGCGACCTGAACCTCTTGAAGGAAGCCCTCACGCATCGCTCTTATCTGAACGAGCAGCCGAACTGGCCGGTGCCGCACAATGAGCGCCTGGAATACCTGGGCGACGCGGTGCTTGAGCTCGCGGTCTCGGAGAAGCTTTACCGCCTCTATCCGGATTTCCCGGAAGGCCAGCTCACCGTGGTCCGCGCGGCGCTCGTGAACTATCAGATATTGGGCAAGATCGCCGCGGAGCTCGGCATGGAGGAGTTTGTGCTCATGTCCAAAGGCGAGCGCGGCGACAATCAGCGGGCCAAGGAGGTCATCCTGGCGAATGCTTTCGAGTCCCTCGTCGGGGCGATCTATCTCGACCAGGGCTTCGAGGCGGTATCGAAGTTCGTGGATCAATTCCTCATGGGAAGGGTGGAAGAGATCGTGCGTACCAAGAGCTACAAGGACCCGAAGAGCGCGCTGCAGGAGCTGATCCAGGAGCGTTTCCGGGAGACGCCCACTTACGAGGTGGTGTCCGAATCCGGCCCTGCCCACCAGCGCATGTTCACGATCGGGGTGAAGTTCGCCGGCGCGATCGCGGCCACGGGCAGCGGCAACTCCAAGCAGGAAGCCGAGCTAGAAGCGGCGCGGAAGGCACTCGAAAGATACGGTAGCTAGAATCTGGAATCTAGAATCTAGAATCTAGTGAATGCAAATACATAGTAGCTATGAATTACAAACATCCAGATTCCAGATTCTAAATTCCAGATTCTCGTTCTATGCCCCATCTTCTCAAGCGCCTCGAACTGAACGGCTTTAAATCCTTTGCCAACAAGACCGTGCTGGAGTTCCCGACGGGCATCACCGCCATCGTAGGACCGAACGGCTCCGGCAAGTCCAATGTCATCGACGCGATTCGCTGGCTGCTCGGCGAACGGGACGCCAAGAACCTGCGCGGCGGTAAAGGCGAAGACCTCATCTTCGCCGGGACCCCCAAACGCCCGCGGGTCGGCCTGGCGCAGGCCAGCCTGCATTTTGATAATCCGCCCCTCGAGGGTACTCGGGGCAAGCCCTTCGACGAAGCTCAGGGTAAACAGCATTTCTTCCCCGTGGAGTTCGGCGAGGTGACCGTGAGCCGCGAGATCGGCCGGGGAGGGGAAAGCACCTATTTTCTGAACAGGTCGGAGGTTCGCCTGAAGGACATCATTGATTTCTTCGCCGCCGCGCGCCTCGGCAGCCGGGGCATCACCGTGGTCACGCAAGGCAACAGCGATATGGTCCTCCGTGCCTCGCCCGAAGAACGCCGCGAAATGATCGAGGAGGTGCTGGGCCTCAAGGAATACCAGATCAAGAAGCACGAGGCGGAGCGACGGTTGCGGAGCTCCCAGATCAATCTGGACAAGGTGAAGGCGCTCATGGAGGAGATCGCGCCGCATCTGCGGTCCCTGAAACGCCAGACCAGCCGCTGGGAACGGCGCGACGAGTATGCCAAGGAGCTGCGTGAGATCGAGGACCGTTTCTTCGGGACGCAACTGAGCGGTCTTGGCCGCGACCTGGCGCGGGTGGAGGGGGAGCTGCGCGCGCATGAGGGACGCCGCCAGGACATCGCCGCGCGCAAGGACAAGGCCGAACAGGCCTTGGTCGCTTTGGAATCCGCCGAGCCGAAGGAGCGCGAAGAGCTGAAGGCGCTCCAGGCCTCGATCAAGGAGATCGAGGACAAGCGGAACGAGCTCTCCCGCGAACTTGCCCGCCTTGAGGCGCGCATGGAGATGCATGCAGCCTCGGCTAAGGTCCCGGAGGTTGGCCTCGCTGCCGCGGAGCTCACCGTGCTCGTGAAAAACGCGAGGCAGGCCCTGCAAGAGGCCTTGCAGGACCCCTCTTCCCTTGAAGGAGCGGTAAAGCGGGTACTTGCCGACATAGACGCCGCGTTCTCCAAGACCATTCCCCCTGGCCGGGCAGGCGCGAAGCCGGTGGTGCAGGATCCGGCCCTCTCCGCCGAGTTTGAGAAGGTATCGAAGTCGCTGCACGAGCTCGAGAACCGGATCATGGAGCTTCGCGACCGCGAGCGGTCTCTGGAGAAGAGCCAAGAAAGTTTCTACCGCGCCTTCAAGGAGGAGATGGCCTCTGTGCAGTCCGCCCGCGATGCGCTGGACGAGTGGAGCAGGACCGAGCAGGCCAAGACCCTGGAACACGAGCGTCTTTTGATGCGCAAGGAGGAGGTGGAGCACCGCGTGCGCGAGGCGGGCCGCCGCCCGGAGGAGTTTGCAGAGGAAAGAATCGGGAATTCAGCCTTCGCTTCTCCTTCGCGCAACGCTTCGGACGAACGCGGTAAAGCTTCGGCCGACACGCGAGAATCGAGAATCGAGGGGGATGCCGCGGATATGGAAAGAAGGATGTTCCGCCTGCGCGGGGAGCTGGCCGCAATGGGCGAGGTGGACGAGACGGTGGTGAACGAGGCCCGCACCACCGAGGAGCGGTACCAATTCCTGGAGCGGGAGTCGGGTGACCTGGTGGCTGCGGAGGCGGACCTGCGCCGGCTGATTCGCGAGCTGAACGAGAAGATCCATGTGCAGTTTTCCGCCGCGCTCGTGAAGATCAACGGCGAGTTCCAGAAGTTCTTCGAGCTCATGTTCGGTGGAGGCACCGGCAAATTGGTCCTCGAGAAGCCGGAAGTAAAAAAGAAGAAGGAGGATATGGAAGAGGATGAGGGCCAAACGGCCGCCTCGGCCGCTGCGGAGGAGGATCTCGGCGAGCCGAAAGAAGAGAAGGAGCCCGGTATCGAGATCAAGGTGTCCCTGCCCCGCAAGCGCATTGGTTCTCTGGATATGCTCTCCGGAGGCGAGAGGAGCCTGGTGGGCATCGCCACCCTCTTCGCCCTTATCTCCGTGTCGCCGCCGCCGTTTCTCGTGCTGGACGAGATCGACGCGCCGCTCGATGAAAGGAACGCCCGCCGCTTCGCGGAGATGTTGAAAGAGTTTTCCAAGGAAACGCAGTTCATTATCGTGACTCATAACCGCGCCACTATGGAGGCGGCCGACGTCCTCTACGGCGTCACTCTAGGCGAAGACGGTACTTCCAAGGTGCTTTCCATGAAATTCGCGGAGGAGGCTAAGGTATAAAAATGCGGAACCGTCACCTGGTGTGGGTGACGGTTCTTATTGCGCCTGCAGACTTGATCTGCGGTGGACTCTCACGTCTTTTTTCGTTTGATCCGGTCTCTCTCGAAGCCCCGCTTGATCACCTGCACGATGGCGGTGGCCAGTTCGGTGAGCATCGCGATGTCCCGGAGTGCTGCACTGGCGCCCACCGCGAAGATGAGAAGGGCGACAAACAGCATGAACATGAGGACCACGATGCCGAACAGGATCGCGAGCAACGTGAGCGGGATCGTGAGAATGCCGGCGAAGATCCCTTCGAAGACACTCTGACTTTCCACTCCGTGACGGATACCCATCACCACGGCGAAGACGAGCAGAGCGATGCCCAGGAGAATGAGTGGAGATTTAATGTATCAGCGCACGAGATACCTCCTAATATATCAATGCCTTATCTGGGAATAATTGTCAATTTCATGAGATTGGCGGCGGTATAAAACAAAGTCGTCACCGTGGGGTGACGATCTTGTGTCGTGTGCGGCGCAGGATGCGGCAGAGTCGGCGGAATGCCATCCTGACCTCGCGGGCGACGATACCGATCTCCGCCGCGCTCTCTTCGGGCGCGAGCAGCACCTCGGCGAGAAGTCCCAGGGTAGCTCCGGCAAGCATCACGAATGCCCTGAGGATGCGCCTCCGTGCATACCACTCCTTGAGCTTCAGCACGAGGCGGGTTGCCGCCCGTGCCATGTGCGTGGAGAGCGTTAGGCCGATGTCCTCGATAATAAACATGAGGACAGTGGCGAATATGCCGATACCGATGCTTTCGCGCCGGATGCCGATCACGATACCCACGAAGGGCGCGATAAGTACGAGCGCGGCGAACGGGCCGTTTTCTCTCATCCATTTCCTCATGACAAGTCCTCCGATCTGCTTATGTTATGCCACCGCCGAGCCATAATATCAATGCGGGTTTTCGTTTTTGCTATACTGAACCAATGCTGCCGCAGGCCATCTTGGATTTTCCTTCACAGTTCGCCTTTGAGCCTCTCGTCGAGAACAAAGGTAAGCTGAAGCGCGCGCAGAAATTCCTCGTGTGCGGCATGGGCGGATCCCACCTGCCGGTGGACATCCTGAAGGCCGGCGATCCTGCGCAAGACATCGTAAGCTGGCGCGACTACGGCCTGCCGCCGCTCCGGGATCTCGATGACCGCCTGATCGTCGCGAGCTCTTATTCCGGCAATACCGAGGAAGCGATCGAGTCCCTGGAGATGGCCCGGGAAAAGGGGCTAAACGTCGCTGCCGTCTCGATAGGCGGCGCCTTGATCCCGCTCGCCCGGGAATATGGGATGCCCTACGTGGTCATCCCGGACACTGGCATCCAGCCGCGCCAATCGAACGCCTTCATGACGCGCGGCATCGCCGCCCTCATGCAGGACGAGGCGACGCTCAAGGCTATGCGTCCGCTCGCGAACCTGGACGCGGCCGCGTACGAAATACAGGGCAAGGCGCTTTCCAAGAGGCTGAAGGGCAAAGTGCCTGTGATATATGCCTCTGCACGCAACGAAGGGCTCGCCCGCAATTGGAAGATAAAGTTCAACGAGAACGGCAAGATTCCCGCGTATTGGAACTCCTTTCCCGAGCTGAATCACAATGAGATAAACGGTTTCGCCGCGACGGGCAGCGCCCGCCCGCTCGCTCACGCTTTCCACTTCGTCTTTCTGGAGGACGAGGAAGATCATCCTCAGGTACGCAAGCGCATGGTGGTCACTAAAAAACTTTACGAAAAAAAAGGAATGGCCGTGGATGTAGTCACACTCGGCGGAGGCAGCCGCTATGAGCGGATGTTCTCCAATCTGATTCTCGCCGACTGGACCACTTATCACACCGCGCTTCTGTACGGTGCCGAGCCGGAACCCGTGCCCATGGTGGAAGAGTTCAAAAAATTGATATGAAACCCCACTCTGTCATCCTGAGCTTGCGAAGGACCTTCTGTACGCGAGAGGAGAAGGTTCTTCGGCCTTACCTCAGAATGACCTACCTTTGATATGAAGCTCATCATCGCGAACTGGAAGAAATATCTCTCCGCGGAAGCGGAGGCGGCCGCGCTCGCGGAAGGATACGTCCAACTTGCAGTGCCCTCGGGAGTGCAGGCGGTCGCTTGTCCCCGGTTCGAGCACCTGGCGGCGGTGAAAGAAAAGCTGGGAGACGTAGTGGTGGGTGCGCAGGATATCATGCTGGAGGGCGAGTTCTCGCCGGAGGCGCTGAAAGGTCTCGGCGTCCATTACGCCATCCTCGGCCATTCCGACAGCCGGGCGGCCGGGGACACGGATACGATCATTAGGTCAAAAGTGATCAAAACTTTGGAAGCGGGGCTCAAGGTAATTCTCTGCGTCGGCGAACCCGCGAAGATCCATGCGGAGGGCGAAGAGGCTATAGAGCAGTTCGTCCTGGGCGAACTGGAGAGCTCCCTGCCCGTGGACGACCTGGATGCGGAGGTTGCCGACGGCTCCTGGACGAAGGATCTCTACGTGGTCTACGAGCCGGTCTGGGCCATCTCTAAAGCGGGGGTGGGAGAGAGCGATACCCCCGAGGACGCCGCTCGGATCATCACGCTTATCAAGGAGTTCCTGGCCTCCCGTTTTTCCATGCCTTCGTCGCCCGTGCTTTACGGCGCCTCGGTGACCGCTCTGAACGCGGCCGCATTCCTGTCTCGTCCCGAAATAGATGGTACCCTGGTCGGCCACGCAAGCCTGGACGCGGAAGAGTTTCAAAAGATACTCGATGCCGCCGGGTAAAAGGAAAATCCTGTCATCCCCGTCCCGCATCGGGGTGCGGCATAAACTCCGGCGGGGATCAGGTAAAACGGCGCGTTCCCTGATTCCCGCCGCTCCGCCTTCGCGCAAGGCTACGGAAGGACGCGGCGCGGGAATGACATATCTTGTAGATATCTTACGCCGGGGCGGCGTGGCGGTGATCCTCACGGATACCATCTACGGCGTGGTCGGCAGCGCCCTGTCTGAAAAGACGGTCTCCCGCATTTACCGCTTGAAGGGCAGGAACAAGAAAAAGCCTTTTATAATCCTTATCTCCGGTCCCAAGGAACTGGAACGGTTCGGGGTAAAGCTCGCGCCTAAGGAGCGCGCGTTCTTGAGCAGGAGTTGGCCCCTTCGACAAGCTTCCCTCGACCATACTCGGGGTAAACAGGGTAGACGGCGACCGGTGAGCGTCATCCTGCCGGTACCGCATCAAAAATTCGAGTATCTCCATCGGGGCACCCGCACTCTCGCCTTCCGCGTGCCGGGGCCGGCAATATTGCGCGCCCTCCTTCGGAAGACGGGCCCGCTCGTCGCGCCGTCCGCGAATCCGGAAGGGAGCCCGCCCGCCCGCTCCATCCGCGATGCCGAGGAGTATTTCGGGCCGCGGGTAGACCTTTACGTGGACGGGGGACGCAAACAGGGCCGCCCGTCCCGCCTCGTGGCCTTCGAAGGCAATGAGATCAAGCGTTTGCGCTAGTGTTGTTGTCCGGCACCTGTCTCACCCCGGCCTTGCCGCCCTTTGGCACGACTTCGCCAAGGGCGGGCCTCGCCTTCGGCGGGAGCCGGAATGACAAACCGAGGAATATCGGCCCTTCCGGGCGGTGGGGTAGTGATATTGACTTTTAATAAGCAATGTGGTATTATATATCCAGGAGGAATTGACATTATGAAGAAGGCTACGATCAAGCGCGTGCTTGCCGCCGTTTACAACGAAGCTGAGAACCTGCTCGAGACCGGCTTCGTGTTGGGGATCATCGGATTCATGGTGATTTTGATGGGACCCGACCACCCGGAGCGGATGTTCACGATCGTCGGCGCCGGCGCTGCCATCTTTTACCTCGGGTTCATGTTGACGATCCCGCAGGCCATCAAGTGGGCGCGCGCCGACTACGCCCAGAACCCCACCCGTAAGCCGCTCCTCGTGCGGTTCGCGGATGCGGTAGGCGTTTGATGAAGCGCGGCCAGTGGCCGATTAGGAGTCCCGGCGCGATGAACGCCGGGACTTCGCATGAATCCCAATGAGGAGTGAGAGATGCAAGGCTTATTCATCGAGTTGCTGATGGTCATCCTGAAGATGACAGCGGCTGGAATCGCAGTGGCCGCAGGCCGCCTCGCGCTCGATTACTATTCGAGCGAGATCGACCAGTGGTCGGAGCGCACGATCGAGCGGTGGCCGTGCCTGGCGCGCATTCTCTAGCGCCGGTCGCCGCAGTCCAACCAAGCCCCGCAGGAACCTCCGATATCGGAACCTGCGGGGCGAACAATTTTAAATGCTATACTTTCTCCATGCGCGCGGGGAAAAAGGATATCATCACGGACATCCGCACATTTTTTAAGGGCGAACTGCGCGACGATGATGCTGCACTGGCCAAGGCCAGCCGGGACGCTTCCATCTTCGAGGTGCGGCCCCGGCTCGTGGCGCGGCCCAAGAACGCCGAGGACCTGAAGCGCCTGGTGCGTTGGGCGGTCGCGGCTAAGAAGAAGGACAAAGGCATTTCCCTCACTGCCCGCTCCGGCGGCACGGACATGACCGGGGGGCCGCTCACCCGTTCTATCGTCGTCGACATGAACGCCCATTTGAACAAGTTCCTGGGCCTCACGGAAAAGAAAGGCAAAAGCGCGAAGGGCCTGCCGACCGAAGGCGAAGCGCGGGTCCAGCCCGGCATGTTCTACCGCAAGTTCGAGAAGCGGACCCTCGCGCACCGCCTTATCATGCCTTCCTATCCGGCCTCCCGGGAGATCTGCACGGTGGGAGGCATGGTTTCCAATAACTCCGGCGGCGAGAAGACCTTATTGTACGGCAAGACGGAGGATTATATCGCGGAACTGAAGATGGTACTCGCGGACGGAGATGAACATGTCTTCCGCCCGCTCGGGCGCGCGGAACTGGGAAAGAAATTGAAGGAGAAGAGCCTGGAGGGAGATATCTACCGCAAAGTTCACCGCCTCATCGAGCGGAACTACAGGATCATCATGGCCGCGAGGCCGGACGTATCCAAGAACTCGGCGGGATATTATCTGTGGAACGTATGGGATAAGGAGAAGAAGGTGTTCGATTTGACCCGGCTTCTGGTCGGGTCGCAGGGGACGCTCGGCTTCGTGACCGAGATCACCTTCAAGCTGGTCCGTCCGAACCCGCATTCGCTCATGGCGGTGATTTTTCTGAGGGACATGGGCATGATAGCGGAGATCACGAACGCCCTTCTGAAGTTCAAGCCGGAAAGCCTGGAATGCTACGACGACAAGACCCTGAAGCTTGCCATCCGCTTCTTCCCGGCCATCCTGGCCCGGGTGAAGACGGGCTGGCTGAAGTTCCTATGGAGCTTCCTGCCGGATCTCGAGATGCTTGTCCGCGAACACGGCATGCCGAAACTCGTGATCCTGGCCGAGCTGACCGGCGAGAGCGAAAAGGAGATCCGGCCCCGGCTCCAATCACTCGAGAAAGCAATGCGGAAGTTCGGAGTGGTAATGCACCTGACCGGCCACGAGCCGGAGGAAAAGAAGTATTGGACGATCCGGCGGGAAAGCTTCAATCTCCTCCGCCAGCACGTTCATGGGCAGCATACGCTGCCGGTCGTGGACGACGTCATCGTCCAGCCCCGCCACCTGCCGAAGTTCCTACCCGAGCTCCAGGCCATCCTCGCAAAATACAAAGACAAGATGACCGCCACCTTGGCCGGCCACAACGGCGACGGCAATTTCCACGTGATCCCGCTCATGGATTTCAAGGACCCCAAGGCGCGCGCCATGGTTCCCAAGGTCATGGACGAGGTGTACGCCCTGGTCCTGAAATATAAGGGTTCCATCACTGCCGAGCATAACGACGGGCTCATCCGCACCCCTTATCTCCAAAAGATGTACGGCCGCAAGGTTACGGGCCTCTTTAAGGAAGTGAAGCGCATCTTCGATCCGCAGGGCGTCTTCAACCCCGGGAAGAAGGTAGGCGGAAACCTGCAAGCGTCGCTGAAATGGATGATTCGTGAGTGATGTGCTTGAGCAATCCCCAAGCGTTGTCATTCCCGCGCAGGCGGGAATCAGGTAGGGTCGAGGAATAAAGACCTACTACGTTTATATCCTTACGAACGAGCCGCACCGAGTGCTTTACACGGGCGTAACCAGCGATCTTTTAAAGAGAGTAGGCGAGCATAAGTTACATATCTTTAAAGGCTTTACCTCGTGGTACGGCGTGAGTATTCTCGTGCATTTTGAAAGTACCTCAGATGTGGAGTCAGCCATTAAACGAGAAAAGCAGATCAAGAAATGGAACAGGGAGTGGAAGATACGGCTCATCGAGAGCATGAACCCTGAATGGCGCGATCTCTACTGTAATTTCATTGATGAATGCTCGCCCTGATTCCCGCCTGCGCGGGAATGACACGGCTGTAGCTAATTAATAATGGTCGCCTGTGTGTAAAGAATGGGTTATAATCCAGCCATGCTCGAAGGAAAGACCATTTTAATCACCGGCTCTTCGCGCGGCATAGGCGGCGCTACCGCGCGGCTCGCCGCGCAATATGGCGCCACGGTGGTGCTCCACGGGCGGGACATGAACGAGGAGCTGAAAGCGCTCGCCGCGGAGCTGAAGACTCACGCCGTTACGGCGGATGTTCATGACGATGCGGCTGTCCGCACGGCGGTCGAAGAGGCCATAGTCAAGACGGGCAGGGTGGACGCTCTGATAAACTGCGCGGGTATCACCAACCCGCAGAGCGAGTTTCTGAAGCAAACGGACGAGGAATGGAAAGACGTCTTCGACGTGAACGTGCTCGGCACGGTGCGTTTTTGCCGCGCGGTCATTCCCCATATGCAGGTGAAAGGCGGTGGTCGCATAGTGAACATAAGCTCTATACGCGGTTATGGCATCACTTCCAGCCGGGCGGCGTACTCCGCATCGAAAGCGGCCATCATCAATCTCACCGCGACCCTGGCGCGCGAGTTCGCCCCTGTCATAGCCGTGAACGCGGTTTCGCCGGGCTTCACCGATACGGAAATGACGAAGACCTGGAACGAGGAAACCTGGGCGAAGGTCAAGCGGGCGTTGCTTGGCCGGATTGCCCGGCCCGAAGAGATCGCCGAAGCCATACTTTTCCTGGCCAGCGACCGCGCCAGTTTCATGACCGGCCAGACGATCCTCGTGGATGGAGGATATAGCATCTCGGGCGGCTGAGGAGGCGGTTCGGAAGATCGATCTCCCTATCCGTTTGTCATCCCGGAAGCCCAGCTCCAGTTTGGAAAACTGGGGCTGGGCTATTCGGGATCCAGGAGACCTCTGGATCCTCCTCCGCTGAAGCTATGGAAGGACACTGCAAGGCCGGAATGACAGCGAGATTGATATTTATAACCAACACAAAGCGCATTTCTATAGAGGAATAATGACGAAGGCGCAGCATGTGCTGCGCCCGGTTCGAGATAGATTTTAACCGCCGAGACAACAAAGCTTTGCAGACATCTTATAGGAGGATTCGGACCTCCGGCCTTCGCTCTTGCGCCGCTTCCTCATGGAAGGGATGGGAACGACTCTAGGCAGCTTACTCGACGGTAGACGTAGTAGTGAATTCCGAGGCGGGCGTCCAACCCCGCCTCTCACTGAGATTACCCTATAACCTCGGAAGACAAGGGTCAAGAAAGCTGGCAATATTGACCAAACTGCCCGGAGGCGTTATCATACAGCCCACATGTTGACCATCCGCTTGCAACGCATCGGCAAGAAGCATCAGCCGAGCTACCGCCTGGTGGTAGCGCCGGCGCGCTCCAAAATGGGGGCTCCTCCGACCGAAGATCTCGGTTCGTACGACCCGCGCACCAAGCAGGCGAACGTGAAGGCCGAGCGCGTACAGTACTGGATCGGCGTCGGCGCCGCGCCCTCGCTCACCGTCCATAATCTCCTTGTAAGGACTGGGGTAGTGAACGCGCCGAAGAAGGCCATCCCGATGGCGCGTCCCACCTCCGCCTCTCCTTCACCCGAGGCTTCGGAAGAGCAAGGCAAGGCTGCGGCGGGCGAGCCCGTGAAGAAGGAAGATATGCCCGCTGCTGCTCCCGTCTCCGCTGAAGCTACGGCGGACAAGGAGGCTGAAGCCCCTGCGGCCGAAGCTCCCGCCGAAGAGCCTGCAGCTTAGCAAGTTTGGATACGACGCGAAAGGTCGACTGATAAAGTTGTAACCGTTGTAACTGTTCTAATCGTTCTAAGCGTGAACCACGAATAGAACGAGGCTTCAGGCCGATCGAACGCTTACAGCGCCTAGAACATTCTGAAATGGCTGAAACCCCAGACAAGAACTTCCTGGAATTCTTGGTGAAAGCGCTGGTGGACCATCCGGATGATGTGCGCGTGGAACGCAAGGTAGACGAGCGCGGCGTTCTCTTGACCCTGCACGTGAACGCCCAGGACATGGGCCACGTGGTGGGCCGGCAGGGTTCCACCGCCAAGGCCATCCGCTCTCTCCTCAGGATCGTGGGCATCAAGAACGACGCCCGGGTCAATCTGAAGATCGAGGAGCCGGAAGGCGGATTGAGGAGCCAGCAACCGGCCGAAGAGGGAACCGTATAAAAGGTACTTTTGCGTCCGCGCCCCGCACCCTATGGTGCGGGGCGCGCCGTCTTCTCGACAGCGTGAGGGTTTCGCGTTAAAATATCGGACGTCATCTATAGTTCTAGTCGTTCTAAAATCGTTGTAATCGTTCTAATCGCGGTACGTTTTCTCGTTAGAACGTATAGAACATCACCAAGTCCATGCTGGCATATACCGAATTAAAGAAAGGCGCCCTCTTTGTCTATGAAGGGGATCCCTATGAGGTCATCGAGTCCAATTTCTTGCGCATGCAGCAGCGCAAGGCTGTTGTGCAGACGAAGATCAGGAACCTCGTGACTGGCAAGATACTGGACCGCAACTGGCAGGCCTCGGACAGCTTCGAGGAAGCGGAAGTGGAGCGCCAAACCGCGGTCTTCCTGTACGCCAATCGCGGCGAGTATTGGTTCCACTAGAAGGGCGACCCCAAGGCGCGTTTCTCGCTTGCCGAAGGCCAGATCGTCGACTCCGCCAAGTTCCTGAAGGCCAATACCGAGGTGGAGACCTATATTTTCAACGACAAGGTCATCAAGGTGAAGATGCCGATCAAGATGGATTTCAAAGTGATCGAGGCGCCTCCGGGGATCAAGGGCAACACCGCCCAGGGCGGCACCAAGACGGTGACTATCGAGGGCGGCGCGAAGGTGAACGTCCCGCTCTTCGTGGATCAGGACCAGGTGATCCGCATCAACACGGAGACGGGAGAGTACGTAGAACGCGTATAAAAAGCAAAAGACGACCGGAATCGGTCGCTTTGCATGATTCGGGTCCTTCATGGGACCTGGATCCACTGGAACGCCCCGCCTTGCCGCGAAGCGTTCCAGTGGCGTCGCTGGATCACTGCACGGTGGCGGTCGTAGCCGCAGATTCCACGCTCGTCCGCGCAGCCAGCGGAACGAGGAACTGCTCGTTCTCGGGGTAGACCGAGACTCTGACGGTCACCAGGCCACCTCCGTACTTCGCGTTAGCGTACGGGATCTTGGCGCAGTAGGCCGCTGCGCGGCCTTTCGCCAGGATCAGAAGATCGTCGTCCTGCTGGAAGACCACTGCCACGTCGGCGTCGGTCGATTGGCTCAGCAGATCGCCCATCTCCTCGGCGTTGTGTGCGACTACCGTGATAAAACTTACCCGGGCTTCTTTGGGTCGTGACATGATCGGGATTCCCATCCTCTCGTTGCGTTTTCCCTACATGTGAACAGAAAGTACAAACTTTGCGGTTCTGGGTGCCTAGATCACCTGCCTTTCTCGTTTCTCAAATATGGTTCCTAACTGCTTGTACCCTATCACATTAGTCTGGAAAAATCAAGGCACGATTTTCACGAAAGGTCAAAAAGTGTTGCGAGTTTTAAAGCATGTATGCGAGCTACTCTTGCTCTCGCATGGTATCCGGGATAAAGCGAGCTCAAAGGCCACATGCGAATCTCCTTCTTTGGTAGCTATCGCCGCCATGGCCGATGTCGGGCGTTGTGGAAGGAGGCCGTATGGGATAGGATGACTTTCCATGGCGCGCAGAAAAGAAAAAGTTTTCGTAGGCATGTCCGGCGGAGTGGACAGCTCTGTAACGGCATATCTTTTAAAAAAGCGGGGCTACGACCCCATCGGCGTGTTCATGCGCTGCTGCGGCAAAAGTAGCGGCCCCGCCGGAATACGCGGGGCAAGCTGCGACGCGGAGCGGGACGCGGAGGATGCGCGCCGCGCCGCGGAGAGGA
>JANWIW010000003.1 GCA_025449695.1 Minisyncoccota bacterium | reverse complement strand
TTGCCGCAGCCTTCTTGGCGGGTTTCACGGCCTTCGCGGAAACGGGCTTTTTCAAAGGTTTTTTGGCGTCCGGCATGGGTTGTAGTATGTGATATTTCCCTGATTTTGAGAAGTTCGGGTGGGCGGCTTCGGTTGTCGCAGCCCCCCCCCATAAAAGAAGTGACAGGATCTAGAGCCCCCGCAGGATGGCGCGGTCTGTCAGGTGATAACGCCCGCGTGCGGGAAGGGTGTAGGACGGTTCCCTGGCGAGGACCTCGTAGACAGTAGGATCGACCCGGTAGATGCCTTCGCCGGCATCATAGGGGCCCTTGAGGACGGTACCGGCGAAGTGCTCCGGGAGGAGAAGGACGGGAAGGTGCTCAATCGGCTTGGTATCGATCTTCCTCACGACCTCTTCGCACAGGACCTGCCTCATGCCGACATCCATCACCATTTCCTGGAGGCACCGCAGCGCCTCGCGGACCATGAGCGGACCCATGGCATGCTGGTGGCTTTCGAGGAAGCGGGAGACGCACTCCACGAAGCGCCGGTCGTGGTGATAGTCGATGTCGAGGTTCCAGGTGCGGTCGGGAGGCATGCCATCGCCGTCATTTTTGCACCACTCGGTCCACGCATGGAGCAGGTTCCAGAGCCAGGTGGCGGTCAGGCGATGCGAGCCGTCGGTGTCGCAGCCGAACTCGTTCACGATGACCGGCGCGAAACCCCTGGTACGGATGCTCACGAGCTCGGTCAGAACCCGTCCGGTCTGGACGAGTTCCGTTGCCTTGATGTGCGCGAGGGACAACCTGCCCACCTCCAGCCAGGTCCCGCGATAGGTGCCGTAGGCCTGGATATCGAGGCGGGCGGAGGCTTCGATGTGGAAGAGGCATGCTTCGAGCTCGAAGGCGAGGCTCATCCAATCGACACTCCCGAGGCTTCGGAAGCGTTCCAGGAGTTCCCGGGCGGCTTCGAGAGTCTCGCACTGCCAGACATGCGCCTCGCCGAAGGGATTCCACGCCCGCCGGATCTTGGCGAACATCTTCCGGATGGACGGTACGCCATTCCCGTTTACTCCAGCGGCGATCGCCGCGCGCAGCGCTTCCATGACGCTGTTCCGCTGCTTGACGGTAAGAGCCGTCTCGGAACGGAAGGGCTCGAGAAGCGTAAGCTCCGGCTGAGGGATATTCTGCCAGAACCAGAGCGAGGGCTCGAGCGGATGCCGGCGGTGCTCAGGACGCGGATCGCCCCAGAAATTCATGCAGTGCAGCTCCAGCATCTTCTCGAACCGTTCGACCGCGAGCGCTCCGCGATACACGGTGCCCGTGCCGTTCGGACCGGGTACGGTGTGACCGGGGAAGAGGCTGGTGTAGGCCAGGCGGTCGCCTTGGGCCGCTGCGAGAAGACGAAGCGCATAGAACGAGTTCCAGCGCTCGTGCAGGGTGCCGTTGCCATGAAGGCCGGCCGGCAAAGGCGGCAGCGAGGGATGTCCATGCAGCTCGGTGGAGCGCATGTCGATGTGGACGAGATGCTTCTGAGCTTCGTACGCCGCGACATTGGGCTCGATGTAGGGAATTTTCGATGTGAAGGTCATGTGACCCTCCTTCCTTTATGAGATCAAGGTTCAATCCGCCTGCCGACGGACCACTACGTCACTCCGGCGCGTCAGGGCGCGGGGACATGGTGGCGGATAAAAGGAGTTCTTCGAAGCCGTTCTTCTCGAGCCAATCCAGCTCATTGGGAAGGAGGATGTGGCGAAGGAGGGGAGCGAGCCGTGGCTCGGTGATGTAGGCGTCAGCGGCGGCCGCGACGCGGGGACGATGGGCGACCCCGCCGAATCCTATGAACATGCCGACGGAGCCTTGCACGGCTGCATCCGTCGCGCCGTCTCCCACGAAGACCGTGGATGGAAGGGCGAGGCCTAGACGAGCCACCTTTTGCCGCTTGCCGTCCGAGACGAGCGGAACGCCGTCGTCATGGAATGCCAGGAAATTGCCTGCAGCGTCAAACTCAAGGCGATTCGCGATGATGTGTTCTGGCGCGATCCCGAGATCTTGGGCGGCGAAGATGATTATGTCCTTGAATCCGGAAGACATGATGCGCACGTCCTTCCCGAGGCGCTGTAATGCGGCGATGACCTCCGCGGCGTCCTCGACGAGCAGGTCCTTGCAGGCGCGGCCTATCCCTTCCGCTTCCGCGCGGGTGGGGGAAAGAAGCCGCATCTTGCGGGGAAAGACGTCCTGGATCGGGACCGAGCCGTCCATGCTCGCCTCGGTAAGGCGGCTGACCTCCTCGCCGATGCCTTTCTGTTCCGCGAGCAGGTCCAGGCTTTCTACGCGGATAAGCGTGCTGTCGAAGTCGAATAATATTGTCTGGAATGGGTTGGGCATATGGTTGTGATAGTGATAAAGAAACGGCCCTCTCTCGAGGGTCGCGCGGTGTCCGGTATGGCGGAAAACGCTACCTCGAAGGAGGGAGTTCGGAAACGGACGTAGTGGTAGTGGGCCGGATGGATATCATGGCGATGGAGTCATTATATGCACTATTCCCGTGAACCGTCAATGAGGATAACGCGGCTTGTTCGAAAAGGTAACGCGGCTTGTTCCGGGCCCGAGGGCGCGATATCATAGCTGCATGCTCGATATCCGTCTTCTCCGCGAGGATGCCGAAAAAGTAAAAAAGGCCATCGCCACGAAGAATGCCGACCCCGGCCTGGTGGATGCCTTCCTCTCCCTGGATAAGGATTGGCGCGAGGCTACCACGGCGGTGGAGGCGAAGCGTGCGGAACAGAAGAAAGCCGCTACGGCCCGGGACGTAGGCGCCGGCAAGCGGCTCAAGGAAGAGGTAAGATCCCTCGAGGAAAAAGTGGCCGTCCTCGAAAAGGAGCGGGAGATCGCGTGGCAGAGGATTCCCAATCTTCCTTCGGAGGACACTCCCGTAGGCAAGGATGAAGACGAGAACGTGGTCGTAAAGACCGTGGGCGAGCCGGCCAAGTTCGATTTCAAGCCCAAGGACCATATGGCCATAGGTACCGCGCTCGGCATCATCGACACCGAGACGGCGGCCAAAGTCTCGGGTGCGCGCTTCGGCTATCTGAAGGGCGATCTCGCCATCCTGGAATACGCCTTGGTCCAGTACGCGTTCAAGACCCTGACCGATCCCGCCATAGTGCGGGAGATCGCGGAGAGCGTGAAGCCTGGCTATTCGGCCAGGCCTTTCATACCGGTTGTCCCCCCGGTCATGATCCGGCCGGACGTCTACCAGAAGATGGCGCGTCTCGAGCCGAAGGAGGAGCGTTACTACATCCCTGCCGACGACATCTACCTTATCGGGAGCGCCGAGCATACCATGGGGCCCATGCATATGGATCAAGTTATCCCTGCCGGCCAGCTGCCGCTCCGCTACGTTGGGTTCTCGGTGTCATTCCGGCGGGAGGCGGGGGCTGCGGGCAAGGATACCCACGGTATCCTGCGGGTGCACCAGTTCGACAAAGTGGAGATGGAGAGCTTCACCGCGCCCGAGGACGGACGGTTGGAACAGGACTTCATGGTCGCGGTCCAGGAATACTTCTGGAAAGCCCTGGAACTGCCGTACCAGCTGGTCGCGATCTGCACGGGCGACATGGGCGGCCCGGACGTGCGCCAGGTGGATATCAATACCTGGTTGCCGGGGCAGGACAAGTACCGCGAGACCCACACTGCCGATTATATGGGCGACTACCAGGCGCGGCGCCTGAACACGAAGCTGCGGCGCGCGGACGGGAGCACCGAGTTCGTGCACATGAACGATGCGACCTGTTTCGCGATGAGCCGCACGCCCATCGCCATCCTCGAGAACTACCAGACGGCCGACGGGAAAGTCCGGGTCCCCAAAGTGCTCCAATCCTATGTCGGCAAAGAGATCATCGGTTAGTTTCCGGTTGCTGCCGCGCACCTGGATTACCGTCTCTAAGGCGGCCGCGAAGCATAACTGCAGGGTCTTTCGAAGCCTCATCGGCCCAAAGGTGAAGCTTTGGGGCGTGGTCAAGTCGAATGCGTATGGCCATGGCCTGTACCTGTGGAGCGAGCTGATCTCGCCCCACGTGGACGGCCTGTGCGTCGATTCCCTCATAGAGGGGGTTCGCCTGCGGGAGCGGGGCATCGAAAAGTCTATTCTGGTCATCGGCCCCACCCTGCCGGAACTCTTTGACGAGGCGAGCGCGCGCGGCGTCGCTGTCAGCATCTCCGGCTTCGCGGACCTGGACGGCCTCCGCCGCGCGCAGGCGGTTCCCGAACTGCACGTGGAGTTCGACACGGGCTTCCACCGCCGCGGGTTCTATCCGGGGGAGGCGAAGAAGGTGTTGAAGTTCCTGTCGGCCGCCAGGTATCGATCCAAGATCAAAGGGGTTTACACCCATTTCGCGTCCGCGAAGGATGTACACTACCCCGGCTACACGGACCTGCAGTTCGAGCGCTTCCAGAAGATCGCCGCCCTGTTCAAGCGAGACATATCCTCGCGCATCGAAGTTCACGCGGCGGCGAGTGGCGGAGTTTTGCTTGGCAAGAAGTATCACGGCACGGCGGTGCGGGTTGGCATGGGCCTTTACGGATATCCATATTCCAAAGAGATGGAGTATCAATGCAAGGATCTGGGCTTGCGTGCCGCATTGACTTGGCGAGCGACCGTGACCGAAGTAAAGCGGGCTGAACGAGGGGCGTATGTCGGCTATGATAATGCCGAGCGGCTGACCCGCGACAGCGAGCTGGCGGTGATTCCTATCGGCTACTGGCACGGTTTCTCGCGTTCGCTCTCCGGCCGGGCCGGCGAAGTACTGATCAAGGGCAGGCGGGTTCCGGTCTTGGGGCGCGTATCCATGGACATGATCGTCGTGGACGTAACCGGACTTCGGATAAAAACGGGCGACACAGCGACCCTTATCGGCAGGGACGGCAAGGAATTCATCTCCGCAATGGAGATCGGTGAGCGAAGCGGCACGAGCCACTACGAATTTTTAACTCGTATCAACCCGCTCATCGAGCGGCGCCCATCCTGATGGAGGGAAAGTTCTCGATCAAGGTTGGGAGCCACGATATCGTGGGTGATATCGTCGGGGTGGATGAACGGCCGAGCGTCGTTTTCCTGCACGGGGCGGGAGAATCGCACCGCAAGCGGTTCGATCCCGTGCGGGATCTCCTCGCCGCCGCGGGCATTGCCTCCGTGGCGTTTGATTTCGGGGGAGCGGGCGAGAGCAGCGGTGAGCTGTCATCGTTTAGCCTTAAGGACCGCGTGGACCAGGCCTGCGCGGTGATCGATGCACTGCAGCTGCCTCAGCCTCTTTCCCTCATCGGTTCGAGCATGGGCGCGTATGTGGCGGTGAAGCTCACGGAGATCTTCAAGATAAGGGACCTTATTCTGTTCGTGCCCGCCATGTACGATCGCAAGGCGTATGACGTGCCGTTCAATGCCGGTTTCACCACCATTATCCGCCGTCCGGGGAGCTGGCGGGACTCCGATGCCTGGGACCTGCTCCGGGCGTTCCGGGGCAACATCCTGGTATTCGCCGGAGGCAGGGACGAGGTGATCCCCAAAGAATTGATCGCCAAGATTGACGAGGCGCCGCAGGCGCGGTCAAGGAGGACGATTGTGTTCGAAGAGGCCGACCACCTCATCGGACGGCATTTCGCCGGGAACCCCGCGGTGTTCGATGTCGCAGGCGCCGAGGTCGTCTCTTTGCTTCGGCAGCATGAATAGAGGGCGGAAATCCTGTATGCTAAGCGTCCATCGTTAGGGCGTTCTGGAGCAGTAAAGGCCAATACCGCACCGAAGTCGGCATTCGCCGCCGCCGTTACCGGGCTCTCTTCGGGGGCGTGGTGGCGGTCGAAGCAGCCGCCGTCATCCTGGTGGCCTTGCTCCTGTTCCTCTTCTACTTCCCGCTCTTCCGGGTAAGGACCATAAAGATAGAAGGGATAGGTTACATCCACGAGGACGCGGTCCAGAGCGCTCTTGGGGCACGGGTC
>JANWIW010000002.1 GCA_025449695.1 Minisyncoccota bacterium | reverse complement strand
TTTACGAAAGGCAGCAGTTTCTTCGGCTCCGTCTCGGAGATGCTCTCGAGTACGAGGAGTTTCTTTTTGGCGAAGAGCGAGCGGCTCTTCGCGGCGGTTTCGAGGCGGACCAGGCCGTCGGCATCGGCAAGATCGATCGGCTCGGCACGAAGGCCGTACTTCTTTTCGAACTGCGCGACATAGAAGCGCTTGCGCCGAAGGCGCCTGTAGCTGTCGGGGCCGTAGAGGAAGACGATCATGGGGATGGAATCTGGAATCTAGTATCTGAAACCTGGTAACAGTCGCGCCAGATTTCAGTTTCCAGATTCCAGATTCTAGATTTACTTCTTGGTCGCGGCTGCCTTGAGGAATGCCAGGAACAGAGGATGCGCGGTAAGGGGGCGGCTCTTCAGTTCCGGATGGAACTGGGTACCGAGGAAAAATGGATGGACCTTGCGGGGAAGCTCCGCGATCTCCATGAGGCGCCGGTCGGGCGAGACGCCGGAGAAAACCCAGCCCTTCTTCTCCAGCTTGCCGATGTAGTCGGGGTTCACCTCATAACGGTGGCGATGGCGCTCGGAGATGACCAGGGCCTTGGAGTTCTTCTTGATCACGAAGCTCTTGCCGGCTTTGGCATACGCCTCATGGGCAATGGTCCCCTCCTTCAGCGCGGCGGGATAGGCGCCCCGCCGCAAGGTCGCGCCGTAATTCTTGGCCGCCACGTTTTGCTTCTGCTCCGGCAGGATATAGATGACCGGCTGCTTGGTCCTGGGGTCGCTTTCCGTGGTATTCGCGTCAGGCATGCCCGCCACGTGCCGCGCGAACTCGATGGTGGCGAGCTGCATGCCGTAACAAAGACCGAAGAACGGTATCTTCTTCTCGCGCAGGTACTGGATCGCGGCGATCTTCCCTTCCACGCCCCGCTTGCCGAACCCGCCCGGGATGATGACCCCGTCATACTTGGAAAGTTCTTTCAACGCGGCTTTGTTCTTCTCGAACTTCTCGGCGTCGATCCACTCGATCACCGGTTCGCGCTTCAGCGCGTAGGCCGCGTGCTTCACCGCCTCGAGCACGGAGATGTACGAATCGGTGAGCACGAAATCCCCCGCGCCGAAATATTTGCCCACGATGCCGATCCGGACCGCCGCTTTTTTAGAGCGGATCACCTTCACGAACGCGCGCCAATCCTTCATATCCCGCCCGTGCGGCTTCAGGTCAAGCTTGCGCAGGATGCGGTCGGTGAGCCCGTCGTCCTCGAAGTTCACGGGGACCTCGTAGATGCTGTCCACGTTCGGCGCGGAGATGACGTCGCGCTTGTCGATGCTGCAGGCGTACTGGATCTTCTCGCGGCGCTTCGCATCGAGAGAATTGTTCGCGCGTGCCAGGATTATGTCGGGGTGCAGCCCGACCGAGTTCAGGTTGCGGACCGCGTGCTGGGTGGGCTTCGTTTTCAGCTCGTTGCCGCCGGCGCCGAGCGCGGGCACATAGCTCACGAGGACGAGCGCCACGTCATTTGGCCTGCGGATCTTCAGCATGCGCACCGCCTCCAGGAAGAGGATGTTCTCGTATTCGCCGACCGTGCCGCCGATCTCGGTGATGCTCACCGTAGCCTTGGCCTTACGCATGGCGCGGTCTATCTTCTCGATGACCTCCATAGGAATGCGCGGCACTACTTCCACCTGCTTGCCGCCATATTCGAGATTCCGCTCCTTCTGGATCACGGAAAGGTAGACGCTGCCGGTCGTCATGTAGTTCGCGCGGGTCAGGTCCTTGCCGAGAAAGCGCTCGTAGTTGCCCATATCCTGGTCGCATTCCGTGCCGTCATCCAAAACAAAGACCTCACCGTGCTCGGTGGGGTTCATGGTGCCCGCGTCTACGTTCACGTACGGATCGATCTTGAGGGAGGTGACGGAGAGTCCCCGCGCCTGGAGGATGTTCCCGATGGATGCGGCGGCGATGCCTTTGCCCACTCCGCTCATCACGCCGCCCACCACAAAGATATATTTAGGATTTTTCACGAGAGTTTCTTCTATTCTACCCGTCTCCGCGGTTTCGGCAACTGCGTATTATTGACTCGTCAATAAATATGTTGTAAAGTAGCGCCAGCGCGCGATCCTGCGCGGAGGTTTTGACCCCATCCATTGAGGCGAAAGTGAGGCTGAAATGAATCTCTTTTGGTGCGTTTGTGGCGGTATCGCCGCCGTCTGTGTGGTTCTCGGCGCGTGGTTCCTCAAATCCATCGCCTCATCTCTCAGCAATTTCGAAGGCCTGTTCAGACGGTACCTCGCGAACATGGAAGTGATCGCGAGCGCAACTCAGCAGCAGGCCGTTGTGCAAAGCGCGCTGAGCCAGTTTCTCGTGACCAACGAGAAGCAGCGCTTGGCAGCGGATGCAGAGGGAGTGAGGATCCTGCGCGATCTCGCCGAACGTCTCGGAGAACTCCTGGCCGTCGCCGAGCAGATCCGGGAGGCGGACGAAGCGGTGGAGGCCGGAGGAGGGCAAAAAGGCGCGCGTTACCGCAGCGGTGAAAGGACTGGCATGGCGCTGCGGGATATGCTCCTGGCGGACCCGAAGATCGTCCACTTTGAGCCCCGAGCTTTTCAGGACAAGCACTCTGCGGACGAACACGGTGTGTACGCTTTGAGTCTCTGCTTCGATGCGCCCGGGGCCGCAGACCTGCGGATCGAGGTCTTCCCGGAGCTCCCGCTCCCGGTGAGGATCAGCGGCCTGCAGGTCGCATATGCGACCGAAGACTACTTTTCGAAGAATGACCTGGCGGCAGCCGTTGCGTGCGTGCGGAAGGAGCTCTCGTCCCGCGCCGCGTTCCCCGCTCATGACTTTGGCCGGACATTGCCTGGAAGCACCGACCCTGAAGCGACCCAGCGGGAAGGCCGGGTGCTGGATGCGGAAACGCTCCGGCTTTTCGGCCAGCTCGAAGCGGCGCTCGTGAAACACGGCGGCCTTCTGCTTCGTCCGGTCATGGCATGCACATGGAACCTGTCGGCGGGGCAGAAGAACGTGGAGGTGATCATCCGCAAGGATGAGAAGCGCCCCTACCTTCTCCGCAGCCGGGGATTCGCCGAGATCGCAGGCCTGAACTCACTGGAACACGACGAGCTCGAGGTTGCCTTCGACGAAGCGATGCTTCCGGAGGTGGTGGAGCTCCTCGCCTGGTACCTGAAGGGAGAAGGCGGCACGGGGGCGGCGTGAGACATACGCGGGCCAGGACCTGCCTCGTCGAAGGCGGGAGGCAGCAGCCGACGCGAAGAGGTCGCGTTGCGCAAAGCAAGCGGCAGGGGATTTCTCCCTGCCGCTTCGCATTTCTATATTTCATGAAAGACTCTTCAAAAACCCTCGAGACTCCTCATATAAGGCTATGTTGACATGGCATGAAGCTTCTTGCATAATATGCGCCATGTACATTGTTGGAGGCGAAAGATGAACGCTCCGAAGATCATCGCCGAGATGCTGGCTGACGCCCTGCTCCACTGGCCGAAGGCCAGCCGGAAAGGCAAGGCCCTGCATCGGGGCGTGAAGCCGGGAGGGAGCGAGAAATAGCCGGCTCGTACGGGCCGTGCAGAGAAGCGGCGATTTCATATCGCCGCTTCTGTCTTTCGCAGGCGCGCCTTGACGCGGGCATGGGCCGCGTGTATTCATGTGAGCAGTGTTTCCTGGGAGGTGAACCGTGTCCGAGCTTCTGGACCATACGACGCTCACCGCGTTCGTGCATGATCTTTGCAGCGAGCTTCGGAAACTGGGAAATGGGACTATATCGGTCCTACAGTTCCCGGTTTCCGCAGGCGACCCGCTCTTCGCTCGCCTCTTCATCCACCATGCCGAGTTCGACGAGGAAGAGTGCGAGGTGGAGGTGATCTTCGACGGCCCCCGTCCCCTGCTCCGGGCGGGATATGAAGGGGCCTGTCGCGAGTTCATCAACGGAACGAAAGCGGCGGCACTGCAACTCGACGCTCCCGCCGACGCGACGGTGGTGGCGGAGATCCTGCTCCTGCCTCTCACCCAACTCGAGCTATCCCGCAGACAGCTTTAGAAAAGAAGGGGCCCTAGAGGTCCCTTCGCTCTTTTTTAGAACTCCAGGGGGACCTCCTTCGGGGGGATGAGGGAAGGATCGGTCGGCAGGGTGAAGTGGAACACGCTGCCCCGGCCCATCTCGGACTCCACCCAGATCTGCCCGCCGTGGGCGGTCACGATGTTTTTCGCGATGTAGAGCCCCAGCCCGGAGCCGTCCGTAACGGACGCCGCCGCGTTCGGAGCGCGGAAGAACTTGGTGAAGAGCTTCTGCGCGGCTTCCGCGGGGATACCGATGCCGGTATCCTTCACCGTCACCTCCAGGTACGGCGCATTCGGCTGCGGGGTAAGCCCCACCGTGACCGAGCCGTTCTGCACGTTGTAGCGAATGGCATTGTCCACGAGGTTCTGGACGATCATGCTCACCTTCTGGACGTCGATGCGCACCTTCGGCAACTCGCCCGCCGGCGGGTCGTAGTAGAGCGAAATGCCGAGCCGTTTGGCCTGCGGAAGGACGTTGCCGAGAAATTGCTGCAGGAACGCGTTCAGGTCCACTTCCTGAAAGTTGTAACCGAAACGGCCTTCTTCGATCTTCGTGATGCTGAGAAGATCCTCCACGATGCCGTGCAGCTGCTTCACGGAGACCAGCGCGCCCTGGACTATCTCCTTCAGGGTCTCCGGCATGCCGGGGTCGCCGGCGATCGTCTCCAGGGTCCATTCCAGGTTCGTGATCGGCGTGCGGAGCTGATGAGAAGCCACAGTGATGAACTCCGTCTTGCTCTGGGCGAGGGAAACCTCGCGCGTGCGGTCGCGGATGATCTTCGTGAACCCGACCACGCGCCCGTCGTCAGCGACGGGCGAGGTGATGGTCCGGAGCTCCAGGTAGGGGTCGGTGAAAGAGATGTCCACCACTTGCGGATATTCGCCGGACTTGGAGCGCGGGGTAAGGGTCGGCGCGAGGGTGGGAAAGATGATCTGCACCAGGCGCCGCAGGCTCGGGTCCTCGGCTTGCTTGGGGCTGAGCTGCGTGTTTGCTATATCGGCGTTCCGTATGCCGAGGAGCCGCTCCGCCGCGGGGTTCACGAGACGGACGAAAAAGTTCTCGTCATAGACGATGAGGGCGTCCTCCATCGCCAGGATGATGGCGCGGAGCATGCCTTCCTCCGGCTCTTGCCGGAGGGAAGGAGGCGGGGCGTTCCGGGAAAAAAAGCCCATACGAGGCCATTATCTCATACAAACCGCGGTCAGCCCACTGCCGTTGACGGAAAAGCGGCAGATGTTAGGCTCTCGGTAGGAGGCCTCGTATGAAACACTTTCCGTTTCGGGGTGCAGGGATCCTCGTCTTCCTGGTCAGCCTGGCAATCGCCGCGTCCGCATACAAGCCGAACGACGGAGACTGGGTGTTCGGCGCTCTCGGCGGCACGTTGGGCGCGCTCTTCGGGATCAGCCTTTGGATCATGGGCTTGCCCAGAGGGAACGCCGCCGAGCTATGGAAAATGCTCGGCAAATGCGGCGTGCTCCTTTCAGCGTGCGGGTTCGCGGGCTTCACCGCAGTACTGAAGAGCTCCGCTGCGGCGAAGGGCTCCGGGGAACTAGCGATGATCTGCTTCGCGGTCGCCCTGCTCGGCTTCGTCGCGATGTGTTGGGGCTTCCGGAATGCCGCCCGCCGCGCGGAACCCTTGCGTGCCAGCGCAGCGTAATGAGGGAGGTCGCGCCGGGCGCGACCTCCACGACTTTAGAAAAATATCCTTCCCTGCCGTTCGGGCGGGCTTTCTTTTTTCACCGCCTTCGGCTCCTCCGCCGGCGCGTTCATGCGCTTCACAAGACTCGTGAAGCCGTTGCCCTCGAAATGCTCCCGAAGCGCATCTTCATCGAAACTCACGAGGAGATCGTCCAGGGCCGCCTCGATGGGCGCGTCGCACTGCAAACTGACGAGCCGCCGCGCCTGAATCGCGATCTTTTCCTTGCCTTCCAGCTTCCTCATGAGGCGGTCGTCCTCGAGATATGCCAGGGCCTTGTCTATGCTCCCATACTTCTGGAGGATGGCGGTGGCGGAGCTGGGACCGATGCCCGGCACCCCTTTGATGTTGTCTGACGGGTCGCCCACCAGCGCCTTATAGTCTATGAGCTGTGCGGGCTTTAGCCCGAATTTCTCCTTTACCAGCGCCTCGTCGTAAGTCATGGTCTCCGAGATGCCCTTGAGGGGGATCCGCACGACCACCTTGTCGCCACGGACGAGCTGTAAAGTATCGCGGTCACCGGTCAGGATGACGGTCCGCACACCCTCCGCGTCGGCGAAACGGGTCGCCAGGGTCCCGATCAGATCATCGGCCTCGTACCCCGCCTTCTCGAACGTCCTGACCCCGAAGCGCGGGAAAAGGCCGCGGGCGGCGATGATCTGGGGCAGGAGATCATCCGCCGTCGGCGGGCGCTGCCCCTTGTACTCAGGGTACTCCGCGTCCCGGTAGGTGGGTTCCGGCCGGTCGAAGCATGCGGCGGCGTAATCCGGACGCTCTTCGCGCCAAAGTTTAAGAAGCACGCTCGAAAGTCCGTAGAGCGCGTTGGTCGGATTGCCTGCGCCGTCGTTCATCGGCGGCAGAGCATGGTAGGCCCGATGCGTGAGCGAGTTCGCGTCAATAAGAAGCAGGGTCTTCATTGTATGAGCGGCTTAGGAAAGCCCGCGGCGGCGATATTCCTCTTTTATCTTCAGGTATTCCTCGTCCACGCCCGGCTCGCCCGCCCGTCCTTTCCAGGACAGCATGAGCTGGGCGGGATACTTTTCGTTCACGATCGCGAGCTTTTCCTTGATCGTGCTTTGCGTGTCCCAGCCCATGGTAACCGCGAGCTCCATGCAATAAATGAGGACGTCGGCCAGTTCGCGCTTAACCTTCTCCGCCTTTTCCGGATCGGCCCGGAGCTCTTCCGCCGTCAGACTGCCCCATTGAAAGTTCTCGAGAAGCTCCGCGCCCTCGATCACTATGGATTTGGCCAGGTCCGCGGGCCGAAGATGGTCCCATCCGCGCGCGATCAGGAACTCCCTGATCTTTGCCTCCATTTCATGCATGAGCCCCATCATATCACACTCCCCACCCCTCGGATTATCCAGTGTTGTACGATCGTGGGGTACTGGATAATCAGGAAGGAGCGAGTGTTCCCTTCTTGAGTACGCTGAATATTTCCACGTAATCCGCGATTCTCAATTCCCGCAAATCCTCAATGAAGCGTTGCGGCACCTTGACGGCGCCCCGCCAGACGCTCCTTTGGACCTTTTCAAAACCCATAGCGCGCAGCGCGCTCCTCATCCAATCCCTTTTTCTGCGTTCTTTCTCGGGAATGTCGAAAATTATGATTATCATCGTGCCGCCAGGCGCGGCATCATACTTCCCCGCGGGCAGAGCGGCTGGATTCCCGGTTAGTGCGCGCAATCTGCGCTTGCCTTTGGCGGTGATGGAAAACATCCTGGTCTTTCCCCGGCCTGCGTAAGCGATGAGACTCCTGGCGGGCATACCATAGCAATCTTGAAAACCGCTGGCGCGACTGCGACGGGGTTCCGCCAGAACGCCCGTGATTATGGCGAAGAGCGTATTCAAAACCGGAAGCGCTCGATCCGTAAGGGCTAATCAGGATGGCCTCAATCACTTCGGCGAAGGTGAGCGCGTCTTCTATTAAAACCCCCGGAACCGCCGCCAGCTTTTCCCCTTTGTGGCGAGCAGGGCGTTCTTCCCCTTTTGGTTTTGGCCGTGTTCCCAATACACTCACGATCGTGAGTGTATTGGATAAGTATAAAGATGCGTTCAATGCCGCTGCCCACTGGCCGCGGTTACCGCTTTCGGATGCTGCGGTGTTCGGAGTGTCTGCCGTGGCTAAAGTGCAGATTGAGGCGCCGTCTCGGCAATATGGACCTGATGCGCTCCGGCCATTCCACGAGAACGATGTTCCCCGGCTCCGCCAGCACCTTTTCGAATCCGAGCGCGACGAACTCCTTCGGGCCGCGCACGCGGTACGCATCCACGTGGTAGACATTCTTAAACGGCGGACGCGTGGAAACTCCCTTGCCTGAGGCGAGACGGGGCAAACGGGTACGCCGCATCAATATGAACGTGGGGCTACTCGGCGCGCGGCGGAGACCAAGCCCTTTAAAGAAGCCTTGGACGAACGTGGTCTTTCCCGCACCGAGCGGACCGGTGAGCGCGAAAACCGTGGCGCCGGTCGCGGACGGCCCGCGCGCGAGCACGCGCGCGGCGAAGCGCCCGCCGAGGCGCTTAGTACTTTCCGAGGAAGAGCTCTGAAAGACGCTCATGTTTCAAAAAAATGAACAATGTCATCGCGGCCAGGACTGCCGCGGCACCGAGCATCATAGCAAGCGGGGGGAGAAAAGTGGAGGGTTTGAGAGGAACGTCGAAGGGATGGCGTTCGTCGAGGAGCGCCTCCCCGAACGCCGCGTTTGCCGCGCCCGGCGTGGGCATGGCGAAGAAAGAACCGCTCTTACCCCGGTTCGCGCTCTGCCCTTCAGGCGCGAGCCCGCGATACGAGCTTTCGTCCACAAGCCTCCCGGAGGGATCGTAGAGCGCCACGGCCCCGTCGGAATTCCGCAGAGAAAACTTGAAATCCCGCCTCGTGAGCACCGCATGCCCTTCGCCGGGGATCCACCCCCGCAACGGGACCGGTTTTCCTTTGGGAGTGACGATCCGCCAGCCGTCCAGGGAGAGGCCTTGTAGTGAAGTGTTGAATATCTCTATCCACTCCGCATCGTCCTTGCCGGCGGGGTTCGGCAGCCACTCGCTTACTCTGAGCATACCCCAATCCTAATGGACGGCGTGGTCAGCGCAAGAAAAAGGTTGTGGCTAATACCAGCGCCAGGACGATCCTGTACCAGCCGAACGCGGCCAGGGAATGCCGCTTCAGATAGTTCAAGAACCAGCGGACGCTGACCCAGGCGGAGATGAACGCCGCGATGAAGCCGACGGCCAGAAGATGGAACTCGCTCGCGGCGAAGTGCGGGGCGTTCTTCAGAAGATCGTAGCCGGCTGCCGCGAGCATGGTCGGCACCGCGAGCAGGAACGAGAATTCCACGACAGCCCGCCGGGACACCCGCGCGAGCTCTCCGCCCACGATGGTCGCCGCGGAGCGGGACACGCCGGGGACCACGGCCAGGGCCTGCGCCAGGCCGATCCAAAGAGCCTGGGGGTATGAAATGTCCTCGAGCTCCGTCCGGCGGCCGCGGCCCGGCTCCCGCCGCTCGAAGAGGATGAGCACGATGCCGCCTAAAAAAAGCGCGGCAAGGGTCAGCCAGACCTCTTCGAAGAGGAATGCCTTAACGAGGCCGTACAGCGCGAAACCGATCACGCCGGTGGGGATGAACGCGGCGGCGATGCGGAGGTTCGTCCGCCAGTCGGTAAGGAACCGCCGGAGGTACATGCCCGCGACCGCAAGGATGGCCCCGAACTGGACGATAATGGTGAAGCTCTTCAAGAACTCGGTCCCGGCAAGGCCAAGCAGCCTTTCTGCGAGAAGCATGTGAGCGGTGGAAGAGACGGGCAGGAACTCGGTGAGGCCTTCCAGAACGCCAATCGCGAGCGCATGGAACACATTCATGCGTTTAATGGTAGCACAAGGTGTTTGTTGAATATTAAGAGCGGTCGCCGCCTCCTTTTATCATCCCGACTCCCACTTGGGCGGGAGAGTAAACTCCTGCGACCACTCTGTCATCCCGAGCAAGGCGAGGGACCTCTCTGCTATGGAAGGGTTCTAAATACAGCACCTGCTTTTAAAAGTTGTCCTTGCTTTATAAGCCGGCTCGGACACGA
>JANWIW010000001.1 GCA_025449695.1 Minisyncoccota bacterium | reverse complement strand
GAGAGGCGATGTTGATCTTCAGCGCCTCAAAGTTGGAGGGCGGCGTGCCGTCGCCCTGGCCGCGCTCCGGGGCGCCCTGGGCGGCGATCATCTCTATGTTCAAAGACAATGATTTCAATTCCGCCACGAGCACGTTGAAGGAGGCTGGGATATTCGGTTCGCGGATTTCCTCGCCGCGGATAATGGATTCGTAGGCCGCGGAGCGTCCCATGACGTCGTCGGACTTCACGGTAAGCATCTCCTGCAGTATATGCCGCGCGCCGTAGCCTTCGAGCGCCCACACTTCCATTTCGCCGAAGCGCTGGCCGCCGAACTGGGCCTTGCCGCCGAGCGGCTGCTGGGTGATCAGGGAGTACGGGCCGATGGAGCGCATGTGTACCTTGTCCTCCACCAGGTGGTTCAGCTTCAGCATGTAGATCTGCCCGACCACCACGCGGTTGTCGAATGATTTGCCGGTGCGGCCGTCGAAAAGAGTGGTCTTGCCGTCCTCCGGCAGGCCGGCCTTTTTCAGCTCTTCCTGGATCTGGGCGAAGGATACGGAATCAAAAGAAGGGGTGATGGCGCGATAGCCGAGCTTCTTGGCGGCCCAGCCGAGATGGGTTTCGAGCACCTGGCCCAGGTTCATGCGGGAAGTGACGCCGAGCGGGTTCAAAACGATATCCACGGGCGTGCCGTCCTCGAGGTAGGGCATGTCCTCCACCGGGCGGACTTGGGAAATGACGCCCTTGTTGCCGTGGCGGCCGGCGAGTTTGTCGCCCGCCTGCACCTTGCGGAGGGACGCAACCTCTATCTGAATGCGCTTGATGATGCCCGCCTCCAGCTTGTCGCCCTGGTCGCGGGAGAAAATCTTCACGCCGACCACGCGGCCGTGCTTGCCGTGCGGCAGGGTGAGCGAGGTGTCCTTCACGTCGCGGGCCTTCTCGCCGAAGATCGCGCGCAGAAGGCGCTCCTCGGCAGTGAGCTCCGCCTCGCCGCGGGGCGAGATCTTGCCCACCAGTATGTCCCCGGCGTGGACTTCGGCACCGATGCGGATGATGCCCTCCTCGTCCAGGTTCTTCAGCTTCTCTTCGGAGACGTTCGGGATGTCGGGAGTCGTGATCTCCGGGCCGAGCTTGGTGTCGCGGACATCGCAGTAGAAATCCTCCAGATGGATGGAGGTAAAGAGATCGTCCTTGGCCACCCGCTCCGAGAGGATGATGGCATCCTCGAAGTTCGCGCCTTCCCAGGACATGAACGCCACGAGCAGGTTCTGGCCGAGGGCCAGGACGCCCTGGTCTATGGAGGTCGCGGAAACGATCATCTGGCCCTTCTTAACCTTGTCACCCTTTGCCACTACCGGCTCCTGGGAAATGGAGGTGAACTGGTTGGAGCGTTTGAACTTCACGAGGGGGTAGTCCACGGTCTTACCGTTCGCGTATTTCACCTGGACGCGGCTCGCGTCCACCTTGCTCACCACGCCGGGACCGTCCGCGTGGACCACGTAACCGGAATCGCGGGCCACCTTTTCTTCCTCGCCGGTGCCGACGAGCGGCGCGGCGGGCTTGATGGAAGCCACGGCCTGGCGCTGCATGTTGGAACCCATGAGGGCGCGGTTTGCGTCGTCATGCTGCAGGAACGGGATGAGCGACGTGGCCACGGACACGAACTGGTGGGGCGCCACTTCAATGAAATCGACGTCTGCGGGGACGCAGGTGCCGGGATTGCCTTTAACCCGGGCTTCGAAAAGATCGCCCTGGAGCCTGCCCTGCTCGTCGCGCGGCGTCGCGCCGTGCACGATGGTATATTTCTCTTCTTCGAGCGCGTTCATCCAAACGATCTCCTCCGTGATCGCGGCGTTCTTGACCCGCGCGTACGGGGTCTCGAGGAATCCGAAGTCGTTCACCCGCGCGAAGTTGGCGAGGTAGTTGATGAGACCGATGTTGGATCCTTCCGGGGTCTCGATGGGGCAGATACGGCCGTAGTGAGAACGATGCACGTCGCGGACCTCGAAGGAGGCGCGCTCGCGGGTGAGACCGCCGGGACCGAGGGCGGAGAGACGGCGCTTGTGCTCGAGCTCCGCGAGCGGGTTCACCTGGTCCATGAACTGGGAGAGCTGGGAAGACGCGAAGAACTCCTTGATGACCGCGGTGATGGGGCGGAAGTTGATGAGCTGGGCGGGCACGAGCGTCTCGCGTTCCAGGGTGGACATGCGGTCCTGCACGATGCGCCTGAGACGCGCCACGCCGACGCGGAGACGGCCTTCCAAGAGCTCGCCCACCGCCTTTACCCGGCGGTTGCCAAGGTGGTCGATGTCGTCCGGCTGGGCGGACGAGACGTTGTTCAGGCGGATGATCTCGGAGACGATGCCGGCGATATCCTCCTTGTCTAAAAGAAGCGAATTCTTCTTGGCGTTCAGATTCAGGCGCTGATTGAGCTTGAAGCGGCCGACCACGGAGAGGTCGTACCGGTCGAAGCGCTGGAACATGCCGTCAATGAGGCCCTTGGCCGTATCCGGGGTGGCCGGGTCGCCGGGACGGAGGCGGCGGTAGATCTCCAGATAGGACTCGGAGAGGTCGCGGGCGATGTCCTTCTTTAGGGTCGCCTCGATGGCGCCCGTCTCGCCGGTGTCTGCGTTGCGGAAAAGGGTGCGAAGGTCGGCGTCTTCCACGCCGAACACGCGCAGAAGGTCCGTCACCGGCACCTTGCGGTGGCGGTCGATCTTCACATGGACCGAGCCGTCCAGGTCGGTCTCGAACTCCAGCCAGGAGCCGCGGTTCGGGATGACCTTGGCGCCGAAGAGCTTCTTGCCGTGCCAGGTGGCCATGGTGAAGTAAACGCCCGCGGAGCGTACCAGCTGGGAAACGACCACGCGCTCCACGCCGTTCACGATGAACGTGCCGCGCTCGGTCATGATCGGGAAATCGCCGAAGTAGATCTCCTGCGTCTCCTTGTACTTGGTCTTCTTATTGTGGAGGGTGACGGTGATATGGAGCGGCGCTTCATACGTCGCGTCCTTATAGCGGGCCATCACCTCGTCGTACTTGGGCTCGCCGAAGGTATAATCATCGAAAGTGAGCTCCAGCTCCTTGCCGGTATGATCGAAAATAGGCGAGACCTCTTTAAGGAGGCTCTTCAGGCCCTCGCGCATGAACCAGGCATAGCTCTTCAGCTGCATCTCGTTCAGGTTGCCGACCGAGGTGAGCGCTTTGAATTTTGAAAAATCCTTGACGGCGAGTTCTTTAGGCATGCGACGTTGTGGTTTTTATTTGGATGATTGAATCAGCCGGTCCAAAATGAGGATGGGAAGCCTTAACCAGAAACGCATCTCAAAAACATTCCTCGTGGAAGGGAATGCTTTGGAGATGCGTCCTAGCGCTCGGAGTGTAAAAGGTATTGCGCCCGGTTCTTTTCGTGCTCGGCAAGCGTCTTTGCGAAAATGGTGTGGTTGGTCACGGGATCGGAGAGATAATACCAGTAGGGCGAGTCAATAGGCGAAAGCGCGGCTTTTACCGCGGAAATCCCCGGGTTTCCTATGGGTCCCGGTGGTAACCCTTTGTGCAGGTACGTATTGTAAGGCGACTCCACTTGAGTGTCAAGCGTGGTCACGGGATGGCAGTTTCGGTCCGGCCTAGCCAGGCGCTTGCCGTAGCAGACGCTCGCATCCACCTGCAGAGGCACTCCTTCAGCCATGCGCTTCAGGAGGAGGCCCGCCACGATCCGCTTGTCCTCTTCGGTCTGGACCTCCTTCTCTAATATAGAGGCAAGGACGAGGACCTGCCGGGCGGTAAGGGCACGGGGCGTGGAACTCGCGAGGACAGGACCGATGCTCCGGGCGAACGCCTCTGCGAACTTGGCCTGGACGGCTACCGTACCGGATCCCAGGTAGAACCGGTACGTATCCGGAAAGAGATAACCCTCCAGCTCGTTCTTATCTGCGAAAGATATGGTCCCGCCCTTCGGCAGGACGCCCGCCTCCGCGAGCAGGACATCAATCTCATACATGTTCGAACCTTCCGGGATGGTGACCACCGCCTCCCGGTCTATCCCCCGCCGCAGCCGGCCGGCGATCGCAGGCGTGGAGAGGCCGGGGGAAAGCTCGTAGGAACCCGGCTTCAGCTGACGCGCCCCGCCGGTCAGGAGCGTATAGGCCTCGAAGGCAAGCCTTGAGCGGATGACGCCCGCGGCGGCGAGGCGCGCGGTGATGGAACGGAATCCTTCTCCTTCTTTTATATCGAATGGTACCCGTGCGGCGCCGGGCATAGCGGGCCGCAGGAAGAACGCCGAGACGACCACGGCTGCGGCGAGGAGGAGCAGGGCGAGGACTGCGGCGAGGAAGCGTTTGTTCATGTCAGATGGCGGTCTGGCGGCGGCTGGCGTACACGAGCCCCAGCATGCCGAAGCCGGTGATGAGGGATGAGCCTCCGTAGCTCAGGAACGGGAAGGTCACCCCCACCACCGGGAAGATTCCCGTCGCGGAGCCTGCGTTCACGAGAAACTGGACACTGAAGGTGATGGCGACCCCCAGGGCTATCAAGTGCTCGAAGTTGGAGTTCTGCGCCGCGCCGATCTTGAGGAGCTGATATATCAAGAGAAAAAAGGCAACGAGCACTGCGAGCGCGCCGGCCGCGCCCCACTCCTCGGTCAGGGCCGCGAAAATAAAGTCGGTGCTGGGCTCGGTGAGATATCCGAGCTGGGTCTCCGTCCCCTGGTTCCAGCCTTTGCCCCATAATCCCGCGGAACCTATGGCGATCTTGGATTGATTGGTGGAATAGTTGATGCCGAGGACGTTCCGCTCCGGATAGAACACGCCCGTGATGCGCTCTTTCTGGTAAGGCTCCAGGAACCAGTGCCAGCCCGCGAACCCCACGACCATGATGAGGAGGAGTACCGCCACGATCCATCGCCGCGGCAGCCCGGACACAAGAAGGAATCCCAGCCAGATGCTGCCGAGAATGGAGGCGGAGCCCAGGTCGGGCTGGAGCAAAGTCAGCCCGGCCGGAAGCGCGAAGATCAGGAAAGAAACGAAGATGTGACGCGCTTCCCCTATGGCCACGTGCCGGCGGCTGAAATAGCCTGCGAATACGAGTATGAGGGCGATCTTTGCGAGCTCCACCGGCTGACCTCGACCGGGCCGATCACGATCCAGCTGCGCGTGTTGCGGATCACCGGAGCGCTCAGGTAGGTCACGACAAGAAGGCCCACCGAAAGCCCGTACACGCCCCAAAGGAACCAGCGCGAGCGCAGGATGCCCGACCAGTCCCACAGCCTGAGGACCGCGATCACCGCGAGGCCAATCCCCGTCCAGGCGAGCTGCATAACGAACAGGTGGGTGGATATTCCGGAGAGCGTGACCAGGCCTGCGAGCACAATGAAGCCCGCGGCGAGAAGGAGCATCATGAATACAGGTGACAGGTTACAGGTGAGAGGTTACAGGTCATAGATATGGATAGTTCCCGCTTCCAGCACAGCTTACAGCTATCTCCGCAAGCTGCAACCTGGAAACTTCAAGCTATTGGATAGCGTAGGCCGACGAAAAGACGCGGGTCCGCTCCGGGGCGATGTCGTTCATAGCCGGATGGAAGATGGCAAACTCGCGGGCCTCCCCCGCCGCGAGCCGGTCGAGCACGGTGCCGGAGACGCCTATAATATCATTCTGGTTGTTATAGAAAACAGCGGTCAATTCGGCAGCGACCGGCACCGAGGCGGAGTTCGCCACCGTACCGCGGGCGGTCACCGTGGGAAGCACATCTGTCTTGATTATCACGACGGCAGCCTCTACCTTGGGAAAGTCCTTTGCTTTCCTCCAGCGCGGCTCGGCTATCTCGATCTCCGCGTAGGCGAGCTCGGGAACCCCTTCTATTATCTCGTTCGGCAGGGACAGGTACTTTACCTCTCCCGCGTATATATAAGAGGAACCTGCAAAGGACCCAACCTTTGCCCCGGAAGTATCGTAGACGTTGAATACATAGGAGAACCGGTTGACTGCCCAGTCCAGATTGGGGTTGCCGATCTCGACGATGAGGCTGATCCGGGTCGAGGAGGCAGAGAGTGCGAGCGGCAGCACCTTCGCCCGGTCGGCCCGGATGGGCTCTAGATCGGGCAGGCACATCCGGGCCTGGGAACATGTTCCCCCGCAGTCCACGCCTTCTTCGTCCTGGTTCTGGATGTTATCGAAACAAGTGGGGACGGGCTTCACGAACATGTAATATACGCCCGTACTCACGGCGACCCAGAAGGCAAGGTAAAAGATGCCATAGAGAAGCTGTTTCGCGTGCCGCATGTCTTTACAGTATAGCGCGGCCCGATACAGGACGGAACTTGACTTGCCCGGGGAAAAGAGTTTATTAAAAGGAGGAGGTCCCGATCATGTTTCACCGAGGCGACATGCAAATCGGTATCGCGCTGGCCGCGTTGGTTCTCTACACCTACTTTGGCCAACCGTTCGACAACTGGGCCGCGTTCTTGCGCGAAAGATGGCGCGGCATGAAAGGAAACGGGGGCTCGGAATGAACCAGTTGGATCCCCGCGTGCAGCAACTCCAGGCCCTCTGGGACGCCAGCATGGTCTTCCTGGCCGACCTCGCGCACCGCGCCCTGCCCTATGCAGGTATGGTCCTGGTACTGGTGCTTCTCATCGCGGTGTGCCTCTGCACCCGCACTGAGCGGGCACCGGCGGCGCGACACGGCTAAGAAAAATGCGGTTTTCGCGCAGCAGCGGCGCATGGGGATCCCCATGCGCCGTGCGTATTTTCATAAAATAGGCGGCCTATCTCCCCCTTCACTCCAACTTCGCTGAAGCTAGGCTGAAAACCGTAAAGCTTCGGAGGGATACAGACTTCGCGCACCGTGAATGGTGCGCGAGATCCTACTGCGGGGAGAACGTCACGGAGAATGAGCGGACATAGAGCGAGAAGAGCGACCACGCCTGGAATTGCGGCGCAGTTCGTTCTCACGGAACAGCATTTTCGGGGTGATCCTGGACGGGAAGGCGGAAAACGGCGGCTTGCCGCCGGAGCGTCGTGCGCGGTTCGCGCCCAGTGCACCCTGGCGGCGGGGACCGTTGTGCCGGCGAGGTTTGTCGCGGCGCCTGGTCAATGGTCACCTCCGGCGGGATGGCTGTTCTTACCGTTCTGCTTCTTCTTCAAT